>JAAXWX010000010.1:0-4252 GCA_013334755.1 Chlorobiaceae bacterium | reverse complement strand
GGTGGACAGTATACCATCACCGCAACAACGATATAAGCAACAATACGCAGGAACCTGACTGAAAAACAAAGCACCCCGGTACAGTATCATGATGAGCCGGGGTGCTTTCCGCACGAAAACACCATTCATGACTGAAAAACAGGACTAAAAATTAAAAAAAGCTTTCGGGAGGCTTTTCTTGTTACGCATCTACTTGTTATATTAATAGTTGTATTGTAATTCTTACTCTTTTTTGGTCAACCCCTAACCAACAAGGATCCCCCAATGGTTAAATGGAAACACATCGAGGCTATATTACTTTGCGCTGCAATTTCTCTTGGAACTGCAGGCAATGCGTCTTGTGAAGGTAACAGCAGCAGCGGAAGTGCAGATATTTCCGCAAACATTCCCGATTTCATTGTTCTCCACTTCTATTCCAGCCTGAACCTCAACTTTGCAACGCCCTCATCTGAGGCTATTGACGAAGGCAACAACACCCTGAATGTTTCATGGAAAGGCGAAGCAAGCGGAGGTTCCGAGCTTGCTGCAGGAAAACTCATGGGAGCAACAATGGAACTGGATGGAACCAATACCTCTGTCAGGATCCCGAATGTCTGGGCTGTGAGAGGCTTTTCAAAAGATGGAGCAGCGAGTGTGGCCGTCACGGTTCCCAAAGGGAAGGAAATCCTTTCGAACGGGGAATCCAGGATCATCATTTCAAATGTCCAGGTAACCGACAACAGCAATACCGGAGCATCCATTAAAACCGGTCTGAACGGCATCTCAAGAAGCAAGGCAACCATCGGCAGCATTCTCATGGACCTTAATTTTGAGCAGACCAACCGTTCAGGACAGCACTCCGGCGGCCAGTATACCATTACCGCATCAACTCTGTAGAAACTTGCCTTGCTGCGATCAGAGATGCTGCCTTGTGCTGACCTTGTGCTGAAAGACCACTTTTCGGCAAAAGGCTGAATAATTCCGGTTTATGCCAGGTAAATTTTATCCTTATGTAATATTTCAATTGTTTCAGACTGATGAAAAACCCCTTTGTTCTCCTGCTTGCCTTTATCATGACTGCTGCTACTCCAGCTCTTCTTCGGGCTGACGAACCTCCTCCGGGTCAAATCGGCGTAGCCCCCTCAATGTTTGAGCTATCGATAGGCCAGAAACCCGTTAATGAATCAATAAAACTTTTCAACCTGAAAAAAACACCGGCAACCGTTAAAGTAGAAGTATACAATTGGACCCTCGACGAAAAGAATGAGGTCAAGCTTCTTCCTCCGGATAAACAGTCGCTTGACCGCTGGATGCTGATCAATCCCCTCTCCTTTACCGTGGAGCCAGGACAAAGCCAGGTGGTCAGATTCTCTATCCGTCCGACTGTAAAACCTGAACCAGGCGAGCACAAGGCAATTATTTATTTTGTTGAACAGCCATCCGTTACGAACGCAGACAGCACCAAGGCGCTTGAGATTCTATTCAAGCTCGGTGTAGGCGTTTATGGCCAGGCTGAGCCCGTCAAACGATCAAGCAGCCTTAACTCGCTTTCATTCGACAAAACATCATCTTCCCTTCTTGCAGACGTTACGAACAATGGCAATGTCCATACCCGATTGAAAGGAAATTATTCACTCTGGAAAAAAGATGCGTTCCCCGGCGTTGGTGCTGCAGCAAAATTTTCTGACCAGCAGAAACAGGAAAAAGCTCCGGCAGGGATGATCATCTCCGGGCAGATCAATCAGACTCCTGTGCTGCCTGGAAGCCATCGTACGCTTGCAACCCAGATTCCTCTTCCAAAAACACCCGGCAATTATATTCTTGCCATAAACGCAAACATTGACGGTAAAGCTGTTGAAAAGACCTTCATTCTGAGCCGTTAATCTCTTTAATTTCCCTTGATGCGCTCCTTTAATGGCTGGGGAATGGTGCTGGCAGTATTGACCTGCCAGCACTACTGCTTGCAGAAAATGGCTTTTTCTGCAGAAACAAGCGAACAGACGCTTCGTCCCCAGACATCTGCCGGAAAAGCAGTTCAGCAAACCGAGCCCCTTCTTGCCGAGATTTTTGTCAACCGACGTTCTTCCGGCACCCATCTCTGTTTCAATCAGAACGGGATATACTGGATCCCCTTTGCTCTATTTATTGAAAAAACCGGCTTGAAAGCACCCGAAAACAACCAGCTGCAAATTGCCTATCAGACCTCTCTGGGTACCATGAATTTCAGCACCGGGTCCATTAAAATAATTGAACAAACCCCATGTATTTCGCTCAATGAGCTGAAAAAGACATTTCTTGTTGACGGCCGCTTTAATCCGTCAGCCTTTGCCATTGAACTCGATGTGCCATGGCAGGCCGGAAGCGGCAGAGTTTTTAAGGAAAAAGTAAAAGTTAAACCTGATATTGAGGCTCCCAACAGCTCACTCTCCTTCCTGCGTTTTGAACCTGAAATAACCTACGATTTCGAACGTACTCCCGAAAAAAACCTCCTTCTTGAAACTGGAGGCAGGGTTGCTGGTGGAGTCTGGGATATTACCCTGCAAGGAGATCCTGAACACTCGTTTTATCCAACCCATTACCACTGGACGACTTACAACAGAAACCTTGCACTGAGATTCGGAACCGGCTCAAGCGATATTAATCCTTTGATCAGTGACGAACCTGCAACAGGAATCCAATTCGGATGGAACAATCATAACATCCTTAACCAGCTTGATTTTGAGCGATTCAGTGACTCTGATGTCTTCCTTTCACTCGACCGGACACAGCAACGCTCGATTGAGGGCCGTGGAATGCCTGCTTCAATCGCTGAACTGAGACTTGACGGGGTTGTTGTTGCCCGTCAGCGTATAGGGCTTGACGGAAGGTTTGTATTCAGTAATGTCAGGATGACCAGCGAACTGAGAAAAACCCAAGTCTATCTTTATGAACGTTCTTTGCGAGAAAAACCTTTTGCTGTTCTTGATTATACCATATCGATCTTGAACAGGAGTCTTCCTTCGCATGAACTACTGATTCGCGGGGGCTCGGGTTTTACTGGTAATCCATTTGATGAAAGCAAGGAAAAACGATCACTGACTGGATTCACGCACATCCAGTATGGCCTGAACAGCAGAATAACCCTTGAGGCCGGCATGCAGCATAATCCTGAAACCGGTAACAATGAACTTCTTGCCGGATCGATACTCTCTCTTGGCCGGAACTGGTCGGCTGCTCTTTACGGAGCACAAGCAAACAATCGGTATGGCCGGGATGCACGACTTGAAGGACACGGCAAAAACTGGGATATTTCAACCCTTTCAAGCTGGAAGGAAACAGGCTTTTCTGCCGATGGAGCAGAAAGTGAAGAAAACCATTTGTTAAGGTTTTCGACCGGGATGTTAGAACCTTTCGATATTATGCTCTATGGAAACTATTCCAGGACTGGTGAAGGCGAGATAAAAAAATTTATCCTGCCTGGAGCTTTCCTGACACTTTCACAATGGATGACGCTTTCGGCGCTGCCTGATGACGATAAACAATACCGCTATGAAGCCAACTTGCGCCTTGGAAGTCAAAATGACCTGTCAGTTGTCTACGACAAGAAAACTGTTACCGCCGACCTGCGTAGCGATCTGAGCCCATCGCTCATCAGCAGGGTGCTTAACTCCTATGCCGTTGAAACCGGTGACCTTCTATCCAGCCTTTATCTTGACTGGTATCCCGGAGGTTCACACTTTGATCTCATCCGCCTCGGTACTTCCCGCTCAGGAGGAGAGATTGGGTTTTCCGGGTCATGGAGCAAGTTCATCAATGCGGGAATGCACTTCACGCTCCAGTACAGTTACAACATGAATAACGCCCACAAGCTTGAAACCGAAACAAACTTTCTTGAAAATATCATCACTTCCGAGGCCCGACAATTTGCATCATTTACCATGACATGGGATATGGGTTTTTCACGGAGACGAAATTATCCTATCAATCGTTCGGCAATAAGTCATACAAGAGGAGGACTTGCCGGGTCACTTGATATCACCAACGATACCAGGCTGAAATCTTCCGACATCAACAATGTCGATATCCTCCTTAATGGCAGAAAACTTGGTCAGAGGCAGATCGATGGAACATTCTTCGTAGGAAACCTTAAACCAGGCATCTATTCGGTTGACATAGATACCGAAAAGTTACCACTGGAACTGAACATAGCACGTAAATCCGTAAAGGCAGAAGTCCGGAATGGATCGGTCACCGAAGTCAACTTTCCTGTTTATGCAGAATACGGCGTTGCGGG
>JAAXWX010000098.1 GCA_013334755.1 Chlorobiaceae bacterium | reverse complement strand
GGGTGAAAAAATGATGGAGAGAAGTATGCTGAGCGGCTTCTGACTGAATCAGTTCAAAAGTGAGGTTATGGGCTTCCGGTATAAAAAGGGAGAGAACGGCTACTTCAGCTACGTCACTCCGGTCAATAATACCTGTGGTGATTCTGTCACCGGTATCAAAAATAAGGTTATGCTTCAGTGGGGGACCGTCAGTCAGGCCACCTGGCCGGAGGACTGTGTAGGAATATCCCTGCTCTGAAAAGAGTCTGCGTACCTCATCTTCACCTTCAAGTTTCATGGTGAGTACATGACCATATTTGTTCAGGGGATGATCTGGTTTGGTTACTGCAAGAGAACTGATGAGAATAAACTGTTTGATACCATGCTCTTTGGCAAGGTTTGCAAGCCTCTTGACGCCATCACGGTCTATTGCCGATGGTGGAGGTGCATCAGGATCGGTTACCTTTCCGCCGATTGCGCAGATCACAGCATCAGCATTCAGCAGCGCAGAATTAATCTCCTCTGAATGTTCGATACTGCCTATGGTTAGCTTATCAATAACTTCAGGACCAAAAAGTTCAATTGCTTTTTCGCCTGAGCGGACAAAAAGATGGTAATCGATATGATGATTTATAAGGCGTTTAACCACCCATTCACCTGTTCTTCCGGTAGCACCGACAACCAGAACGGTTCCATTAAATGATTTCATGTCACTTTGATTGTTTGAGTTGTGCTTTTACGGCACCTTGAAAAAATAGTCGTATGATTTTTTCAAGGTGCAAGGGTGGCAGGAAATGTTAATTGTACTGTAACAACGTTTAATTGAAGAGTGAAAATTTGACGTTCCAGACCATGGTCAAATCTACCAGTGCGTGCAGGAAGAGGACGCTTCTGATATCACGGTACCAGAAAAAATTCAGTGCCCAACTGCCGGCAATCAGCAACTGAACCGGCATGAAAAAAGGTTTATAGGGACTTGTTTGCACGACATGCTCCGGCAGGATAGTAATCCAGAAGAGGCCATGGATAAGACCACTGTAAATCATGAAAAACATGAAGCCGGCAATAAAGAGCACCCAGGGGCTTTGTGTGAAGCGACCTGCAAGTGCAATACCGAGACGAAAAACCGCATAGAACATGAACGTTTCGGCAATGCCGTTGCCGATGCTGAAAACCAGAACGGTCAGCCAATCGAGTGCACGTCCACCATCAGTGGTGGAATGGGAATAGACCCAGGCATTAATTGCAATAATGATAAGAGAACCAACCAGCAGGGTAACTCTCCTTGTGTCAAATTCCCGGTTGAATGACAGAATATCTTTTTTGAAAAAGAGGATACCTACAAGGAAAGCAAAGGCCCAGTAGGCATAAATCATCATTGGTACCGATAGTTGCATGATTCAGGAGAGGTTAATGATTAACAAGTTTTTTCTGACTCAATTGACAATGCATCTGCATGATAAGAACTTCGGACGAACGGGCCGGATTGTACATGCCGGAACCCTGCAGCTTCAGCGAAAATCTTGTATTGCTCAAATGCTTCAGGTGTGATATAGTGTTCAACTGGCAGATGCCGAGAGGATGGCTGCAGGTATTGGCCGATGGTAACCATGTCGCAACCATGAAGAATAAGGTCGTTAAGCGAGATGGCAACCTCGTCATCAGTTTCACCCATGCCTACCATCAATCCTGATTTTGTGACAAGGCCATGCTTCTGCTTTGCCCGCTTTAACAGACCCAGCGAGGCCTTGTAGCTTGCCTGCGGGCGAACCTTCTTATAAAGCGATGGTACCGTTTCGATATTATGGTTCAATACTTCTGGAGCCTCCCGCATGACCAGGTCAAGTGCATGTTCATTTGCTTGAAAATCGGGAATGAGGCATTCAATGGTCACCGAAGGTGTGAGAGCACGGATAGCGCGAATGGTCTCAATCCAGTATTCTGCCCCCCCGTCATGCAGGTCGTCACGAGTTACACTGGTCAGTACGGCATGCTTAAGACGCATGGATTTAACGGCGAGTGCTATGTTTTCCGGCTCATGAGGATCCGGAACCGGGGGATTTGCTGCTTTGCCGACAGCACAGAAACTGCATGTTCGAGTACAGACATTGCCAAGCAGGAGAAAGGTTGCTGTGCCTCTTGACCAGCACTCCTGCAAATTCGGGCACAACGCTGACCGGCAGACGGTGTGAAGGCTATGGCGATTGAGTAATTGGCGTGTCGAGGCAAACGATGCTCCGGAAGCCATCCTGATTTTCAGCCATTCCGGTTTTTTTCCGGGTCCACGTTCCATAGAAATAACAGCACGAGAGTTAATGATTCTCAGTGCTCAATATAGCTAATCAAGGGGTTCTTTCAGGGGAACAAATATTTCCTGTGCATGTGTTAACAAGATTTTTTCTGAAGAATAGAGAGGGAGTAGCGTGAGAAATGAAAAAAAGTCCACCACACGACTGTATGATGGACTTATAAAACAATGCAAACATCAGAACATCGAGATTATCCGCCAACCTCTTCTTTCAAGGTTTTACCAGGCTTAAACTTGACAACTTTTTTAGCTGCAATGGTAATAGCTTCACCAGTCAGGGGGTTACGCCCTTCTCTTTCAGCTCTGTCAACAATGCTGAAGGTTCCAAAGCCGACAAGGGAAACATCCTCACCATTTTTCAAGGATTCAGACACAACACTGATAAA
>JAAXWX010000057.1 GCA_013334755.1 Chlorobiaceae bacterium | reverse complement strand
GAAGGCCCTCACTGATGGGAGCAACAAGCCTTGCGCTTGTCAGGGAATCTCCCGAGGCAAACAGAGTAACTTCATGGCCCTTCTCCACGAGCCCTTCGGTTAAATGGTAGACAACCCGTTCTGTTCCGCCATATTTTAGCGGCGGTACTCGCTCCACTAAAGGAGCTATCTGGGCAATTCGAAGCTTCTTCATAAGCTGTCTCTCCTCAAAATAGTGTCGTCATACACGAGATTGTTATCAAAAGGAAGTACTCCGTCTGCAAGCAATTTGTGCACTGAAAACAACCTGTCTTATATTCTGCGATCAGCCAGAGTAATGATGCATCAAGGAAGTTTTAAGATTATTTTTGAGGTTACGTTGCCATTACAGATTATTGTCTGCAATATTCGGTATTCCTGAAGCACTTAATTCTTTTTAAATAAAGTTCTCTGATCGTCAAAGGAAACGCATTAGCTCGTATAAAGCTCTGGCGCTGATCAATCAAATACGAGTGTCAAGTACTTCCGAGGATTTACGTGCCGACTGCTTGATGACAGTCTGTGACTGATTTCCCGATAAGCATTCCTGCAACCCTATAGCAGAAATGATCATCACTATCGATTAAAAAAACAACAACAGCAAGACCGTATTAGTTGCGTACACCTTGAGAACAGTTAACGATCAGCAGGGAAAGCCCCTCTTATCGTATGCTCGCAATAAACAAGGATATTTTTTTTATTCCTGAAGCATCATCTCATGTGGTCGAAATATCTGTTCTCAGCTTTTTTTTCTTTTTAGTGGAGCATCTGTAATCTTATCCATGAGCGATCATGGTAAATATTATTTTTACCGAAGGATATATATTGACAGTGTGGTGGAATGACTCTAAAATCTTGTCTGAAACTTCATTTGTACAAAAAATTCCGACACTGAAGTGATACTTTTTTTTGTTGCGCAACATCAGCTGAAATGTTTGAAATAGATGTAAACAGATGATCACTTGTCATGAAAATATATTGCAGTATATTACATTATAAACATGTATTTTTTGCCACTTGGCCTTTCTCACTTTTTACCGGAAAGAAACAATGAAACAAAACATGGGGCAAACTGACAGAAAAATCCGGGGAGTAATCGGAGTTGTGATTATTCTTGTCGGTATTATATCCCAATCATGGTGGGGCGCAGTCGGGCTTGTGCCGCTTTTGACCTCGCTGACAGGATTTTGTCCTCTTTATATCCTGTTGAAGATATCGACGTGTGAAAAAACAGGGCGTCAGGAAAAGCCTGCCAAAAGCGCTTCTCTTAAATAATGAGGGCTGAGAACTTTTCCCTGTTTCATTATGGAGATACTGCAACAAAAAGGCGATAACTGTTGCATGTAATGCTTCAGGTTATCGCCTTTTTGTTGCTCCTGAAATGCAAATCAATACAACCGTGGCGGAGTTATTTGAAGGCTTGACCAGGTTGTATACCGGCGGCCTTTAGAATTTTAGCAAGTGGACAGAAGCCTGTAAATGCTGCCTGAAAAAGGTTGGCGCCTACAAAACCGGTAAACCAGAGCCAGTTGGGATTATGATAGATGGAGAGCAAAACACTTGAAAGAACGAAAAAGCCTGCTACGGCAAAAACCACGCGATCGATATTCATATCTGAAGTATTTACATGATTGATAAAATAATGAGAACTTGCACCTCCTTTGTGGAAGCTGAGTTTAGTGTCGTAATATAATAATTCCATAAAAAAGTAGTTTTCATGGAATTGATGTATAAAACACCTCTTTCAGGATGTTACCTTAATCTTTATCCTTGACACAGCGAACCGAAAAGCCGTTGTTTTTATTTGCCTTTCCCCGCCGAATAAAAGTATCGAAATAGCCAAGCGCCGATACCCATGCACTTTTTGTTGTTATTTCAGTTGAAGACCACATGCGACTGTACTCCCCGGGTACCATAAACTTTCCATCAGTATCCCTGCGTGCCCCAGCCGGAAGAGCAGCAAATCCGCTTTTATTATTATTCGCTCTGTCATTCGACTCTTTCCAGTGTACTGTTGCCTTCATTGCTCCACCAGCCTCTTCTGCTCCGCCAAGCAAGTCGGTCAATTCAGACCACTCTGCATCAGTGGCCACGTGCCAGCCTTTGGGAGCAAGGCCCCTTGGGTCATTGACCGCATACCAGTTATAGAGCTTTCCGTACGTTTTACCGTTTTCAGTTTTGTTTTCGTTATAACACCATGCACCTGTTGTCAGTGTTGGCCATGCGCCAGGATCCTTTATTTCAGGAATTGAATCGCCATTCCGATAGCGCGCAACATCAAGATTTTCTCCTGCCCAGTGCATTGTGCCGATCTTCAACGTGGTGTAACTGTTTCCGTCAATATCGATACTCTTTTGAGGCTGATTGGTGCAACTCGCCAAAAAAAGCATGACACCAGTGCTTAAAAGAACTCTTCTTTTTTGCATCAGGTTCCTCTGTTTGATAATCATGGTGAATATTGTCTGTTATGCTTCAAAAACATCAGATACAGTCCAAGCTCAAGATTTTTCTTTTATGGCGGTGACAAGAAAAACCGGATACACAACTCTTTTCCCTTCCCTGTTCTCCTTTTCAAACTGATAAGCGGTTTGAAACATTGTTTTCTGCAGCCCTGCCGCCTCAAGCATAGCCGCAAGTTCCTCACGCTCAAATCCATGATGAACCTTTTCCAGCGGGTCATCATGAAACAGACCATCCTCCTTGTCAAGATCAGCTATTGCGATCATGCCTCCAGGGGCGAGTATATTTGAAATACGATTGAGAAATCCTGCTGTATCACTGATATGGTGAAGGGTCATGCTGCTGTAGATCAGATCGAAGCTCTCTTGCTGCAGACCGTTCTGTAAGGGAGACAAGAGGTCAATTTCTCTGGTTTCGATGTTCGTGATCCCGGATGTCCTGATTTTCTCATAGAACACGGCAAGCATTTCCCTGGACGTATCAATTGCTACTATCGATCCTGCAAGCGAAGCGATTTCCATTGTGACAAGACCGGTGCCGCAACCGAATTCAAGGGCGCGCATGGTTTTATTGGGGCTTGCCGATGCAATGATTGCTTTCGATACGGCTAAAGCAAGCGCACTTCGTCGAGGATTTTCATCCCACTGTAATGCTTCACGATTAAATTTATCAGGGCTGTTCCAGGAATCATGCATGGCGTCCAACAACAAATAAAGTTAAAAAAAGAGTGTGATTTAAGTCAAAGCTATCATCCCTGAAGGGTGTCTTCGGGAAGACACCCACCCATACGTTTCAGTGGAGCGCTGCAATGAGGACAAACACTTTCACGACAAGGTTCGCCCTTCTGGTGCGGAAGTTTGAAACCACATTCAGGGCATTCACAAATATTGGGACGATCAGTGGGAGTGCTGTCGCAAAGAGAACGAAATGTACCTCCCTCGATGCAGAGCTTTTTGCCATCCACAATAGCTTCCGCCACTTTTTTATGGGCAGCCTCAAGAATACGGCCAAAAGTTGGCCGGGATACATTCATCCTCATTGCGGCATCAGCCTGATATAGCCCCTCTTTATCAGCCAGTCTGATAGCCTCCAGCTCATCAACCGTCAGCACAACGCTTTGCAGTTCTCCAGCAGAAATGCCATCCGGCCTGAAACAGGTTATCCGGGGTAAATCCTGAACGCACCGGCAATGAGTCGGCCGTCCGACACGATTGGTTTTCATAGTCACATTTTCTGATATCTACAACTTTTCTGAGCCAATGGCCAACAGACGTCATTGGCTCAACCTCATATCCATTTTTATGAACAGTTATCATTGCTTCAATACCTGCTTCCAACTAAAATGAGTATTTGTTTCACCAACGACTCCATGTTGAACCTGTGATGGTCATCTTGTAACTGTTTTCACAACAAATTCCGGTGGATTCATAATGTGCTTTTTAACAGCACAGAGATTAGCTGCATTGATAACAGCATCCTTGTACTTCTCGGGAAAGCTTGCAGGCAGTTCGATGGCAATCTCAATTTTCCCTATTCCGCGACCTGACTCATTGACGAAATGGGACTGAACAATTCTTACGCCCTCAGTCGGGATGCCCCTGCTTTGACAGAATGAAGAGACAAAAATACCTGCGCAGGTTCCGATAGATGCAAGAAAGAGGGTGAATGGCTCAGGAGCAGAACCCTCACCTCCCGCATGAACGGACTGGTCGGTATGAATGGTAAATCCATTGAACTCCGCATCGACTTTCTTGCCTTCCCCTATCGTGATGATCATTTGACTTTTCATACAATCAGTACCGTTATGACAGTTGTTGTAAAATAAACTAAATTATAAGCATATGCCAACAATTAAGCAAGCTGGTCACGTGTCTTTTATTTCCACCTCCAAAACCCGCCGGGTCCGCACCATAATAAATAACAATTGCAGGATCCGCTATTTTTTTACGACAGTCAGTCATTTAATCTCGATAAATAAGAGGAATAATGATAACAAGAAATCGTTACATCAATATCAGCAATCCTAAAAACATCACTCGCAGCACATGATGCCAGCAGGCTGTAAACACCAGAAAAGAATAACTGCCCTGTTCGCTTTTTTTTGTCCACAAATTTCCCAGTGATGCAGGCGAATGGCTTTAATTTTCATTTGTGTTCTCCGTTTTTTAGACATTTCAATTCTTACATCTTTCATTCAAAAAATATGCGCAAAACGGAGCAATGAAACGCTGGCATTCCTCTCTGCCCTGATTCCTATCTGGAGATCGATTATAAAAAATACAAAGCTTTTTGCCTTGATCACAAGATCAAAACCCTCCCTTTGCTGAATTATATAGGTAAAGCGTGACTTCTATAGCGCTCAACTGACGGAAGGCTCCAGCGGCAGATGAATTCCTCTGGTCGAAGTTTGACAAATAGTTATAATTTTATATTATGAGCATATGACAATAAATATAAATAAGGCTTTTGCGGAACCCGCCGGAGTTGCGTTTCGTGATCAGTTTTATGGACGCACCGATGAAGCCTGCTAATGACGCCATGCAGTCCCGGGCATTTGGTCTGCGTACTTAATAACCAATAACTAATTTTCAGGAAAGGACATTGACTATGTGGAAATTACTCACGTGGCTCCAAAAGCACCTGGTTTGGAGCATTCCTTTTGCCATGTTGGCCGGGTTGTTGTTCGGATCAGTGGCCGAACCATCTTTTCTGCGATGGACCATTCTTCCGCTAACATTTCTCATGGTCTATCCTATGATGGTCACGATGAACGTGCGAGAGCTTTTCAAACCCGGCGGCAATAAACTGCAGAGCGTCACATTAGCCATCAACTTTCTTCTGATGCCTGCCATCGGGTTTGGCACAGGGCTGCTGTTTTTCGCGAATCAGCCCATGATCCGGCTCGCATTGTTGCTGACCTCATTGCTGCCAACCTCGGGCATGACCATCTCCTGGACAGGTTTTGCAAAGGGCAATGTGCCAGCAGCCGTGAAGATGACGGTGATTGGTTTGATCGCAGGCTCTCTCCTGGCACCGGTCTATCTCAAGATGCTCCTGGGAGCTGTGGTCGAAATACCGCTTTTGCAGGTGTTTCTGCAAATCGGGTTGATTGTTTTTCTGCCATTAGCGCTTGGTACAGTTACGCAGCGCTGGCTTGTGACTACCTATGGCGAGCGGGAGTTTAATCAGCAGTTCAAGCCCAAGTTTCCTCCGTTTTCGACTTTGGGCGTTCTCGGCATCGTGTTTGTATCCATAGCCCTCAAGGCAAAAAGCATTTTTGCGCAACCGGCCATGCTGCCGAATCTGCTCCTGCCGCTGGTGTTGATTTATGCGATCAATTTTGTCATCAGCACTCTCGTTGGCAAAACTCTGTTCAAACGAAGCGATGCTATTGCCTTTGTCTATGGAACAGTCATGCGGAATCTCTCGATTGCGCTTGCGATTGCCTTGGGTGTTTTCGGCGAAAAGGGTGCTGACGCCGCGCTGCTGATTGCCTTGGCCTATATCGTTCAGGTACAGGCTGCAGCATGGTATGTAAGGTTAACCGACCGTCTCTTCGGAGCCTCGCCTCCCAGTCCGATCATCGCGTCCGAATCTGCCAAATCAACCTGAACAAGGCTATGGAGTGATCGGGTTGCAGGCTGATTTCCTTTCCTGAAGTTGATACCCGGGCATAACCAATCAGTCTGCAATGCTTACAGTTCTGTTGTTGTCACTTTTTTGAGGAACATTTTTTTTGTGTTTCATCAATCTTGCGGCTGGAATATTTTTAAAAATTCCAAACGACATCCACTCTGTTTCTGCCAACCCAAATAAAGAGTATCACAAGTGTGGTGCCCTTTATCTGGATTACAGTTTTATTTCAGAACCATTCTTACATGAAAGTGTGGTAGCTTTGACCGGCAAAAACTATAAGGAATCTGAGGATTAATCCACCGCAAAGCACCATGACGGGAGCGAGGTTGGGAAACTTGATGTGGACACCTGCAGCTTCAAGAAACTCGACGACCAGGGGTACAACAAGACCCGAAATAACAAAGATTCCCCAGAACCAGAACATGTAAGACATGCCGGCAAGATTGACATCGCCGGTAATAAGATGCATCATGGCGCCATGACTGTTTGCTGAACCAGTGAGACCGCCGAGAACAAAGAGACCAACCGTCATGAGCTCGATCCAGATAGCGTTTGCGTCAATCATGCTGTAAACCGGTTTTTCGTTTTTTGGAGCAAAGAGCAACATGAGTGCTGCTGCACTTGATATTCCGGAGACAAGAAAAAGCATACCGAGAATAGAGCTTGACCAGAGCGGACGGGCTGAGAAAAAGGAAAGAAGTATTCCTGTATAGATGCCTATTCCAACACCGATATGGGCATTGGCAAGGGCAACTATGGTCATATGTTTTTCAGTCCAGTCAATAACCTTGCTGATCGGTTCGATTTTGAAACTGCGCAGTTGACTTCGGTTGACCAGCATCGCCTGCAGGATCGCAAGGGGAAAGAAGGCAATCAAAATCCAGCTGCCTGCCGACATGGGAGAGGTAGGCTGAATGGTGGTATAGAATGCCCAGACGTAGAGAGGATGGGCAAGGTCGAGAAAGAGAAAGAGCATACCAATTCCGAGGAGCGCTGGCGACAGAATTGCGCCTATGCGCAAGGCAAGGCAGGGACACCCATTACCCACGTCCTGAGGGCCGATGCCAAACTGTCTTTTCATGACGATCATGATAGAGGTGATCACCAGAAGTCCTCCTGCCAGACCTCCCAAAAAAAGATAGAGAGGGATGTGCCACTCCCAGATGTGAAGATGGGGTAACACATTCGGGTTGATTTTCGTTGATATCATTTCGCTGACTGCAGTTGCCATCATGTTATGCTCCGGGTTTATTGCTTGCAGAAATCCAGTAGAGGCTTGGTTCGGTACCGGCATGTTCTTTCTGTCGGTAGACAAGTTTACCGTTCATAAGTTTTTGTGCCTCCTGATTCGGGTCGTTGAAATCGACCAGATTCAGGCTGCCGGTTGGACAAATTGATACACATGCGGTTTTCAGTCCTTTTTCAGTGCGGTGCTGACAGAGTGAACATTTGTCGACAAAGCCTTCCGGATGGACGTATCGGGCATCATAGGGGCAGGCGGCTATGCAAGCTTTGCAACCCGTACAGCGTGACCGGTTGATCTGGACAGTGCCGTCTTCAGCATAGTGCGATGCTCTGGTTGGGCAGTAGGTTACGCAGGGGGCGTTGTCGCAATGCTGGCAGCGCTCAGACCGGTTTTCCATGGTAAGTTTTGGAAATGAGCCTTTGGTTTCCTGGACTACCCAGTCCCGACAGTAACCTTCAGGTGTGCTGTTCTCTGATTTACATGCATAAACACAGGCTGAACAACCAACGCAGACCCGGGTATCAATAACCATTCCATAATTTTTTTTGTTGCTCATGCGTTAGCCTCCTTGATAAATGTCACAAAATTGTTCTGAAAGCCAACAGCACCCATTGCGGGATCTATGTCTGTTCTTGTTATAAGCTGGTTGTGAGAGGCTCCCCGCTTGAAGGCCCATGTGAGCTTGGCCGAGGTATGCCCGAACCCGTGAACCATGTAGACAGCATCGGGTCGTATTCTCTCGGTAACCTTGACTTTTACCGGAAATTCAGAGATAACACCGTCCTGATTTTTCAGATGAACATACTCTCCATTCGTAATGTTGTGCTTGCCGGCGATCTCCAGGTTAACCCATACTTCGTTTTCTTTTGCCGTTGCAAGATCTCCAAGGAAACGATTGTTGGACGTTCGCCCGAAGGTAAGCATCGGTTTACGGCCAGTAAGCATCCGGTAGAAGCCTGCAGGTGGTTCGGGATGGGCTGTATAGATTGGAACAGCGTTGAATCCTCCAGTCTTGAGCTGCTCTGAGGCAAGTTCGATTTTTCCGCTGGGTGTTTTCAGGTTGAGTGGTTCACCGGGCTTGCGGTACAGGTCTGTTTCAGGCATGACGAGAACCCCTTTTTTCTTTATCTCTTCAAGAGAGCTGCCGATAAGTCCGAGTTTTTTATTCAGACCGGCTTCGACTGTTGGGGCAAAGACGCCGTGCAGTCCCCATTTATCGGTGATCATTTTTGCGATCTGGTTGCCGGGCTTTGAATCGTACATAGGCGGGACAACTGGCTGGCGAAGTGCTACAAAAGGAGTGCGAAATGCGCGTCCGTTATCAAGATCATCGTATCGCTCAAGATAGGTGCATTCAGGAAGCACCACATCTGCGTAACCCGTGACCTCTGCCGGAAGCACATCAATGGCAACCATGAAGTCAACCTTTTCAAGCGCATCAATGGCGACTTTTCTTCCAAGGGTCATGGTTTCCGGCAAATTAACGCCGTAAATCAAGAGTGCCTTGACCTCTCCTGTTATAGCCTGTTGTACAATTTCGTGCGAAGCGATGGTGTTTGATGGCTCATCATTCGGAAAGAAGGGGTATTTGCTGTGGACCTCTTTTTCATAGGCCGGGTGTTCGTGCGCTGCCGGAGGTTGAACAAGGGGGAATTTTTCAAAGGCAACGACGCCGCCGGGCATTTTAAAGTTGCCGACCAGGGCGTTGAGAATAAGGATGGCGCGGAGTCGCTGCAGGGCATCTCCATACCAGTTGGTTCGTCGTCCACTATGCACGAGGGCTGCTGGCGCATGAAAAGCGAACTCTCTTGCCACGTTGCGAATGGCATCGGCAGGAATATCGGTTATGGCTGAAACTTTTTCCGGAGTCATCTCTCTCACGGAATCCCAAAGCTCGCCAAAACCGACGGTGTGTGCTTCAACAAAAGCCTTGTCGTAAATTTCTTCACTGATAAGCACATGCATGAGGCCCTGCATCATGGCGATATCCGTTGCCGGTTTGATGGGCAGCCAGTGCTCAGCCTTTCCAGCAAGCGTTGAGAAGCGAGGATCGAAAACAACAATTTTTGCTCCGCGCCGAATTCCTTCTGAAATCTCCTGTACGGCAGTGTTATGCATGTTCTCTCCGAAATGGGTACCGAAAAAGATCATGTATTTACTGTTCTTCATGTCGAACCCTTCGGGAGTATCACTCGGATAGCCATAGGTAAGAACCGCGGCCTGACGGGCCGGACCGCAGCAGAGGTCATAGGATGGTTTTGCAATTTTGTTGACACCGATTTCCGAAAGCATTTTTTTGAAGAACGAGACACCAAAGCCGTGGTGCAGCATAGCTATTGAACTTGGACCATATGTCTGGCTTGTTTTGTATAGCTTTTCTGCAACAACTCCGACAGCTTCATCCCAGGTCGCTTTTCTGTAGTACTGTTTTCCACCTTTTATTTCACGAATCAGAGGGTGGGCAAGACGGTCGGGGTCGTATAACTGGCCGATTCCTCCGGTACCTCTCGGACAGAGTTTTCCCTGACTGAGGGGGTGATGTTCCGAACCGGTGATCTTGTATACCTTGCCATCACGCACATGAGCGGCAATTCCGCATCGCCAGAAACAGTGCTCGCAGATAGAGTAAACGACTTTTTCTCCAGACTCGCCTGATACAACAGAGTTGCGATCTGAAAAAGCCTGTACGGCACCGAATGAGAGTGCGCTGGATCCTGCAAGGAAAATCGATGATATTTTTATGAAGTCCCGGCGGCTGAAATTCTGGCCCTGGATCATGTGCTGTTCTCCTTTGCTGAACGGGTTATGATAGAATGTGCTGCTTATGAACCTCTCTCTTAAGGGTACATCCGCAAAATGTATCCT
>JAAXWX010000097.1 GCA_013334755.1 Chlorobiaceae bacterium | reverse complement strand
CTGCAGTCGGGTTTAGGCAAGGATTTTGAAATAACCGGTGGTTGTCTTGGCGATGACGAGCGTTTTGCAACTACGTTTCAGTATTATAACGGCACTGTTTATAAAGATGCCATTGTTGGCCTGATGGTGGGTAAAAAGAAAGGATTCAGTACCGGTATCGGTGTACGGAGCGGCTTTACATCAATCGGAAACAGTTTTTTCTGTACATCTTCGGAAGGAAATGTTGTTAAAGAATTTGAACACGCCAATGCTCTTGAACTGTACAAAGATTTTCTGGGTGAAGAAAGGGCTGCAAGGCTTCCTGCTGTTTGTCTTGAATATCCGTTCGGCATCATTGACCGTAATCCTGCTGACAACGCAGAACATATTTTTCAATTACGCTGCGGATTATCAGTAGACCATGAAAAAGGAACAATCTCACTGGCAGCATCCATTCCTGAAGGAAGCGAAGTAACCCTGACAACAGCATCAAGGGGAGATATCATCAACGGAGCAAGAGAAGCGGCCGAACAGGCTAAAAAGTCTCTTGCCGGCGCAATCCCCCAGGCTGTTATCATGTTCAGTTGCGTTGGAAGAAAACTGGTTCTCGGACGTCGAATACAGGAAGAAGTTGACGCTGTCCAGGAATGCCTTGGAAAGGATGTACCTCTTATAGGTTTTTATACCTATGGAGAAATCGGTCCCATTGATAACACAAAAAAAGAGCTGTCATCAGTAAAATTTCATAATGAAACCGTTGTTCTCTGGGTGCTTGGAAAAAAATAATCAGTTACTGTATACACCACAACCCATTTCCCCCAATACAATCGGTCATGTCAAATACAGAATACCATAATCTTCAGCAACGGGTAATAGAACTTGAAAACGCTTCATTGCAAAGCACCCGTATTGAAAAGGAACTGTTACAGAAGCAGGCGGCTCTGCTTGACCAGAATATCAAGCTTATCAGGAAATCAATCGATCTTTCAGATATCAAACGACAGCTCGAAGATAAAAATTACGAGCTTGAACTGTCCCAGATAAAACTGGAGGCTGCGTTAACCTCTTTACGTGAAAGCCAGAATACTCTCAATTCTGTACTTATCAACAGCCCTGATACCATTATTGCCGTTGACAGCGATCACCGGATAACCTATATAAACCGATCTTTGCCCGGTCATACAAATGCGCTGCAGATTGGTGAGCACCTCTGTGAACATATCATTGAGCCGGATCATGACAGCAGATATCACCGGACAATAGACAAGGTCTTCGCCACGGGAGAACCGGCCATGCTTGAATGTGAACTCTGTCTTCCTTATGGAGATCCCCTTGAAATTGAATCACGTTTCGGCCCATCTATGATCAATGGGACGATAACTTCCGTCATCATACTTTTTTCGGATATTACCGAGCGCAAAAGAATGGAAAAACAGCTGATGAAAATGCTGAACGATCTTGAGCGTTTCAATCGTGTTATGATAGGCAGAGAACTTCGCATTAACGAACTGAAAACACTGGTTGCACAACTGAGGCAGGATCTCGGGAAATACACTGGTATTATCCCCTACAAGTTCGCTCCGGAAACAGATGCTTTGCTGCATGATGATCAGAGTAATGATGAGTACAATGATCACTCTGATGAGATGTACCGTGAACATCAGAGAAATGTGCTTCTTAACCTCATTGAAGATGCAAACCTTGCAAGAAATGAGCTTAAGGAGATCAACCGCAAACTTGAGGAGAAAGTAAAGGAAGCCAGCGAAGCCAATGCGGCCAAAAGTCAGTTTCTTGCCAATATGAGCCATGAAATCCGGACACCCATGGGGGGAATTATCGGCATGTCTGACCTGCTTCTTGATACCCGGCTTGATCCTGAACAACGCAAGTATGTTGATGCCATAATTTGCAGCAGCCAAAACCTGCTGGAAATCATTAACGATATTCTTGATTTTTCCAAGATTGAAGCAAATTGCCTTGAACTTGATACCGTTGACTTTGATCTTCTCGAACTCCTGGAAAATGTTTGCGAGATGCTTAGTTTTTCTGCACATGCAAAAGGACTCGAATTAACCACTCTGACTGGCAGGAATATACCATTTGCCCTAAAAGGCGATCCGGTAAGAATCCGACAGGTCCTTGTTAACCTCATCGGTAATGCCATAAAATTTACCCATCAGGGTGATATAGTCGTGAGCATCATCTCCGAACTGGAAACTGAAACACATCTTTTGATACGATGTACAGTCAGTGATACCGGTATTGGCATAAATCCTGAAAACATACGTTCAATATTTGAACCGTTTATTCAGGCGGATGGCTCAACCGTCAGAAAATATGGCGGTACTGGTCTTGGTCTCTCAATTTCAAACTACCTTGTCAAAAAGATGGGCGGCAACATCATTGTGGAAAGCCAGCCAGAGAAAGGATCTGTTTTCAGTTTTGACATCATGCTTGAAAAACAGGGTAAATCATCTGTCCGGAATCTTTTACCAGCTTCGATATCCACCACTGCAAAAGTTCTGGTTGTCAATCGAAATACCATCGCACGCGAGATGCTTCGGGATCTTCTTGATTCCTGGGGGTGTCATTGTACTGAAGCAAACAGTATTGAAACATGCCTCAAGTTGATCAACAGTGCCCATACCTTACCAAAGTCCGAGCAATCCTGGAATTTCATTATGATTGACATCAACATCCATCAGACGGAAGATGATGAATTTGAACGATTTATGGATTCGGTTTTTGCGTTGACAAACTGTCCGATCATCATGCTTGCGTCAACTGTCCGGTATGGAGAGATAAAAAAACGTTT
>JAAXWX010000056.1 GCA_013334755.1 Chlorobiaceae bacterium | reverse complement strand
CCGGAAACTATCGACCGGATCAACATCCTCCAGGCAACCATGCTTGCCATGAACCTGGCTGTTGCATCGTTGCCGGTGAGACCGGAGCTGCTCCTTGTTGACGGCAACAGGTTCAAAACTGAGCTCTCCATTCCTTTTGAAACCGTTGTGAAGGGGGATTCAAAAGTATTTTCGATTGCAGCGGCTTCGGTGCTGGCCAAAACCTACCGGGACGAGCTGATGGTGGCCTATAGTGCGCAATATCCGCAGTACGGTTTTGATCGCCATGTCGGATACGCCACAAAAGCACATGTCGAGGCCATTCGCCAGCACGGACGATGCCCTATTCATCGCCATAGCTTCAGGCTCCGTCAACTGGGCGAAAAACCATGACGGATTCTTACGAACCACATCTGCTCGGTCAGGAGGGGGAACGGCTAGCGGCAAACTATCTTGCCAAAAAGGGGTACAGCATCATTGAACGGAATTACCGCTACCACCGCAATGAAATCGATATTATCGCCAGGCATGGACGGACTCTCTGTTTTGTTGAAGTAAAAACACGCCTCTCTTCTGCCAAGGGGCATCCGGCTGAGGCGGTAACTCTCCAGAAACAGCATGAGATCATTAAAGCCGCAAGGGCTTACCTTGCCTATTCCACTGAAGGGGAATGCGACTGCAGATTCGATGTTATTGCTGTTCAGGTGCAAAGCATGAAAGAAAAAGAAATAAGCTCGTTTGTCATCGACCACTTTGCTGATGCTTTCTGGGCTTGATTCTTGGCCGATATGCACGCATAATGGCGGCATTTTTATTATCTTGAAGTTCAATTTCCATCTCAACAGTTATAGCTGATTATTATGCAGGAAGACGATATCCTTTCCCCACTGACCCCTTTGACAGAATCGAGCTACGGAGCAACCAACATTCAGGTTCTTGACGGCATTGAGCATGTCCGCATGCGCCCTGCCATGTATATTGGCGATATTCACAGCAGGGGTCTGCACCATCTTGTCTATGAAATTGTCGACAACTCTATCGACGAAACGCTCGGCGGCTTCAATGATTACATTTTTGTTTCTCTGAATCCTGACGGGTCGGTTACGGTGATTGACCATGGCCGGGGTATTCCTGTGGATATTCATCCGGAAAAACAGAAATCAGCGCTTGAACTGGTCATGACCGTCATCGGTGCCGGTGGCAAGTTCGACAAGGGAGCCTACAAGGTTTCAGGTGGACTTCACGGTGTTGGTGCTTCAGTAGTCAACGCCCTTTCGGAATGGTGCGAAGTCGAGGTATACCGTGACGGCAATGTTTATTTCCAGCGATTTGAACGGGGTGTGCCCCAGGGTGATGTCAAGGTTATCGGCAAGTCCGACAAACGAGGCACAAAAACAACCTTTCTGCCGGATCATCTTATTTTCAAGACAACCGAGTTACGCAAGGATATTATTATCGATCGTATGCGTGAGCTGGCCTTCCTCAATAAAGAACTCAGCATCACGGTACAGGATACCGACGGATTCCAGGAGGTATTTCATTATGAGGGTGGCATCAAGGAATTTGTCCAGTTTACCGATCAAAACCGCATCAATCTGCTCAAGGAACCGATCTATCTCTACGGTGAGCGGGATACAACCATTGTTGAAATAGCCATCCAGTACAATGATTCCTATCAGGAGAATGTGTTCAGCTATGTCAACAACATCAACACTCATGAAGGAGGCACCCACGTTACAGGTTTCCGCAAGGCACTGACAAGAACGCTCAATGCCTATGCACAGAAAAATGACCTCCTGAAAAACCTTAAGCTCTCTCTTACCGGTGATGATTTCAAGGAAGGGCTGACAACGGTCATCTCTGTCAAGGTTGCTGAACCCCAGTTTGAGGGACAGACCAAGACAAAGCTTGGTAATTCGGAAACGCAGAGTATTGTTGAAACTGTTGTCAATGAGCAGCTCTCGGAGTTTGCCGAAAGCAATCCGAATGTGCTCAAGATGATTATTGAAAAAGTCAAAGGTGCAGCCATGTCGAGAGAGGCGGCCCGAAGAGCCAAGGAGCTTACCCGCAGAAAATCGGTGCTGGAAAGCTCTGGTCTGCCGGGAAAGCTTGCTGACTGCTCAATCAACGACCCTGAACACTGTGAGCTGTATATAGTCGAGGGTGATTCGGCAGGCGGCAGTGCCAAGCAGGGAAGAGACCGGAGCTTCCAGGCAATCCTTCCTCTAAAAGGTAAAATCCTGAACGTCGAAAAGGCCCGGCTGCACAAAATGCTTGAGAACGAGGAGATCAAAACTATCATTCTTGCTCTTGGTACCAGCTTCGGTGAAGAGGAATTTTCTGTTGAAAAGCTGCGGTATGGCAAGATCATCATTATGACCGATGCTGATGTTGATGGTGCACACATCAGAACATTGCTCTTGACCTTCTTTTTCCGCCATATGCGATCCCTGATTGAAGCTGGAAGGGTCTTTATAGCCCAACCGCCGCTCTATCTCGTCAAATCAGGCAAGGAACAACAGTATGCATGGGATGACGATGAAAGGAACAGTATTTCGGACGGCATGAAAAAAATGCAGAAGGGCAAGGCAAATATTCATATCCAGCGGTACAAGGGTCTCGGAGAGATGAACCCCGAACAGCTCTGGAGTACCACTATGGATCCTGCCCACCGTTCACTCTTGCTGGTCAACGTGGAAAACGCAATGGAAGCCGATCAGGTATTTTCCACTCTTATGGGTGACAAGGTTGAACCACGAAGAGAGTTTATCGAGAAAAATGCCCGTTATGTCCGCCGCTTAGATGTCTGAGATGCGGACATAAACCTCCTTGCGGAGCTGCTGCATCCATTGATTGAAAATCTGCTGATTTTTATCTGCAAGTGCCAGCTCTTCAAGGTAAGCATAATCTTTCTCAGGATTAAGCGTGTGTGCAGGTAACCGGTCGTTCAACCGGAATATTGCATAGAATGGCTCGCCTTGTGGCGGATCGATTTTCCGGGGTTCACTGATATCTCCGCTATTCTTTAACGTAGCGATGATCTGCTGCAATTGAGGTCGTAAAGCTGCAGGAGAAAGCGTCTGCTTGGAAGAACCACCCAGAATTATCAATCCTCCAAGCTGAGCTGATACAGGATCCTCTGAATATTTTTTCGCCATGTCAGCAAAAGTCTGCTTTCCGTTCATTACGTCAGAACGCAGGCTGTTCAGCTGCTGGGTCACTCCGGAAAAATCTCCTGTCTTGCGTTCAAACGCAATGAGAATATGTCGGGCGTGAATTGCATTCGGTTCTTTGCTGAGCAACTGAATGAGATGATATCCATAGCGCGTTTCAACAACATCGGAGATTTTGCCTTCCTTGAGTGCATATGCGGCATTCTCGAAGCTCGGTATAAACTGACCTTTACGGACAAAACCAAGATCTCCCCCGGCCTTGGCAGAGCCAGGGTCCTGTGAATACTGCGTTGCCAAAACACCAAAATCTGCACCACCCTTAAGCTCTGTCTGAATCCGCTCAATCGTTGCGAGGGCTTGCTTTCTGCTATCCTCAGACACGGCAGGGAATCTTACGATCTGCGATACAGATACCTCTTCAGGAATTTGAGGAATTTGAGACTTGTTTGCTGTAAAGAAAGCCATTACTTCATCATAACTGACTGTAACGCCGGCACTTTTTTTGCGTCGAAGCGTATCTACTAACTGCTGGTTGCGCAGCTCTTGACGAATCCCCTCAAGAATCCCTGCAGAGGACTTGCCGAAACGACCTTCCATCTCAGCTTTTGATGTAAACTTGGCATTCAGCTCACGAAACCGGTCGCTTGCCATGGAAACAACAGCATTTTCATCGATACTGACACTGTCGATTTTGGCTTTTGCAAGAATAATTTTCTGATCAATCAACCCGTCAAGGATTGATCGGGACAACCCTTTATCTTGCTTGATCTGGGGATACTGCATGCGAGCCATGAGCTCCCTTGTATCAATTTCCGATTTGAAGATGACTTCATTTCCAACAACCGCAACAATCCGGTCAGCAACTTCGGCAATAGCTGGCGCTTGCAGAGAGGAGTATCCGACTAAAAGCAGCAATGCGGCTTTCCTCAACACTTTTTTCATGCCCGAGTTCTTTACAGGTGAATATTGTTTAAGCCCCTTTGCCGCAAAAAGCAAGGGTGCAGAATAAATTATGCGTCAACTGACGAAACGCGCTCTCAGGAAACCTTGCTGCCCCTCAGTCGGACAGAACTTTTGGTAAGCCTGAGCCAGTCATAGACAAGAGGCGCTGCAACAAAGATCGATGAATACGTTCCAATCAAAATTCCGGAGAAAACAGCAAAAGCAAACCCCCTGATTGCAGGTCCGGCAAAAATAAAGAGGACTAAAACACTCAACAGCGTAGTCCCTGAAGTAATGATCGTCCGACTCAGGGTCTGGTTCATGCTTTCATTGAAAATCCGTTCATACTCAGACGGTTTCTGTCCCCGTATTCGCTCTCTGATACGGTCATAAACCACCACCGTATCGGTAATGGAGTACCCTGCTATGGTAAGAAATGCCGCGATGATGCTTTGGTCCATTTCAAGGGGCATGAAAGCAAAGATACCTCCAAGAATACTGAAAAGACCAAGAACCGTCAAAACATCATGCAAGATGGCTATGACGCCGGCGGCAGCAAATTTTGTCTCAAACCGGATTCCAACATAAATAAGAATCGCAATAAGGGCTGCAATAAGGGCTTTTACCGCCGACCATTTCAAATCGGAAGCAATACTTGGACCCACAGCGTCAATACGGACAATTTCATGACCGTTACCTTTAATCCGGTCATTAAGGGCATTGGAAACCAGCGATTTCAGTTGTCCCGTATCTCCCTGGAAGACCGTACTGAAGAGAAAGGAACGGTCCATACCGTACTGCTTTAACGTACCAGAAACTCCTGCAGCATCCAGCACGGATCGAACCTCGCCGACATCCACATTTTTCTCGAACCGTATAACCACTTCTGAACCGCCCCTGAAGTCAATACCGTAGTTCAGCCCTTTAACCACAAGCGAAACCACGCCTGCAACAAGCAGAATTACAGAAAAACCGTACGCAATTTTACGATACCGTATAAAGTTAAAATTAGTATTCTGAAAGATCCTCATGGGTTGAAACGTCTTGAAATATTAACCGAAACTTTTGTCTGACATAAGGTTTTTGGTGAGCAGAATATGGAAGATCTCCCTTGTCACCACAATGGCTGTAAACAAGCTTGCCGAGGTACCAATCAGCAGTGTTACGGCAAACCCCTGAATAGGCCCGATCCCGTAAGTATAAAGCAGAAAAGCCGCCGACAGCGTCGTTACATGTGAATCAAGAATTGACGAAAAAGCTCGGTCATAACCTTGCGTCACAGCAGTAATCACAGACTTTCCTTCAGCAAGCTCTTCTCGTATCCTCTCATAAATCAGGACATTGGCGTCAACCGCCATACCCATGGTCAACACAATACCTGCAATACCTGGGAGCGAAAGGGACGCATTAAAACCTGCAAGTACTGAAAGCACAATAAGAATGTTGAGCACCACTGCTACATCAGCTGCGATTCCTGCTTTGCGGTAATATAATATCATAAATATAGCTACCGCGGTAAAGCCCCAGATAATGGATTGCATTCCTGCTCGGATATAATCGGCTCCGAGCGAAGGTCCGACGGTACGTTCTTCAATAATCCTGACAGGAGCGGGAAGAGCACCAGCTTTCAGAACAATTTCAAGATCTTTTGCTTCCTCAAGACTTTCAATCCCGTTGATCACCGAATTACCATTAGGAATCTTTGACTGCACGACAGGAGCACTATAGACTGCGCCATCAAGCACAATTGCAATACGCTTACCGATATTGGCTCCGGTAATACGGGCCCATTTCGACGTTCCTTCGGTGTTCATCGTCATCAAAACCTCAGGTTGCACCCCTTCTGAACCAAAAGTTGCCTTTGCCTCTGTAATGACGCCGCCCGTCAGCTCAGGACTCTTTTTGACAAGGTAAATTGAATAAAGCTTTTCACCACTGTTACCTGTATCAGGCTTTGCAGCAAGGAGCAGCTCAGAGTCCGGAGGAAGCAGTGCCTGTATATCGCTGCGATGCAGCAGTGACAACACATATTCCTTCGTGTGCTCGGCTGTAAATGCCGTCCCATTTTGAAAAACACCGATCACATCATACAGCGGTTTAGCCGATTGCTGCTTGCTGGCTGGAGCTGGCGTTGGAACTGAAACCACAGGTGCAAGTGGGGGTGAGGTCTTGGATACATCTACAGGAAGTGTTACTGCTGCTGTCGAATCAGGAAGAGGCGCATCCTTTGCTGCGACAACGCCGGAATTGGATTGAAGCAGATACGTATTGATTCTGTCAAGCGTCCTGACCATAACTTCCGGTTCCCGGAGAAGCCTGAATTCAAGTTTCGCAGTACCTTTTAATAAATTTCTGACCCTGTTTTCATCCGAAACACCGGGAAGTTCAATAATGATTTTTCTGCTGCCCTGTGTAGTAATAACCGGTTCAGCTACACCGTACTGGTCGATACGATTACGAATGATCTCCTTTGCACGGGTCAGTGCATCTTCGGACTCTTTTTCCAGTTTTGCTATAATTTCCTGGTCAGTATTACGGATATCATAAAAATAACGGCTCAAGCGAATATTCTCACGTTTAAACTCAGCAACAAGCAGATCGATTACCCTTGCATCGCTTTGCGCAACGTTCTTCCTGACATTCTGCATGATGGCAGTAAACTTGCCGTCTTTATTCCATGCCTTCTGTTCAAAGAGATCAACCTGGTCAACTTCCATAACCAGATGCATCCCGCCCCTTAAATCCAGACCGAGTTTCAGACTCTTTTTACGGGCATCCTCAATCTCCTCACGGTGACTCAGCATATATTTCAGACTATCCTGCGCCGAGGCAAAACTACTGAGCTGTTTTGAAAGAGAATAGTCACGCCAGGTAGGCCATAATGACCAGGCAGCGACTAAAGTGACAACTGCAATAAGAAAAAGATTAAAACTTTTATTTTTCATTGATGGAATCACGTTACGCTCGAAAGAAATAGTTGAGCCAATATATAAAATGAGGTATTGATTATCTAACAATCTACATCCTCGCCCAACATACCTGGATCAACAGGCTGCAAAGTAAAAACCCGGCTTGAGGCCGGGCTTTTACTTTGTCAACTGCAAAAGAAAACTTATCCCCAGGTATCATGCACAATATTATTGTACCACCCTGATGCAAACATAGCTTCCTCGTTGAGCTGGTCGTCATCAGCAGTAATCGGCGTCACCCCGCCAGCTTCCTTGATTTCAACGATACCCTCTGCAGTCAGCTTGTAAACACCTGCAACAGAAATACCATATCCGGGAGCAAGCAAGCTGTAACAGGTGTTGACCAGCGAAGGCGCTGCGGGTACTTTACCCTGGAATAGCCGGACAATAGCGGCCGCAGCAACTTTACCCTGACTACTTGCGGCAAAACCTGATTTAGGCATCGCCCCGGCGATGGATGCATCACCGATTACATGGATTCCTGGATGGATGGTTGACTCGAACGATACGGGATTGATCGGGCACCAACCGGTTGCATCGGTAAGGCCTGCATCAAAAGCAATTTTTCCTGCCTTCTGGGGAGGAATGATGTTGATGACATCTCCTTTTTCTACACCAAACTCAGTGGTCACCGTCATTGCTGCGGCATCAACCGCCGTTACCTTACCACCTGCAGCAACTGATCGCCACTCGATCATACCGGGATAAAGGCGCTCCCAGCCCTTCTTGAACAAAGCCTGTTTTGAGAACTTGTCCTTGGGATCAAGAATAACGATTTTCGAATTTGGTTTCTTGGCTTTCAGATAACCGGCAATCAGACTGGCTCTTTCATAGGGGCCGGGAGGACACCTGAAAGGATTGGCGGGCGGGCAGATGAGAACCCTGCCTCCGTTCTTCATGTCAAGCAGCTGTTTGTGCAGCAAGATGGTCTGGGGGCCTGCCTGATAAGCATGAGGCATTTTGCTGCCAGCAACGCTCTCGCTGTATCCTGGTATGGAGTCCCATTTGAAATCAATTCCGGGAGAAACAATTAAACGGTCATAGTTCAGCACCTTGCCGCTTTTCAGCTTGACCGTTCCTTTCGATGCATCGACAGCAACTGCGGAATCGGCGATAATGTTGATCTGGTACTTGTTCTTGAGTACGGTGTAGGTCTGGGCAATATCATCCATGGTTTTCAGGCCACCGAGCACCCAGTTGCTGAACGGGCAGGTATAGAAAATTGCTTTTGGCTCAACCAGCGTCACAGAGATTGACGGGTCAAGTTTCCTCAAATATTTTGCGGCAGCAGCTCCACCGAACCCGCCTCCGATAACGACAACTCTTTTTGAGCCAGCAAATGCCTTGTTCGACGTACCAAATATCCCGATTGCAGAACCAGCCACACCCGACAGAAGGAGTTTATTGAAATCCCGACGTGAAAGTTTATGAGTCATGATCATCCTCCGGCTTATTTGTTATTTCGCGAGACATTTCCAAAATAATCGGCAATCAGCCGGATTTCTTCATCGGTATATCCTTTGGCGTGACGGCTCATAACCGTCGAGTAACGTGTTCCCGATTTGAAGGCTTTCAAAGCCGCCTCCAGGTACTCGGCAGACCTGCCTGAAATCGACGGGATAATACCTACACTCGTGCCATCTGTACCATGACATGATGAGCAGGAAAGCGAAAGAACCAAACCACGCGGATTTGCCTCACCCCTTTTTACCTGCACTTGCTTAGCTGGTTTTGAACTGGCCCCACTCCCTGCCGCAAAAGCCCCACTCCCTGTGGCAAGCGCTAACGTAGAGAAGGCGCATGCAGTCAGCCATACTCTGAATTTAACCGCCATAACGTATTTCCTCCATATTTAGTGATAAAAAAAACATTACTGCTCTATGACCGGAACTCTTCTATTGAACCACTGTCTCTGCAACATAATGAACGTCCTTGTTGTCGAGAAAAGAAACATGCAGCATATCACCTTTCTTTCCAGCAAACCTGAACTGAAAAAAAGGATCTTTTGAAACTGACGGGCCAAGCTGGATTTCAAAAAGAGGATTACTATTGAGGGATATAGCGCCTTCTTTTATAAAATGAGCAGGAACAAGGTTCCCCTGCTCATCTTTCCTGGTACCGGATTCATTTGGATGTGGAATGATAACTTTAACCTGAACCGTGCCGCTCTCCTCGCGGGCAAAAATTCTTACACTACTGCTCATTGTAGAAAGATATAATATAATTCTGGATTAACAGGCCTGCGCCATTACCTCAACCTGCACGGAAGTCATAAAGTATTTACCGTTCTCTCTGACAACAGCATAAAGCGCCGACCCTTCTCTCATCTTGATATTCAGGGAAAAAAATGATTGCATACTGCCATGCAAATCACATTTGAAAACAAGAGGAGTTAGATTTTTTTCAACAAAGAGGAAAAGCTGGTCGCACGTTAATGATGAATGAATTTCAACTGGCACAGCAGCACTGTCGGATGCTACAGGTGGAGCAACAATTGTTATCTCATTAGAACGAACAAGATTCTTTGTCCCCAGAGCATTCAGGAATGCTGCATCTAATGATGACTGCTGAAAAATAGTTGAGTTCCATCCAGCAAGCAGTCTTGCGGGACGCATTGACAAAAATGCAGAAAATATTGCTCCTGACACAAGAAATTGTCTTCTTTTCATAGATATGGTTACGATTTAAAGGCATAAGCTGCAAGGTCAACAGCAAAACCAGCTAATGGGTAGCATACATAGCTATATAAGTATATAAAGAACGAGCCGGTTTAATGCAATTTTTTTATTACGCTCGTCACAGAAATCAGGGAGAAATGTCACACTGCAGACATTGCGTCAAGCATCAAACAGGGATCAGCCGAATGGCGATAAACACTAAAAAGCCAGCAGGCTCTTTTCAACTTTAAGTCCGCACATGTTAACAACAAAATTACAATAATAACACTTCAATACGGCATATAAAACACTTTTAACGCACAAGCAGGGGAGGATTACATCAAAATCAAGGCAAATCATCAGGTTTGCCCCCTTTTGTTTAGGCATTTTCAGTCGGGAGAAATCGGGTGAAAAAGCGCTATAATAACATATCTTTATTTTCGATATACTTAACTAATAAAAAATTGTTTCACGTGAAACAATACTTGTTCAATGTATGATATTATAGTTGTCGGCGCAGGTCATGCCGGTTGTGAAGCGGCACTTTCTTCTGCAAGAATGGGCGCATCCTGCCTTCTCATATCATCAGACCTTACGGCGATTGCAAGGATGTCCTGCAATCCTGCAATTGGAGGTGTGGCGAAGGGTCAGATCACAA
>JAAXWX010000096.1 GCA_013334755.1 Chlorobiaceae bacterium | reverse complement strand
ATGTTAACAAAATAGTTAACTATTCACAAAAGAAATTCGTTCAGTTGCCTGCTCTGCAGTTCCAGTTCAACCCATGCCGGATCATGGTCACTACCATCGCCACTATGTTTTGTTCGTCTGTTAATCCAACCTTTACGAAAGTTTAACTGTACTCACGTAATATGCCGTTGTGGGACAACTGGGCCAGTCATGGCTGGATTAGTCATCAATGCTTCTTTGAATCAATCACCCATCAATTATCTTTTACAGAAACAACTGATTTAATAAAAACAAGTTAATCACATCAATAACACCTATTCAAACAGATCTATCAATTACCCATCAATTAAAATTCAAGCCCGGAAAGGGAGACGCAATATTACTTCAATCAGAAAATCACTCCCGCATACTGATACGGTACCCCATTGCTCGATAACCACGCTGGCGCTTTTCCCACATTCGTGCAAGCTGCGGATTGTCATGTTCGACATAATCATAGATACGAACATCACCTTTATTGACATGTTCACGGTGCAGACGACCTGCGTACTGCTGTAATGTTCCATGCCAGGAAACAGGCATGGAAAGCACCATGGTATCAAGAGGGGGATGATCAAAACCTTCACCAATCAGGCGCCCGGTTGCCAGAATTACCCGTGGAACCGAATCATCAAGTTCTGCGAGGCCTGCAAGCGTAGCTGCGCGCTGCTTTTTTGTCAACCGGCCGTGCAGCAAAAAGCTATGCGGAATTTGATCAGCGAGTGCTTCGCATATCAGTTCCAGTTGTTCTGTACGCTCCGTCAACACAAGAATCTTTCGGCCTTCGTGATATGCAGCCAGAATATCCTTTGCAATGCTGTGGTTGCGAAAGGAATCATGGGCAAGGATACGGAAAACATCCTGAATACCAGATCCCAGGGGAATTTCCGGCGAATACAGTTTGAGCGGCCGAACCTCTAAACGAACTGGTGCATTTTCTGCTTGAAGTGCGCGATACCTTACAGGGCCGCACTGCATAAAGATTATGGGCTGATGACCGTCTCGACGAATAGGTGTTGCTGTCAGTCCCAGAACATATTCCGCTTTGGCCTGCTTGAGAATTGCCTCAAAAGTAAATGCTGAAAGATGATGACACTCGTCAACAATGATATGGCCATAGTTGTCGAGCAGCACGGCAAGATCATCACGCCGTGAAAGGGATTGCATAACGGCGATATCAATCAAGCCTGATAGTTTCTTTTTGCCGCTTCCAATAAAACCATGAGAAGTATCGGACAAGTCGAGAAAAGTGGATAACCGCTCCCTCCATTGCTGGAGAAGTTCAGCTCGATGAACAAGAATAAGTGTGCTCACTTTGCGCCGCGCGATTATTGCGGCAGCCATGACGGTCTTGCCGAATGCAGTGGGGGCCGAGAGAATACCGGTTTGGTACTTGAGCATCTCAGTGATTGCCGTTTGCTGGTCTTTTCTTAACTGACCGGTAAACATTACTGTTATTTCGGTGCCTGAGATGCGCTCATCCTGAATGTCCATAGGAATATTGTGCTGTCGCAGCAGTTCAGTGACTGCGTCAAAGCATCCCCTCGGTAAACTGATATGAAGCGGAAAGTTTTCGGCACAGCAGACGATTCTGGATTTGTCCCATACCGGCAGACGCATAGCCTGAGCCTTGTAAAACTCAGGGTTTTGAAAAGCCGCCAGGCGAATGAGACGGTTGGCCAATGGCTGGGGCAGATCGGCTTTGGCAATGAAGATCTGATTAGCGAGCACAAGAGTCAATGATTCAGGCATGGGGCCGGGGATCCGACTGAAACTCTGCAATGAGCGTTGCCATGGCTTTTGTTCCTCCTCTTCTGCAATAAAAGCGATATCAAGCGGATGACGAACGCCGCATGAACGCTTTACGGCTGAATCCAGTTCGATACGGGATAGTCTCTGGATGGATGAGAGATATTCCCACTGGTCAGGATAGATGACAAAGTTTTCATCAACAAATACACTGAATCCCTTAGATCGTGGCTTTTGCTGCAACGGGAGCGCAATCAGGTTACCGAAACCACCTTTTGGCAGGGTGTCCTGATTAGGAAAAAAACGGTCGTAACTTTTTATGGCAAGTTGACGGGTACGGTCACATGTCTGGCTTATAAGTGCAGCACCAAGCTGCCGTGCATTTGACGCCGGAACAGGTTCAGCAAAAAAAATCCATACATGCGCACCATTGCCTGAACGCGAAATCTCCAAAGAGGCTGGAATATTCAGCTCCCTGCACGACTGTATGAAGGCTGATGCGTCCTCATGCCAGCCCTCATCATCAAAGTCAGTCGCAATAAAATAACAGGTTTCATCCGTCAGCATTGGATAGACACCGATGGTATGCTTGCCGGTAAGATGGCGGTAAAGAACATTTTCTGTAACCGGTAAGAGCAAGCGCTGCTCGCAATCACCACATTTGATCCGGGACTTATTGCAGATACCTTTCCGCCACTCATTGCCGCACGCAGGAGAATAACCCGACATTCCTTTGGCAGACTCCCAACGAATTGGATAGACATCCCTGCGTCCACGGAATAGTTGCCCGAACAGTGCGACTTTTTCCAGAGCTGAACGCTGCACTGTCGATGTCGATGTGATTTCAGGTAAATTTTCTTCTGAAGGAGCAGACTCATCCCATGGTATGCCATTTGCACCAAGCAAAGCTTTCAACCTGACATTTTCTTCCTGCAATTGCCTTAAGGCATCAGGCAATTGCCCGGAAACATGGTTATACCTGCTCTCCTCATCCATACCTTTTCATTTTCTAATCTCTCAGGAACGGAAACGATAAAAGGTAAGCAAATACCTTTCACGACCCTTCATGAATCAAT
>JAAXWX010000055.1 GCA_013334755.1 Chlorobiaceae bacterium | reverse complement strand
ACCATGAGAGAAAAACTGATTTTTGAACTTTCCCGCGAGGGGCGCAAGGGATACAGCCTCTCCGGAAACGATGTTCCTGAACTTCCTCTGGAATCCATTCTCCCCTCGAAATTTCTGCGCTCTGAACCGGCAGAACTTCCTGAGGTGCCGGAAAGCGAGGTTGTCCGTCACTTTGTGCGACTCTCAAACCTGAACTATCACGTCGACAAGAATATGTACCCGCTGGGAAGCTGTACCATGAAGTACAATCCCAAAATAAATGATTACACCTGTGACCTTCCGGGTTTCAGCGCGCTCCATCCCCTGCAGCCCGCTGAAACAACCCAGGGTGCACTGCAGCTCATGTATGAACTGGCTGAAATGCTGCGCGAAATTGCCGGAATGGCTGCCGTAACACTGCAGCCTGCTGCCGGCGCACACGGAGAGCTGACCGGTATTCTGCTCATCAAGAAATACCATGAGTCAATTGGCTCAAAACGCCATAAACTCCTTGTGGTTGATTCGGCACACGGCACCAACCCCGCATCAGCCGCTCTGGCCGGATACGATATCATCTCCGTCAAAGGCAATCCGGACGGGCGCACCGACCTGGACGACCTTCGGAGCAAACTTGATGGTGATGTTGCTGCACTGATGCTGACGAACCCAAATACCATCGGACTCTTTGAAAAAGAGATCCGGCTCATTGCCCGTATGGTGCACGACAACGGCAGTCTGCTCTATATGGACGGTGCCAACATGAATGCCTTGCTCGGCATAACCCGTCCCGGTGATATGGGTTTTGATGTAGTTCATTACAATCTGCACAAGACCTTTGCCGCTCCGCACGGCGGCGGCGGACCCGGCAGCGGACCCGTCGGAGTCAGTGAAAAGCTTCTGCCCTTCCTGCCGCTCCCGGTCATCGAAAAACAGGAAACAGAGAACGGCACTACCTACAAGCTTTCATACGACCGTCCGGAAAGCATCGGCAGAATGATGAACTTCTACGGAAACTTCGCCGTGCTCGTCAGGGCATATACCTACATCCGGATGCTTGGGCCCGATGGACTGCGCAGGGTCTCTGAAAATGCCATCATCAATGCAAATTACCTGCTGAGCCTGCTTCTTGAACGTTTCGATTTGCCCTACCCGAAACCGGTCATGCACGAGTTCTGCCTTTCGGGTGACCGACAGAAAAAAGAGCATGGCGTCAGAACGCTGGATATGGCAAAAAGGCTGCTCGACTACGGCTTTCATGCTCCGACCATCTACTTCCCGCTTATTGTCAGTGAAGCACTGATGATTGAACCGACAGAGACCGAATCAAAAGAGACACTCGACATTTTTGCCCAGGCACTGCTCAGCATTGCCGATGAAGCCGCAAACAACCCGGAACTGGTACTCTCGTCACCGGTCACCACACCGGTCAAGCGGCTCGATGAAGCAATGGCTTCAAGACAGTTGAATATCTGCTGCACGCTGTAACGGCTGCAAACAGAAATAAATTAACAGAACGTTCACGTAACATATTATTACAATATCATGGCTTTATACTATAAAAAACCACCAGGGTATGCTACATCACACGAAAGTTCTTGTACTCAACAGCAGCTATGAACCTTTAAGTATTTGTAATGTTCAAAAGGCTGTTCTCCTGCTTTTTGGAGGCAAAGCCGTACCGGTCGCCCACCACCCTGAACGATTCATCTGCACGGTGTCGCGCAGCTTTCCGCTGCCAAGTATTGTCCGCCTGACCTTTTTTGTCAGGGTGCCATACAAAAGCATCCTGCTGAACCGGAAAAACATTCTCCTGAGAGACAATTTCCAATGCCAGTATTGCGGAAAAACCGATCTGCCATTAACCATTGACCACATGGTACCTCGCTCCAGAGGTGGTGAGGATTCATGGGAAAATCTTATTACGGCATGCACGCGCTGCAACTCAATAAAAGGAAGCAAAACACCCCGCGAAGCAGGCATGCACCCGTTAAAACAAGCGATCAGGCCCAATAACCTGATGTTCATGCAGCACTTGACTGCATCGTTATCCGATGAATGGAAGCCTTATCTGTATATGAGCTGAACTATTCCTGCCCAAACAAACCATTTTTCAGGATATTAGTCTTTTAATGCAAAACTGTAATCCCGAGTTACTCCTGCCGCCATGGCTTAAAACGTTCTCTGCCGGAAACTGCGGATCACTCCTGTCGGACGACGAACGCATGAGATTCGTTATTGAACTTGCCCGGCAAAATATCCTCCATGGAACCGGCGGACCTTTCGGAGCCGCTGTTTTTGAGCGCTTGACAGGCCGGCTTATTTCTGCAGGAGTTAATCTGGTTGTCCGGAGCAACTGCTCGCATGCACACGCTGAAATGGTGGCTCTTGCCATTGCCCAGCACCACCTCTCCTCATACACACTGAGCCGCCCCGACTTTCCGGAATATGAGCTGGTCACCTCCTCAGAACCCTGTGCCATGTGTTACGGTGCTATCATCTGGTCAGGCATCAGCCGCCTGGTATGCGGAGCATACACCTCCGATACAGAAAAAACAGGATTTGATGAAGGTGCAAAACCCGAAAACTGGATTGCTGAACTTGAAAAACGGAAAATAGAGGTGCTTACCGGAATCCGCCGCATAGATGCCTGCTCAGTCCTGAAGGTGTACAGTGATAACGACGGTCTTGTTTATAATGGACAGTCAAGGCAATAGAACTCTTCAATGCCTTCAGCTCGCCACAATACCGCAATTTCTTGAAAACAATGCCTCTTCAATACCCGGAATAATGAATTGTCGGGATTTTTTTTACTTTTGAGTCAGATAACCTGGCGCTCTTCACCGATAAACGGCATGGCCGGACAGAATTAAAACCAGATGAAAAAAAGATCCAGCCACTCGCACGTTTGCCTTTTTATCCTCCTGCTCTTCATGGCAGCAACATCAACGGTTTCAGCCAGATCAAAACCGGGCACCGAAAAATGGTGCGCCCAGCAGATATTCAACCGTCAAGACTCCCGTATAGAGGAGAGCCTGAAAAGCATGACGCTTTCGGAAAAGGTAGGTGAGATGCTTATCGGGCAGATTGAAGGCCATTACAACAGCAGCAATGACAAAGAATACCAGCTCCTGAGCCGGCTGGTACAGGAAGGAAAGGTCGGCGGCATCATGTTTCTCAAGGGCGATGCATTCAGCGCCGGGATGCTCGCAAACCATTTCCAGTCGATTGCACCCCGGCCTCTCCTGATGAGCGCCGATATGGAACGCGGTGTAGCCATGAGGCTGAGCGGGGCTACCGAATTCCCGCCAAACATGGCCGTTGCAGCAACACAGAATGCTGAACTTGCCGCTGACATGGCAAAAGCCATCGCAGAAGAGGCAAAAATCATCGGACTACACCAGAACTATGCTCCTACGGTTGACTTGAACATCAACCCGCAAAACCCCATTATCAACACCCGTTCTTTCGGTGACAGCCTCCCTCTGACCATCAGCATGTCCAATGCCATCATCAAAGGGCTCCAGTCGCATGGGATTATTGCAACCGCAAAGCACTTTCCGGGACATGGGGATGTTACCATCGACAGCCACCTTTCCCTCCCTGTCCTTCAGGCTGACCGCCAGAGACTGGAAGCATACGAACTTAAGCCATTCAAGGCTGCCATAGAACAAGGCGTCATCAGTATTATGACCGGACATCTCGCCGTCCCGAAACTGACCGGCACCATGGAGCCTGCCTCCATTTCCAAAACAATCGTCACCGACCTGCTCCGCAATGAGCTTGGGTTCAGGGGACTGATCATTACCGATGCCCTGAACATGAAAGCGCTTTACAACGGCCAGAACGTCCCGGAAATTTCGGTAAAAGCTGTGATGGCCGGCAACGACCTCCTTCTCTTTTCACCCGATCCCGAACTTGCCCACAGCTCGATCGTCAAAGCCGTTGAAGAGGGAGTTATTCCTCTGCAACAGATCGATGCCTCGGTACGCAGAATTCTGCAGGTTAAAACCTGGCTTGACATCGAACACAGAAAGCTTGTCGATCTGAACCGGATCAAGGAAGAAGTAAACCCTGAATCTCACCGCACTCTTGCCAAAAAAATCGCTTCGCGTTCTCTCACTCTTGTGAACGATGCAAACCACTATCTTCCTCTGAAAACCGAACCATCGTCAGGCCGCATCCTTAATATCATGCTGCAGGACAAAGCCGATGGCGAAACCGGAAAAGGATACATCAAAAACCTTGATCAGTATTTTACCGCGAGCCATATCAGAATTGATCCCGATACAAGCAATCCTGACTATGTAAACGCTGCCGGTCAGGCAATGAATGCATCAGCTGTTATTGTCACCGCATATGTCAAGGCACTCTCCGGATCAGGCACCCTGAAACTGACCGAAAAGCAGCAGCAGTTCATCCACTCACTGACCGGGATAGTACCGAAAGAGAGACCGCTGATCTTTGTTTCGCTTGGAACCCCTTACATCATCAACTATTTTCCTGAAATAACCACCTATCTCTGCACCTACTCCTCAAACGAATCAAGTGAGGAGTATGCGGTAGACGTCTTGAGAGGAAAACTCAAACCAGAGGGTATACTTCCGGTCTCACTTCAGGGAACACCACGCTGAACGCAAGAACATAAAAAAACGATTATCCGCTTTTGACCATGGGAAAAACAGTTCGGGACGAATCGACCGCAAGCGCCTACTGGGGAGCAGTCAACACCTTCTGCTCCATGCAGGACGTTCATGTCATTGCCGATGCACCGGTCGGCTGCTACAATCTTGTCGGAGTGGCCGTCATTGACTACACCGATGCCGTACCCTACCTTGAAAACTTCACTCCGACAAGTCTGACCGAAAAAGAGATCGCCTCGTCAGGAAGCGCGGAGATCGTCCGCCAGACAATCGAAAAACTTCAGGCGCCCGGAAGGCAACTGATTCTGGTATCAAGTGCAGAGAGCGAAATGATTGGCAGCGACCATGAACGGATGCTGACGATGAAGTACCCGGATGTCCGCTTTTTCTCCTCAAACTCCCTCGGCGAAAATGAGTGGCAGGGGCGCGACCGTGCTCTGCTATGGCTGCATGAAGCGTTCGACAACAAAAAGCCAGCCGTTGTCGAGCCCGGAACTGTCTCTATTATCGGCCCGACCTATGGCTGCTTCAACAGTCCGTCAGATCTGGCCGAACTTAAACGCCTGATTGAGGGTGCAGGAGGACGCCTCCATCACGTCTATCCATTTGAAAGCTCCCTGCACGATATTTCCGACCTGAAAAACTCCGACGTTATTGTCGTCATGTACCATGAATTTGGCCAAGCCCTGGCTGAAAAGCTTCAGCGTCCCGTGCTCCAGGCTCCCTTTGGCCTCGGTGAAACCGAAAAATTCATTCATGATCTTGGACACCTCCTGAACAAAGAGCAAGAGGCAGAAGCGTTCATGCATAAAGAAAAACGCACAACCCTGAAACCCGTCTGGGATCTCTGGCGCGGGCCGCAGGCAGAATGGTTTCCGACCATACGTTTCGGCGTCACAGCGGCAAAAACATACGCTCTCGGGCTTGAAACCTTTTTGGCAGGGGAGATGGGAATGCTGTGCCTCTTCAGCCACGATACAGCCGAAGCTGACAACACTATTGTCCGGGAGGAGATTCAGCAGAAACAGCCACAGTTCCTCTTCGGCCGGATAGTTGATAAAATCTACCTGGCAGAGCTTGACGCAAAAACACGATTCATACCAGCAGGCTTTCCGGGACCGATTGTACGCCGGGCGCTCGGAACCCCATTCATGGGCCACAGCGGAGCGGTCTATCTCCTCCAGGAAATAGTCAACGCCCTTTATGATATGCTCTTCAACTTCCTTCCGCTCAACCGCCGAAATTCAGCCGTTGAAGAACCGGCACAAAAAGTCGCCTGGAGCAGCGAAGCCAACGCCCTCCTGAACGAGATGGTAAAAAAAGCACCCTTTATCAGCCAGATCTCCTACGGGAGAGAACTTAAAAGAAAAGCGGAGCTTCTAACCCTCAGGCAGGGCAAGGAGAGTGTCACACCTGAACTGCTGCGAATGGTCAACTGATTTGGAATATTTTATTTTTATGTGTATAGTCCAAGTCCACTTTACGGAACCGGGGAAAACAGTTATAAACTGAGCAGCCCCCCCGGCCCGGCATTACTAACATAAAGAGGCTGCATTGATATTTTCCAGGCAAAGGAGCGGCAACCGCCTCACCCTTAGCATGGATTGAAACGACAGGAACAAGAAATGTCTGACAATCAGGATATACTGGCTGTAATAGCCCTTACCCTTCCGGACGGGAACATTAAAACATTTCCCTCTGGTACGACCGGCAACGACGTTGCGCTCTCCATTGGTCGCAAACTTGCCCAGGATGCACTTGCACTGAAGGTTAATGGTGTGGCGGTTGATCTCACGACACCCCTCACCGCTGACGCTGCAATAGAAATCATTACCTTCGACTCCCCGGCCGGACAGGATATCTTCTGGCACAGCTCAAGCCATATTATGGCCCAGGCCATTGAGGAGCTTTACCCCGACAGTAAATTCGGCGCCGGCCCTTCTATAGAACAGGGCTTTTACTATGATGTCGCATCAACTCACCGATTCCGGGAAGAGGATTTACGCAAAATAGAAGCGAGGATGCTGGAAATCAGCTCGCGCGATATCCAGATCATGCGGGAAGAGATGAGCCGCACTGACGCGATCACCTTCTTCAGAACCGTCCGGAATGATCCCTACAAGGTGGAAATTCTTGAAGATACACTGAAAGATGTTGAGAGGGTCTCGCTCTACCAACAGGACGGTTTTACCGACCTCTGCATCGGACCGCATATCCCCTCAACAGCAAAAGTAAAGGCAGTTCTGTTGACCAACATCTCCTCGTCATACTGGCGCGGTGATTCGTCAAGAGAGAATATGCAGCGAATTTACGGCATCACCTTCCCGACGGAAAAGCTGCTTAAAGCACATGTGGCACGGCTTGAAGAGGCAAAACGACGGGATCACCGCAAACTCGGCGCCGAACTTGAGCTCTTCATGCTCTCGCCGGAAGTTGGAAGCGGCCTGCCGATCTGGCTGCCCAAAGGGGCCATTATCCGCAACGAGCTCGAAGCTTTCCTGAAAGAGGAGCAGCGCAAGCGCGGCTACCTGCCGGTCTATACGCCGCATATCGGCAATATTGAGCTTTACAAGCGTTCAGGCCACTATCCATACTACAGCGATTCCCAGTTTCCGCCGCTGACCTATCACGATGAAGAGGGCAAGCAGGAGCAGTATCTTCTTAAACCGATGAACTGCCCGCACCACCACCTCATCTACAGCTCAAAGATGAGGAGCTACCGCGATCTTCCCCTTCGTCTCACGGAGTTCGGTACAGTCTATCGCCACGAACAGTCAGGAGAGCTCAACGGCCTTGTACGGGCACGCGGCTTCACGCAGGATGACTCGCACATCTACTGCCGCCCCGACCAGCTTGTCGATGAGATCTGCAGCGCCATTGAGCTGACGCAGTTTGTGTTCGGCACACTCGGCTTTTCAGATGTGCAGACACGCCTCTCCATGCATGACCCCGAAAACCAGGCCAAGTACGGCGGTACCGCCGAAGTATGGGAGCAGGCGGAAAAAGATGTCAAGGAAGCTGCCGACCGCATGGGCATCAATTATTTTATCGGCATCGGCGAAGCAAGCTTCTACGGTCCGAAAATTGATTTTATTGTCCGTGATGCACTTGGAAGAAAATGGCAGCTCGGCACCGTCCAGGTTGACTACGTGATGCCGGAACGCTTCGACCTCACCTACACCGGAAGCGACGGACAGAAACACCGCCCCGTTGTTATTCACCGGGCACCTTTCGGCTCGATGGAACGGTTTATTGGTGTACTCATCGAACACACTGCCGGAAACTTCCCGCTCTGGCTTGCGCCCGTTCAGGCCGTTGTGCTCCCTATTGCCGAAGATGTTCACGACTATGCAAAAAGCGTGCACCAGGCACTTCTCGGAGCAGGAATACGCGCTGAACTTGATACCAGAAGTGAAAAAATCGGTAAAAAAATACGCGACGCCGAAATCAGCAAGGTTCCCTGTATGATTGTCATCGGACAGAAAGAGCAGGAGAGCGGCGAGGTTTCGTTGCGCCGTCATCGCGTCGGTGATGAAGGGCGATTCAGCGTAAGCGGACTGATCGACAAACTCCAGAAAGAGATCACAGCAAGAACCTGACTATCTAAAAAAAACCTGAACGCATGAAGAAACAAAAGATTACGACTCAAAAGCCAAAACTCACCTATCGGGTCAATGAGCAGATCCGTGTTCCGGAAGTCCGTATTATTTTTCCGGACGGAACACAGGAGGTGATGAAAACCATTGATGCAAAGCGGGTAGCCGAAGAGCGGAATCAAGATTTGATCGAAGTACAGCCAAACGCCGAACCTCCGGTTTGCAAGTTCGACAACCTCGGCAGGTTGCTGTATAAAATGGACAAGAGGGACAAGGATCTCAAGAAAAAGCAGAAAACAACAACCCTCAAGGAGTTGCGCTTTCATCCGAACACCGACAAGCATGACTTCGATTTCAAGAGTGCGCACCTTGAAGAGTTTCTGCGCAAGGGCAACCGCGTCAGGGCAACCATTGTCTTTTTGGGACGTTCAATCATTTACAAAGACAAAGGGCTCGAACTGGCAGAACGGCTGACCGAACGGCTCAGCATTGTCAGCAACCGTGACGGTGAACCAAAATTCGAAGGGAAAAAACTCTTCGTCTATTTCGAGCCTGACAAGAAGAAAATAGATGCGTACGAGCGCATCAGGGCAAAAACAACTCAGCCGCCGCTGGCACCATTGCCACCGTCTGAAACGACAGAGTAATCACAGGGAAATACGAACATTTTTATATCAAAAAAATAAAGGACGATCATGCCTAAAATGAAATCCCACCGTGGAGCATGCAAACGGTTTAAAACGACAGCATCTGGAAAAATCAAGCGTGAACGCATGAATGGATCGCACAACCTTGAGAAAAAGAACAGAAAACGCACACGCCGACTCCACCAGACAGCACTGCTTGAAGGGTTGAAGGCAAAGCAGATCAAACGGATGATACAGGCGTAAATTTTTAACATTAACTCGACACAACGATGCCTAAAGCAAATAATGCCGTTGCCTCAAAAGCACGGAGAAAAAGAGTATTAAAAAAAGCCAAAGGATTCTGGGGATCACGCGGCAATGTGTTGACCGTCGTTAAACACGCGGTCGATAAAGCAGAACAGTACGCCTACCGTGACCGTCGCGTCAAAAAGCGCACCTTCCGCGCCCTCTGGATCATGCGTATCAACGCCGCAGCACGCCTGAACGGCACCACATACTCCAGGCTGGTTAACGCCATGCTGAAAAAGAATATCGAAATAGACCGCAAAGCTCTTGCAGAAATCGCCGTAAAGGATCCTGCAGCGTTCACCGTGATTGTCAAAAGCGTTTTAGAATAAGATTTATACCGGTCATAATGGAAGAGAGCATTCGCAGTTTACAGCAGGAGATTATTGATTTTGAGATTACCTCACCGGCAGATCTTGAAACTTTCCGCCTCAGATACACGGTTCGGAAAGGGCTCATCGCAGCTCTTTTCGGACAACTCAAGACGGTTGAACCTGCTGAAAAACCGCGTATTGGCCAGTTGCTCAACCAGCTCAAGCAGACAGCTGATGCAAAGCTCACCGAAGCAGAAGAGAGGCTTGCATCAGCCGGGAGCAGCAAAACCAGCAAAGGCATAGACCTCACCCTTCCCGGAAGACGGTACTTCACCGGAAGCGAACATCCGGTACAGAAAGTGCTCGGCGAGATGAAGCAGATCTTCTCAGCCATGGGATTCGGCATAGCAACCGGCCCTGAACTTGAGCTCGACAGCTACAACTTCGACCTGCTGAACTTTCCGCCCGATCACCCGGCGCGCGACATGCAGGATACCTTTTTCGTCACCAGCGGCAACCCCGGTTCCGATGTGCTCCTCAGAACCCACACCTCACCGGTGCAGATCAGGGTCATGCTCGACCAGAAACCGCCCATAAGGGTCATCTGCCCTGGAAAAGTGTACCGCAACGAAGCCATCAGCTCCCGAAGCTACTGTGTCTTCCACCAGCTCGAAGGGCTCTATATCGACAAGAACGTCTCCTTTGCCGACCTCAAAGCCACCATATACTCCTTCGCCAAGCAAATGTTCGGCTCGGACGTCAAACTCCGGTTCCGTCCAAGCTTTTTTCCCTTCACCGAACCATCAGCCGAAGTTGACGTCACCTGCTACCTCTGCGGCGGCAAGGGATGTAAAGTCTGCAAAAAATCAGGCTGGCTCGAAATCATGGGTTGCGGCATGGTTCACCCCAACGTCATGCGCAACTGCGGTATAGACCCCGAAGAGTGGTCAGGCTACGCCTTCGGTATGGGTGTTGACCGCACCGTACTCCTTCGCTACAAGATTGACGACATCCGTCTGCTGTTTGAGAACGATTTACGAATGCTGAAACAGTTTACGGCATAGAGGGGGTTTCCTGATTCCCTGGTTTATTGAGGCTCGGCCCATTTTGCACAGTCACGCCAACTCATGATTGTTACGCCGTTGCGCACATACGAATCATCACCTCCATAAATCA
>JAAXWX010000009.1 GCA_013334755.1 Chlorobiaceae bacterium | reverse complement strand
TTATCACTGTTGCCGTAATTTGAACGCCAAAACGCCACTTAAAGCTTATATCAAATCGATCATCAATAACCCCTACTCCAAGAATCAGCAGAATTGAAATGATGAGACTGATATACTTGATGACAGGAAAAAACAGCAGCATTGCCACAAGAACGCCAGAAACAATCCCAAGGCCTCCAACAAGCGGCTTTGCCTCGGAATGCACTTTACGATCATTGTCAGGCAGATCCAGCAGCTTGAGCTTTTCAGCCAATGCCGACAAACCATATATAGAAACATACGCCACAAACAAGGATACCAGATATATACGAGTGTCATCCAGTGACTCTGCTAATAAATGTGCCCAATAGGAATCGTAGGTCAGCCCGAATGCAAACTGCCCCACAGCAGATAATCCGGCAAGAAAAAGGCACAAAGCTAATATTAAAAAATATCTAAACATGGGGGCCGATCGTCATTGTTTGTTACAGGTATAGTTCTTTGCTTTTTATCAGCAATAGCCATGCCAGAACAAGCTGCCACCATAAAATGCATACTTATATCACGTCCCTACTGATCCTTATGCATTGCACAATTTTTCTGCATTTTGTAAAACCTTATCTTGTTCCAAAATGAAACACCTGTAACGTCTTATAATGGAGCTATTTTAGAACATTGTTTTGTAATGTGAATGACTATCCGAATACTAAATCTGCTCCTTTACTCATAAATAAGGAGGCGCATATAAAGCTGAACCGGATGAATTATTATGGATTTTCTTTGTCAAACAATGCAGAAACTGATTTGCTGATCAACCAACTTTTCCGGAAGCGGTCATGACTGATCTGATCCAGCGACATTGCTATAAGGGAGATTTTAACAAAAAAGTGGAAGCGACTGAAACGAAAGGTATGACTGTCAAATATTTTCAGGAACGATTCGGACAGATCAAGCAGGGAATCTTCCTTATCATTGGGATATTGAAATCATGCCTTCTTAACCTAATACGTATGAGAATCCGCTCTCATCACTTGAGCTTATGTTACTTTTCCGGATAAAGGCGCCGCTTGGGCTGTCGGCAAACGCATGAGATTCCGGGTCGTGAAGACATTATCATCAACCATAAACGAACGGAGAAACTATACCGTGAAGAGGGCTTGCAGTTACTGATCAGAAGTGGCAAGAAAACGGCAGCAAGCTTAAAATTCAGTAGACTTATACTTTTACATCATAAGCCACAAGCTGGTCGATGGCACAAAGTTCAGGCTGTTGATTATTCTGATAGATTAAGGTTTGCTTGCAACATTGTCGACTCATTAATCAACAACACAAGAAGCTTTCAAGTGCTTGACAGGCTTTACCGGAAGAAAGGACTGCCTGAAATCAAGAGGGTTGGATTTGCAGTAAAGATCATTGAAAAATGGATGTGGCGGATATAAAGAACTATTTTCTCACAGAGGCTAAGATTGATAACAATCTTTTCAAATGCTTCAATCGAACAGCGCTAAAATACTTGAATATCAATAAAATGTCACAACTTCTGCAGGAAGGGGCATAATGTCTATTCTTTCACTGAATAATGATGAATCCGCAGTCACCTTTATGAATGAGCAAAACGACATTATAAGCCCCTTATCCTCTGTTTTCGTAGATCCTGAAAACTACTCTGGAGTTTCGAATAATTAATCGATAGAAAATATAGTATTGACAGTAATTAAGAGCTGAAAACATTTTTAAACCAGTCTATTGCGCTAACAATAAAGACTCCCAAAATCAAACCTACTCCAAGTCCAATTAAAAGACTTTTCTTTAAATTTAAAGAATCTGGTTCAGCTGGTGTCAAAGCAGGCTTGAGAATCACGATCCTGCTCGCATTTGAAGCTACTTTGATACGGGCTTCATCAAGTCGTTCTTTCAAAAAGGCATAGGTTTTGTTTGCCACTTCATGATCAAGCTTCAGCTTGGCATAGGTAATCTGTTTTTGAGGCAACTCTTTCAGTTGACTCTGATAATTATTTTTAATTCTCATGAATTCATTGGCACTGTTATCAAGCTCGGAAAGCTTTATGAGCACCTGCATTTTAGAGGCAATCAAATCAAACCTGAGCTTCTGGGTATTGCTGGCATTTCCAAGTTCACCTGCTACTTTCTTTCGTGCAATCTGTTCGTAATTCGCCTTTAACAGTATCATCTTATCACGGAATGCTTTCACCTCTGCATCATTAACTCCTTTCTGCAAAACAAGTTTAATGTATTCGGTTTCTACGGTTTTTAGACTATCCCGTATTGAACGCAACTGGGAAACTAAATTCTGTGTAAGATTTTGACTGAAAATTTTTTCAGTGTCTGTAAGCTTTGTATCAACAAATGACAGTTGATTCTTCAGAATTTCATACTGTACCCTGTTGTTATTGTATTCTTTCTCAGCAGCATCTGAATTTCTTTGAATCTCCCCAATATTTCCGGTTTCTTCATAAATTCCATGGGTTTGCATAAACGAGCCGAACTCGCGCTCTATTCCTTCAACTTTTTTCTTCTGTTGTTCAATCTGTTGACCGATTATCCTGCCTACCGTCATATCCTGAGCAGCATTCCATTCACTGTCTTTTTGTTGATAGGTCTGACAAACCGTATTTGCAAGTAAAGCGGCTTCTTCTGGAAACCGGCTTGAAACCGATACTTTAATCAGGGAAGTTCCTCGTACATTCTCCACATTGATCCTGCTTTGAAGATCCTCGGTATATGCTCTTGTTCTTTTCGGATCGGGTCCTTTCAGTTTAGTCGTGTTTGACCCTTTTTTTACATTCGATCCGGGAGATCTAAACAAATCGAGATTATTTCTTCGTGGACTGTTCAAGAGAATTTGAACCGCTCCTTCAGAAATAGGATAGGACTTTAACAGCTCGATGTCCGTGTCAAGCGATGAAGGAGCACTGGCTGCCGATTGACTATTGATCAATTTGTCATTACCCGATGGCTGTACCATAATAACTGCCTGGGCAGTATATTTGGGAATAACAAAGTAATAATAATATCCAAGTCCTATGGATACCCCAAGAATGGAAAGTGCAATAATAATATATTTCCCACGCCACAGTTTAAGAATCAAATCACGAGTATTTGTTCCGGTAACTGGATTATTCAAATCAACCATAGATGAACTCCTTTTATCAATAAAGAATAAGTAATAAACAAATCAGGTTAATCGGTTGATATAGTGTAAATAGACAATACAATACCCACAATGCCTAAAATTGTTCCTACATCAAGCGCCTTACTCTCAGGAATGATAACGGTATCATTCGGCTGCAGGTCCATAAGCGTGGAACGATCTCCAGTTTTAATATATTTTTCCAGATCGACAAGATACGTCATTTTACCGCGTTCGTCAGGATAAGCACGATTGATGCGCACCTTTTTCAGATTGTAATCTCCGGTTGGTCCACCTGCCATTGAGATAAGTGTGGAAATATTTGAACCTTCCGGCACAACCACTTGACCTGGATGGTTAACATTTCCCCATACATTTATACTCATGAGAATATTGCCGTTGACATCGACAAAATAGCCTTCAGCCTTATCAGGAGACAAGGGTTCCCCTGCATTCCCTTCACCACTGAAACCGGAATTAATTCTTGGCGACAGGGATTCGAAAGAATCAAAAGGAGGAGCGGCACATACCTTGATGGTCATCACAGGCATTAAAAACACCTGAATAATGAGAATACACGCAACGAGCCTTTTCATTACTATTTTCATAAACCCGCCCCTTCAAGTTTTTGTTGAATTAAAATAACGTCTTGAACTGTCTATTCTGCTGACACCATACTCTGAGTTATACTGGCATACGATTACAATCTATAAATAACAATAAACGCATCATCAGGATAAATACATCAATTATCATGCCAGTTAGCAAAAGAAAGCTATATGTATTAATCTAACGAGTATAAAAGACCCATGTATTCATGTAAACCCGTTATCCTGTCGTAAAAGGATGCGAATTCTGTTTCAAAATGATGCTATGTCACAAAAAAGGTTATTGAGGGATCGGTATCAATAGGGCTACCGGTGACAGTAAACCACTGCAAGTATAATTAAAAAATTTACTTATTTTTTATAAAAACAAAAAATATTACTGACTGAAAAGTATACCCGACATCCACTGTGCTCTAACGTAAAGATTTCAATGGTTATAAGCCTCTTGCTTCATAAGAACGCAATTCATTTGGCTGCAATGAAAAACGCTTTTATTGCGCAGTTAATTCAGCAATTTCAGAGCATACACGCATACTTTTTCGCGCAGCCTCTATCGTAGATAACGCTTCATGCTCAGTAAAAAGCTCCCAGGGCAACCGGTATTCCGCTTCATCGCCATACTTCGCGAGCATTTTTTCATAGGAATCGTGCTTGTCCAGCTCAGGAAGAATCTCTTCTATTCGTTTGGTAATCTCATCCGGAACAGTTCCTTCGGATATAAGCTGATATAAATGCCTGCCAGGTTTATGAGTAAGAGGAGATACTCCAAAAAGCATCAGCACGGCAAGACCGGTATTTTCAAGAACAAGTATACTGCCGGAAACACAAGCCCGCCAGCGTTTGAGGGAGTAATCCTGTTCTGCTTCATTCAAAAATCCTCGGGCAAGTTCAAGACGATATTCAACATCCTTCTGAAATCCCATTTCAACCTCCGTTTACAATACCTGCAGAATGCAGTTTTTGCATTACTAAAATAACGAGAAAATCTAAATTCTCCATCCCAAGCCTGTTTCGATGAGTGATACAGGTGGGTTCACCATCCGGAAACAATCTGGTCATAAATATCATCGACAATCTGGCTGACGCAATATCGGAGAGCCTTCTGCTGATTGACATAGTCACCTGTATGATAATCAGCAAATCCGACAAACGATTGCGCAAAAATCGGTGTTTTTTTCACCCTGTCTACCATCGTCACCTGCACGACAAGCGTAACCCTGTTTGTTATTGCACGCTCGGTTTTACTGGAGAGCTGGCTCGGAGCATCCGCAAAAGAGATGATAGATCCTTCCAGCATTGCATCGGCACGGGCAATGAATGGGGTAAAGCGAAGTGTGCTTTGCGACTCTATTTTATTGACAAGCCCGCCGGTAAGCTCTCCTCTTAACTGTGCGATACCTGCACCGGAACGATCTTCAAAAACTGGAATTGCAATGGTTTTGAGATGCGCAGGCAGAGAAGATCCTGTAAAGCTGTAACAGCCCTGAAGGATCGCAAGTACAAGAAATAAAAGCATGCGGATGGGGAAAGCTGCTTTCAGCATGACAATCCTCGGTGTTAATAGGTTCGGCGATCAATCCTGTTAAGTATTTTACGGAAGGAATAGGTGAAGAGCAACCATTTTTTTCTTCTTCCATGAAGCGCCGAGAGATAAATACCGGTTTTTGAGTCACTCCAGCATGAAGCCAATCGTACCGCAAGCTTCGCTGCAACCGTTGGCGGCTGGGCAAATATATCAAGGATGGTGTTGAACGTAGCCAATTGCCGGGACAATTCGGGTGTAGGGTTATCGGCACTGACCATCCCGGTCCTGACAAGACCGGGATGAAGCAGCATGACAGAAATACCGGTATGTTTGTATTCTTGAGCAACCGCAAAGGTAAAACGGGCTATGGCTGCTTTGGTAGAACCATAGGCACTCGTCCAGGGTGTATTGGAGCCCGGGTCAGTACCGGAACCCGCCATATTGATGATCTTTCCCGGAATGTTTTCCCTGAGAAAATAACCAATCGCTGAACGACACCCGTTATAGGTTCCTTTAAGATTGGTATCAATGACCCTTCCCCACACTTCAGGATCGCTGTCTGTAATGTTTTTGAATGGATCGGAAATCCCGGCATTATTGATAAAGCAGTCAATCCGACCAAATCTGATGACTGCTTCGGCAATAAGCTTTTCGATATCGGCAGTCGAAACAACATCACAGACACAGCCATATGCCGTGTCAGGAGGAAATTCCTCAACAGCCTCATGAACATTGACTGCCGAAGAGGAGGTGATAACCACCCTTGCCCCCTGACGAACAAACTCATGAGCAATGGCTTTACCGATTCCTCTGGTGGAACCGGTAATAACGGCAACCTTATTATCAAGTATACCCATGAGAAAACGGCTTTCTTTTCTGCTGCTTACTGTTTTCTTTTCACCCCGTCAAACATCACCTCAAGTTCCGGGCGGCCGACTGCATAGCTTTCAAGGGGAATGCCCTGCTCAATTGCCTCCCATGCCTGACGGATACTGGCTGCCCCAGCTTTAGGACCCATAGGATGACCAAAAATCCCGCGACCAGGTACAAAACCAAAATCTACACAGCCTACTTTCCTGTAGACCGTTTCAAGCGTAAGCGCTGAATCGCTACCTCCCGGTACGGGAAGTGAACGCTTGATATGGCCAAACTCCTGCAGACACTCCTCGATATTTTCCTTTACCTCCTCTTCAGGAGTCATCATCCTGCTGCCGAAACCAGGCATGATAATGGAATCAAGACCTGCAAGACGCTGAAGCTTGGTCATAACTCTTGAATGAATTCCATATTTTTCCATCCTGCTGAAGGCAGCGATAAACGGGAAATGCCCGATAAGAGGAACCTTCGTATGTCGGGCAAGCATTCTGACTGCACTGAGCCCGACAGGAAGAGCATTAATAAGCAGGGCATTTGCCCCGTTAGTGACGGCAATATCATGCTGCTCAATCAGTCGATCAACCTCATCGGTGATGTTGGCAAGATATATTTTCGGTTCCCCAGTCTCCTTTTCAGCTCGTAATCTGGCCTCTCCAAGAGCATGAGAACGTTCGATAAGTGTCGACCAGTCAACATCAGCGAGCATTTCATCATCTTTGGCGATATCAAGCCCGCCAAGCCAGCTCTGGTAAGCGATTTCGGCAAAATGTGCAGGGCTGAGTCCGATATTCGGCTTCACAACTCCGAAAAAAATCGGACGATTATAGGCCTGCAAAAGATCACGGATACCCTCAATTCCAAATTTCGGACCGTCAAAAGCCATCAGATAAGACTCTGGAAAACTGATATCCAGCAGCTTTACCACCGGAACTCCGGGGGTAAAAAAAACTCCTTCTCCGCAGACGGCTGAGAGCAGATTCGGCAGTTTTGCGCCAAAATTGCGATGAGGGTGAGCAATGGTGACTCGGCATGCATGGATCGGACCTGTTTCAAAATGAAGTACCGGATAACTGAGCGCAGGAAGCTCTTTTTCTATCGTCAGACTGATAACTTTTGCAGCATACTTCGGACGGAAATCTTCATCATAATCTACACGTTTCCATTGTGCCGTAGATTGTTCACTGCAAAAATGGGCAAGCGCCGTCTCAATATCTCCCACGCACTCCAGGTAGTATTCAAGCGTCAGGTAATCAGCCATTTCAAGCTGCTCCCTTGAGGCGAAAAACCCTTTAATATCCTCAGTATTCATAGAATAAAGTCATAACCCCCACTCTTCCGGCCCGCCGGGCGCAGCAAAAAGGTGCCAATTAAGAAAATAGAACTGTTAAAGATTACCGCAACAGACCATCAAGCCTGCTGCAGCGATTGCATCACTTTAGGCGATTACCCTTCAGCTTTTATGGTATTGAAATAATCAAAAGCATCCTGCGGACTCATCTGCTCATGTACGACCTTGTTAACCGCTTTCATCATGGCAAGTGGAGCATCGCTTTGGAAAATATTGCGACCCATATCAACACCTGAAGCACCTTCGTCAATAGCACGCCGTGACATTGTGAGTGCTTCGAGCTCAGGTAGTTTCTTACCACCAGCCATGACAATCGGCACTGGACACGAAGCGACAACTGTATCGAAATCTTCAGGCACGTAATACGTTTTGACAATCTGGGCACCAAGCTCAGCAGCCATCCTGCAGGCAAGCCTGAAATATTTGGAATCGCGTACCATATCTTTGCCAACTGCTGTAACAGCCATGGTTGGAATACCGTAACGCAGGCCCATGTCGACAAGCCTTGTCATGTTATGAATAGAGCGGGTCTCAAATTCGCCTCCAATAAATATCTGAAGGGTTATTGCTGCAACGTTCATACGAATGGCATCCTCGATATCAACGGCAAGCTCTTCATCTGACAGCTCTTTGAGAATACTCGGACCTCCGCTGCAGCGCATGACGACCGCCCTGGTGAGGCTCGGGGGAACAGTTGTACGCAGAATACCGCGGGTCAGCATGATTGCATCAGCATAAGGCATGAGCGGGACAATATTAACGTCGGGACGTTCAAGACCAGTGGTCGGACCCTGAAAGTAGCCATGATCGATAGCAAGCATAACTGTTTTTCCGGTATCCGGACGGAATATTCTCGACAGACGGTTTTTCATGCCCCAGTCAAGCGAGTGTGCTCCTTTCAGAAAAAAACCGTAGTTATTAATCGGAGTATCAAGGTAATACTCTTTAGCTTGTTTGTCTTTATCGTATTCCGCCATAATGACTGTTCTCCTCTTTTCTGTTGTGATTGTTATATCTCTACTCTTTCTTTGGTTCAGCGGAGTGCGGCTGCAATATTGCCACCATCCACAGTGGTAATTGAACCGGTGGTTCTGGTTTCAAGTGCAAGATGGACAAAGGCTTCTGCAACATCTTCAGCTGTCACCTCAAGCTGCAGAAGGTTTCCTGCCATATACTCCTTTTCACTCAGACCCCGGGCTGTAGAACGAGCTCTGATCATCTCTTCTGTAAGCAGACCACTGCGAATACGGTCGGCATTTATACCGTTTGAACGGATGCCATCACGGCCATGATCAAGCGCATACTGACGCACAAGAAACATGGTCGCAGCTTTTGGCAGGCCGTAAGGTCCGAAGTCTGGTCCTGGATTGACGGCCTGTTTTGAAACGTTGAACAGGAGCACACCACCAGTGCCTTGAAGTTTCATAACCCTGACAGCTGCCTGAGCAATGGAGTGATGTGAAAAAAAGTTCAGCTCAAAGCTTTTACGCAGCAGTTCATCGGAAACATCACCGATACGGCCTTGAATGGCAGCACCAACGTTGGAAACGATAATGTCTACACCACCAAACCGACGGCAGGCAGAATCAAAAGCTGCCTGGATTTCGACCCTTGACGTAACATCACAAGTGAGGGCAAGGACGTTACCGCCGAGTTCTTCAACGGCACGATCAAGTACCTCCCTGGTCAGATCGAGAATAACCAGTTCAGCCCCTTTCTGGCGGAAGGCTTTGGCTGTCGCCAGACCGATGCCGCTTGCTGCGCCTGTAACCATAACGATTTTTCCTGCAAAAACGTCATGGTGAACTTTGGTCACCTTGGCCTGCTCCATGTCCCAGTACTCTATCTCAAAAGCTTCACGGTCAGTGATAGATTCAAAGTTGCCGACTGATTCGGCATCAAGGATGGCCGAGGCTGTACCTGTTGCAATATCGGCATTGACTGCGGCTGATTCAGCGTTTTTACCGAGCCCGAACAATCCCAGTCCGGGAACAAGCACAACTCTTGGCAACGGATCAAGCATGGTTACCTTCATACCGGCAGCTTTCTGCTGGGCATTAAAATAAGCAGTATACTCCTGACGATATCGCTGAACAGCTTCATGCACCGCGACCTTGAATCCCGGAATATCGCTGGCATCAGGAGCAGGAACGACCAATGGCCTGTTCTTGGTCCGGATAATAAAATCAGGAGTCATTGCACCCTTTTGACTCATCCGCAAAAGATCGGAACTGTTAACATAGTCCAGAATAGCCTGCGAGGTACGAAAATCAAGAATAAACTGATGAAACTCACGCGTACCGGGGGCCTTTTCATCAACACAGGCTCCCCTGATCACAGGAGCCGCCACTTCAATCGAAGCAATCTCCGCCGGCAACGTTATTGATGGAAACGTTTTCCTTCCTGCGGCAGCAATACGCGCTTCAAGCGTGCTGACAGCCTCGATCATACGACTGTATGCCTCTTTGGCTGTGGCTCCGAAAGTAACCAGACCATGTTTTTGAAGCACAAGACCTTCAATATCAGGTTTTGCCTCATAAACAACTGCTGCCGAACGGGCAAGACCAAGACCGGGCTTGATATAGGGCACCGAGCCGAAGCTTTCTCCAAGCGTTTCCCTGCAAAGCTTGTCGCCATCAGGCTGATTGCTGAGGGTAAGCAAGGCGAATGAATGGGTATGAAAAATAAACTTGTGCGGCAGAAAGGCGTGAAGGAGGGTTTCAATCGAAGGAGTAAGCCGGTGCTCATCCATATGGTCAGTCAGACTGAACATGTTCAAGAGCAGAAGATGTTTGAACTCTTTCGTTGAAAACCGCCGAAGTGCCTCTTCGCTTACCAGATCGTTGCGGCTGAAGAGTGCACCAAGTTTGCGCAGAGGGCCAAGCCGAAGCGGGGTGTAATCACAACCCGAAACACGGCTGAGATCGACACCGCTTGCTTTAATCAAGAGGACTTCAGCACGGTTGCCAACCATATCCACCAGTTCACATTTGACTGAGGTATTACCTCCGCCGTGCATCACCAGCGAACTTTCACTGCCTAGCAGATGGGACGCATAGACCAGCTCAGCAAGTTCTGCCTGCATGTCGGATGAACTGCACTGCTCGCTTACGGAGCGTTGAAGTTCAACGTCATTCCAAAGGTTCTGCATAAAAGATTATACTTCTCACACCGAAATCCGGAGTGTATTGTTGAAAATAGTAACGATATCCTAAAAAGTAACTTTCTGTTCAGTATCTCCCTTTTTTCTTGTTTTCATGCCACCCTTCAATTAAAAAGCCCGAGCTATAGATAAAGAGAAACCCGGGAATCACAATTCCAAGAAACAAGATCTTGTCACCGATGGTCTGCAACTGGCCGGAAGACCAGATCATCCAAACAAGGAGATACCAGGCTGGCCCGACAAACAAAAACATGGTATTCCAGAGTCTTCTAAAACTGTATTTCATTTTGATAGTGATCGTCTTGACTGCAGGAATTGATCCGGTCAGATTTGACCATCAATCCGAAGTTTCCGTTCGTTGAGTTTTTCAAGGATAATCCTGATCAGGTACTGCAACGCATTGAGTACATAGGTGAAATAGGCAAGAAAAGCTTCCCAGATAAGCACTTGTTCGGGATAACCCAGGTAGGCCATGAAAAAATAGAGAAGATGAAACACTGCTGCGACAGTACTTCCGATGTCTTCCCACAGAAACTCTTTTGAGTAGACCCATTTATCAAACACCTCCTTCTCAAAAAACATGCCTGTTATGAAAAGAAGGGCAAAAAAGAGCGTTTTAAACAGAATAACTATACTGACCCAGTAAAAACTGGTGACAAAAAGAGTGTTTGCATAAAGAGCTGTTATGGCAACACCAGCAACAAAAAAAAGAAACTGTATCGGAGCAAGAATAATCTGGATATCAGTCCATATGGAAGCGTTTCTTTTAGCCAACTGTTCCGGGGTATAACGAGCCATCTTCTTTTACTCTTAACTGATAAAATAACAGAACGAGGAGATCGCGGGAACCAAAATCAATACGCTTACATTGGACGCATTGAATATAGTAAAATTGACGAGAGAGAAAAAGCTCCCCGCAAAAGGAGTATTGATAAGCAGAATGACAGTAAATAGCGGCGCAAACATTTCTATTGATCAGAGAGCCACGACCTGTTACATTACATTTGAAATTGTGAAGGGCTGATCTTTTCACAAAGCTGATAAACTACTTGCAAAGTCTCATTCTCCTGATCATGGCCGACAACAATACCTCAAGCGCAATGGCTTTCGCCCTCAAGCTGCTTGGATTGCGCAATCACAGCCGGGAGGAACTTGAACGCAAACTCCTGAAGAAGGGGTTTGGCTCGGAATGCATCAAACCGATACTGGAGAAACTGACCATGCAGGGAGTACTTGACGACCGGATATTCGGCATTGAGCTGATCAGAAGCCGATCAAAGCGAAAACCTTCAGGAAAGTTGAAAATAAGAACTGAACTCCGGAAAAAGGGAGTTTCGGAAACCATTATCGTCGATCTCCTGAAAGAGTACAACAGTGCTGCGCAGTGCCTTCGGGCAGCAGAAAAAAAAATCGGATCTCTGCATGAAGCAACTGAAGTTGAACGAAAAAGAAAACTTGAAGTTTTTCTCTATAACCGGGGATTTGAATGGCAGGAAATTCAAACCGTACTCAAACAGTTGTTTCTATCCGGTACGGATTTTGAGGATCCCTGTTAAGTTTCATCACTCATGCACAAGCGAACCAACTTTTTCACCCAGCAGCAGCCTGGTCAAATTCCCTTTTTCGTTCATGTTCATGACCACAATGGGCAGTGCGTTTTCACTACAGAGAGTGATTGCCGTCATATCCATAACGCGAAGGTTCTGGCGTATGACATCAAGATAGGATATATCCGAAAAAAAGTGTGCATTGGAATTCTTCTCGGGATCGGAATCGTAGACACCATCCACTCTGGTGCCTTTTACAATAATATCAGCCTCAATCTCGATAGCCCTCAGTGAAGCAGCAGTATCCGTTGTAAAATATGGATTCCCTGTGCCAGCGCCGAAAATAACAACCCGTCCCTTTTCAAGATGACGGACAGCTCTCCGCCTGATAAACGGTTCAGCCATCTGCTCCATTTTGATGGCCGTCTGAAGTCGGGTAAAGACCCCTTTGCGTTCAAGGGCATCCTGAAAAGCTAGCGCATTGATCACTGTTGCAAGCATCCCCATATAGTCTGCCTGCACACGGTCCATTTTCGCTGCAGCCTCTGACATACCTCGAAAAATATTACCCCCGCCTATCACGATGGCAATTTGTGCGCCCAACTCGCGGGCCTCCTTTATTTCCTCGGCATAACGTTCAAGCATCTCAGGATTTATGCCATACCCGTCTTCTCCGGCAAGTGCTTCGCCGCTTAATTTCAGCAAGATGCGCTTGTAGTGAAGCATATCCTTATCCCCAAAAAAAAGGATTAATAAAAAACGAAACCATCAAGTTATGTACAAAAAAAAAGCCTCGAACAACGAGGCTTTTTTTTTACTCTCCTAACTTACAACGTACAAATCCGATTACATCAACCTTTACTTGATGCTTTTTTCGGAACTCACCGAGAACGTCACACACCTTTGCGTTGTTGTCTTTAATGAAGAACTGTTCGCTGAGTACTACATCCTGATAGTACTTTTCAAGCCTGCCAAGAACAATCTTGTCGACAAATTCCTCTTTCTTTCCCTGTTCAAGAGCCTGCTGGCGATAAATTTCCGATTCTTTTGCTATATAATCGGCTGGAACACAGGAGCGGTCAACCACGATCGGAGCCGCTGCAGCTACTTGCATGGCAAGATCTTTTGCCAGCTCCCTGACAACATCAGGCTGATCTGTAGCAATATGAATGATAGCACCAAGCTGCGACCCCGGATGAATATAAGCCTCGACAAGTCCATCAGCGGCATCAATAAAAACAAGGCGCTTGAGACTGATCTTTTCACCCAGTTTACCCGTCATTGTTTTAATGGCATCGTCTACCGTTTCGCCGCCGTATGCTTCGCCGAGCTGCAGTTTCAACAATGCTTCAGGCGATGTGGTGCAGCTTGCAAGAGCAAGCTCACCAAGTGCCGCCGTGAACGCGGTAAAAACCTCACCCCGGGCAACAAAGTCGGTCTCACAGTTCAGTTCAAAAATAACTCCAGCCTTATGGTCAGCAGTTATTTTCATTCCGACCATACCCTCCCTGGCTTCCCTGTCTGCACGCTTCGCAGCAAGAGCTGCACCTTTCTTGCGCAAATAATCGATAGCTTTCTGCATATCCCCACCACTCTCATCAAGGGCTTTTTTGCAGTCCATCATACCTACGCCTGTTATATCACGAAGATTTTTAACATCTGTTGCTGAAATCTGGCTCATTGAAATTTCACTCTTTTTGATTATAAACACCGATTATTCGCTGATCTCTTCCTTTTCAACATCTCCATCCTCTTCCTCTTCATCCATCTCGGCAAGGACTTCATTTTCAACTTTCAGAGCCCGTGCGTTGATAACAGTATCAGCAACAGCCTTGACCATCAACTGAATCGAGCGTATAGCATCGTCATTTGCAGGAATGACGAAATCCACGAGTTCAGGATCGCAATTGGTATCAACCATGGCAATAATGGGAATCCCGAGTGAACGAGCTTCCTTGATGGCAATATGCTCTTTTTTGATATCTACAATAAAAAGCGCAGCTGGAAGCCTTGTCATGGTGGCAATACCACCGAGAATCCTCATAAGCTTTTCCTTTTCACGACCAAGCATGAGACGCTCTTTCTTGGTAATCATGTCATAGGTGCCATCAGTAGCCATTCTGTCGATGGAGTTCATGCGTCTGATACTCTGACGGATAGTCTGGAAATTGGTAAGCATACCACCCAGCCAGCGCTCGCAGACATAAGGCATACCTGCACGTTCTGCCTGCTCTGCAATAATATGTTTTGCCTGTTTCTTCGTTCCCACAAACATGATTTCCCTGCCGGTCTGGGCTATTGCCTCAAGTGCCTTGAGTGCCTCATCAGCAAGGACAACGGTTTTCTGGAGATCGATAATATGAACACCGTTTTTCTCCATGAAAATGTACGGCTTCATTTTTGGACACCAGCGTCGTGCAAGGTGACCGAAGTGGACTCCTGCGCGGAGCATCTCTTCAAGCTGAAAATGTGACATAACTGCTCTTTTGTGATTTAGTTGTCCCTCTACCATGCCTGTACTGCCCGGTATCCGGCGCAATGCGCCGGACACTTCCGGAGAGCTTCATCTGAAATGCTTTCAGAATGACACGATATGTGAAGTTGTGATCTGAAATAAAATAAAACGAAATAACAACGAATTAACGTTTCGAGAACTGGAAGCGTTTACGGGCTTTTTTGCGTCCGAATTTCTTCCGTTCAACCATACGAGGATCCCTTGTCAGAAGCTTCTCTGTTTTAAGAATAGCACGGGCAGTTTCATCAAATTCTGTAAGTGCACGGGCAATTGCAAGGCTTACCGCCCCGGACTGGCCACTTACTCCGCCTCCCTGAACATTGATCTTGATATCAAACTCTTCCGCTCTTTCGGTAATCACAAGAGGTCTGAGGGCTTGCTGACGCTTGAATTCATCTTTAAAATACTCTTCAATCGGCAGTTTGTTGACAATAACCCGGCCTTTTCCCGGAATCATAAAAGCTCTAGCCACCGAGGTTTTACGGCGACCTACTGTATCGATAACCTCTTTCATTCCCTATTCTTTAATATTTAGTTTACCTTCATTTCAACAGGAGACTGCGAAGCATGCGGGTGCTCAGCGCCTGCATAAACCTTGAGTTTTCTGAACAACTGGCGTCCGAGATTATTGTGCGGCAACATTCCCCACACAGCATTTTCGATAATTCTTTCAGGTTTTTTCTTCTGAAGGTCTTTGACATGATCAATCTTTACACCACCTGGGTACTGGGAGTGCGAGAAGTAGCTTTTCTGCTCCTCTTTTTTGCCGGTGAGAGCAACTTTTTCAGCATTGGTTACCACAATAAAATCACCGGTATCGATATGCGGCGTAAACTGAGGTTTATGCTTGCCCCGGAGGACTTTTGCAATTTCCGAAGCCATTCTGCCCAATACCTGACCTTCGGCATCAACAACATACCACTTCCGGTCGACTTCTGCAGGCTTTGCCGAATATGTTTTAAAACTTAACGTCTTACTCATGCTCTTACTATAGATTAACTGGACTTTTCCGAAAAATAAAGTTTATCAATGTAAATTATTCCACTTAATTCTACAAATTATACCTTATATCTAATCAGGAATTTCCTGTAGAGCCTGTACCAATTTTTTTTACCAAGACCGCATCTGTTCTTATGAAGCCTTTAATTGCTCTGGTAGGCCGGCCTAACGTCGGCAAATCCACCCTGTTCAACAGAATTTTGCGCCAACGAAGCGCCATTGTCGACCCTACCCCTGGTGTAACAAGAGACCGGCACATCGCAGAAGGCGAGTGGCAAGGGAAGCAGTTCCTTTTAATGGATACCGGTGGTTATAACGCTGACGCTGACATCATCAGCATGGCAATGCTCGAACAGACGTTGATGGCCATCCGTGATGCCGATATTGTTATCTTTGTGACAGATGTTCGTGCCGGTCTCTCATACGAGGATCTCGAACTCGGAAGGCTTCTGCAGCGTACCTTCCAGCACAAACAGCTTTTCTTTGCCGTCAATAAGGTTGAATCTCCGCAACTCTCCCTTGATGCCGAGTCGTTTATCAGTACAGGATTCACTAAACCCTATTTTATATCGGCAAGAGATGGCAGCGGTGTTGCCGATATGCTTGACGACATCCTTGAATCCTTGCCTGAAACAGAGAAACAGCCACAGGAGAAGGAATGCGCTATCCAGCTTGCCGTGGTCGGAAGACCAAATGTTGGGAAATCAAGTTTCGTCAATGCCCTGCTTGGTTCAAACCGCCTCATTGTATCGAATATACCGGGCACGACACGAGATGCCATTGACAGCCGCTTTACCCGAAAGCAGCAGGAGTTCATTCTGATAGATACGGCCGGGCTGAGGAAACGGACAAAAATCGATGCAGGCATCGAGTACTACAGCTCTCTGAGAACAGAAAAAGCCATTGAGCGCTGCGATGTTGCCCTGGTCATGCTTGATGCCGCACCGGGTATTGAAAAACAGGATATGAAAATCATCAATATGGCTGTGGAGCGAAAAAAAGGGGCACTCCTTCTGATCAATAAATGGGATCTGATTGAGAAGGATTCAAAAACAAGCAAGATATATGAGGATAACCTCCGCTCAAACATGGGAAACCTCTCCTATGTACCGGTTCTCTTTGTTTCAGCACTCACCAAAAAAAACCTCTACCGGGCCATCGACACCGCTCAGGAGATCAGCCAGAATAGATCCCGTAAAATCAGCACGAGTGTTCTCAACAAATTTCTTGAGGAGGCACTTTCACACACACACCCTTCCACAAAATCAGGCAAAGAGCTGAAGATCAAGTACATGACACAAATCAATGCAGCATGGCCTGTTTTTGCTTTTTTCTGCAATGACCCTCTCCTGGTTCAGGCCAATTTCAGGAAATTTCTTGAAAACAAGCTTCGAGAACATTTCAGTCTCGAAGGGGTGCCTATTTCCATGCGTTTCATGCAGAAATAATCGCGTTGACAGACTCAACCATATCATTTCTATTTTTTTGCAAATTTTTAACGATAAAACTCTATGTCTACAGTACATGATGAATCAGCGAATTCTTCCTGCAGCCATCATCAAGGTAATCATGAATCAGCACATGCGTCCTGTGGTCATCATCAATGCAATCATGACCGTCCATTGCAACAGGTAAAAAATATCATTGCGGTAGCGTCAGGAAAAGGTGGCGTCGGAAAATCGACCTTTGCCGTAAACCTTGCCATCGCTCTGGCCAAAACCGGCTTAAAAGTGGGCCTGATTGATGCCGACCTTTACGGCCCGAGTATTCCAACCATGTTTGGACTTATCAACGCCAAACCAGAAGTGGCGGGAAAAAATCTTGTTCCGCTGGAAAAATGGGGCGTCAAACTTATGTCGATCGGCTTTCTGATCGAAATCGATACCGCAGTCATCTGGCGGGGTCCGATGGTGTCGAGCGCTATTAAACAGTTTATCAGTGAAGTGGAGTGGGATGAGCTCGATTACCTGATTTTCGATCTTCCACCCGGTACCGGTGATATCCAGATCACCATTGCCCAGACTATTCCATTAACTGGAGCTATTATAGTTACAACTCCGCAGGATGTTGCCATTGCTGATGTCTCGAAAGCCGTCAGCATGTTCCGCAAAGTTCATGTTCCCATTCTCGGTCTGGTAGAAAACATGAGCTATTATGAACTTCCAGACGGGACAAAAGACTATATTTTCGGGCACCACGGGGGAGAAATATTTGCACGGACCCAGGGACTTGCCTTTCTCGGCTCCATCCCGATCGACCGTGCTGTACGTGAAAGCGGAGATAACGGAACCCCCTATATGCTCAGCCATCCGGATTCAGCAACATCAAGAGCCATCAATCAGGCCGCAATGGAAGTTGTCCGCAGGATTTCCATAACGACTGCAGCGGCTGAAGAAAAACAATCATAAATTTCATATTGTTTTTTTCAGCAAGAGGTTTGATATTAAATTCTGTGCATGACGAAGCAACAATTATTTTCAATCATTGTAAACCAATTATACCATGAGCTCCAGCAAGGATTATCTGCCGAACAGCGATGCACTCTACGACAGGGTTATTACAGCACTTGAAACAGTCCGCCCTTATCTTCAGGTAGACGGCGGGGATTGCCAGCTTGTCGGCATCACCAAAGATATGACCGTTGATGTAAAACTGCTTGGCGCGTGCGGTTCATGCCCAATGAGTACGCTTACCTTGCGTGCCGGTGTCGAACAGGCAATCAAAAAAGCAATTCCGGAAATTGTACGTGTAGAATCAGTATAAAACAGCTTATCTGTCGAGATTTCTCAATAAAAGTTCCAGGGAGTCTTCATTGTTAATGAGGACTTCCCTTGCTCTGCTTCCATCAGCCTCACTGACAATACCGCTGAATTCAAGCTGGTCCATAACCCGGCCTGCACGACTGAATCCAAGTCGAAGTCGTCGTTGCAGCAGCGAAACACTGGCTTGCTGATGTGTCACCACAAGCCTTGCGGCTTCCTCAAACATACTGTCCATACCATCTTTTTCCTGGTATCCCGACGACTGGCCCCCATTCCCCTTCTGTAGATCGGGAGAAGGAAGCACATACATATTCTTCAAGGCGTGCTGCGATCCTATAAAAGAGGTAATCTCTTCAACCTCACCCGAAGAGACATAAGGCCCCTGAATTCTCATGGATTTCGGCTGATTAGATGGTTGATAGAGCATATCGCCGTTTCCGAGAAGCTGTTCAGCACCGGAACCATCAAGAATGGTACGCGAATCAACCCTGCTTGCCACCTGGAAAGCAATCCTTGCAGGAAAGTTCGCCTTGATAATACCGGTAATGACATCGACCGAAGGCCGCTGAGTCGCCACAATAAGGTGAATACCAACTGCTCGTGCAAGCTGTGCTATCCTGATGATAGGCTCTTCAACATCCCGACCGGCCGTAATCATGAGATCGGCAAGTTCATCAATAACTACGACAATATAGGGCAGCGCCTCTTCAGGAATACGACGGTTATGATCCCCGATATTGCGAACACCTGCTTTTTCAAGAGTTTCATATCGGATTTCCATCTCTTTGACAACGCACTTCAACGCATAAACCGCCTTCTGTGGATCAGTTATAATCTGCTCATCGATACCGGGAAAACGCATAAGAAAATGGTTTTTCAAATGCTGGTACTGAAAGAGCTCAACCCTTTTTGGATCAATCAGCACAAATTTGACCTTGTCGGGACTGCAGGCATAAAGCAGACTGGAGATAATGACATTGATACATACCGACTTTCCTGCTCCAGTCGCACCGGCAATCAACAGATGCGGCATCGTAGCCAGATCAGCAATATAAACCTCATTCGCGATGGTTTTACCGAGAACAATCGGCAGCATCATCGTACTGTTTTTGAATTTTTCAACCTGCAGCACCGAACGAAGCCAGACTGTTTTTGGCTTGCCATTGGGAATCTCAACACCGACAGCATTCTTTCCCGGAATAGGGGCAATGATCCGGATACCTCTTGCCGACAGCGCCATGGCAAGATCATTTTCCAGAGACTTGACCCGACTGACCTTGACGTCCGGCTCAAGCTCCAGCTCAAAGAGAGTAACACGGGGACCGACCGTGGTTGAAATTCTCTTCACCTCTATCTTGTAGATTTTGAGTTTCTCAAGCAGTTTACGCTTGCTTTCGGCCAGATGGTGCTCATCGATATGATCATCATCATCTGGGACTTTTTCCAGGAGATCAATCGACGGAAAACGGTATGGCTCGCGATCCTTGGTCTGAACTTTCAGACGGCGCTCGTCAAGGTCAGCCTCCTTTTCACGTACTGCCTGGTGAATGATCATTTCAGGTTCTCCAGACTTCTCCGGCTGCTGTACCAATGGCCGGATCTCATCAGAAAATGGCTCTGCGAGAGAATTTTCTTGCTGAAAAAGCTCATGCTGACCCGGTGCAACAGGCGTAACTAATGTTCCGGATCCAAACGGGTCCAGTCTTGTCTCATCTTTTTTCAGTAGATCCCTTTTCTTTTCTCTCTTATGCTCTTTCAGCTTCCGAAGTTCATCTTTTTTTTTTCGCTTCTCCGCACGATTTGCCCTGAACACGGCCAACGAATTGCTGCTCTTTTTAATAAAAGCCATAACTAATCGCGTACCACCTGCAAAAAAATTCCGTCCCATATAAATGGACAAAACCACAGCAATGACACCAAGAAGAACAGATGCTGCTGTAAAACCAATCACTATGGAAAGAAACTCTGCAAGCATCCGTCCAACTGCGCCAGCCATAACATCACTGAAAGGAGCCGAGGTAAGACCGAAGATGGTTGCAATATCAAGTGAAATGAAGAGTGTGTAAAGAGAAAACAGTATGGCTGGTTTAAGGCTTTTATCCCGAAAGAGCGACCAGCCCCAGAAAAAAATGGAGATCAGCGGAATAATTACCGAATAACCAAGAAATGAACGGATAAAAAAGGCGGCAAGCCTTGCTCCGAATAGCCCGAATGGATTGTGGATGCTTTCTGACACGTTTCTGGCAGCCTTGCTGAAGATATCGTGCCATGCAAGCGCCCCGAGACCAGCCTCGTCATCCGGATGAAAACTTAGAAGAGCCCCGATTAAAAAGAGAGCGAGCAGCATCAGCACAATGCCCGTTATCTCTTTTTTCAGCGACGCCATATCCATTGGACTTTCCTTGGCACCTTTACTGTTTTTTTTCATTCTCACCCTGCAGTCACTCCTGTGATATCTTGTTTCTTTCAGCCTAAGGACGTTGTAACAAACGGCAGGCTCCTGATCACACCGGTATGGAAGTTCCCGCGAACCTCAACCATAATGGGAGTCCCCGGCATGAGATACTCCCGTACCACATTACAGGTACCAACCGGTTCCTGAAGGGTCGGCGAAAGAGTTCCGCTGCACACCCAGCCAATCTCCTGCCGGTCAGTGTTATAAACCTTGAAATGCTGACGCGGAAGAACACGGCCATCAAGACTGAAACCGGCAACTCCCCGCTTCAAATTAAGTTCAACCTGCTGGCAAGCCTCCTTGCCGATAAAATGCCCTTTACCCATTTTTACTACCCATTTCAGTCGTGCCTCAAGCGGATTGGTATCCTGATCAATCTCATGACCATAGAGCGAATACCCCATCTCAAGGCGAAGTGTATCGCGTGCGCCAAGTCCAATAGGCTGAATACCACTCTCTTTCCCCGCTTCAAACAAAGCTTCCCATAACGGTAACGCCATCTCATTAAGCAAACAGATCTCCACTCCCTTTTCGCCGGTATAACCGGTTCGTGCTATGATCACTTCAGAGCCCTGAAACAGGACTTTACAGAACTGGAATGAACCGAGTGCCTCAACATCCAGCGATGGAAAAACAGTGGCAAGAATAGTCAGAGCAAGTGGACCCTGAAGGGCAATCAGTGATAACCTGTCGGTATGGTCCTCAAGCTCAACCCCTTCAAAAGCCGTAAGATGCTGCTGCAGCCACTCAAAATCCTTCAGGGCGTTGCTCGCATTAACAATCAGAAAAAAAGTTTCGCTGTCAATACGGTAGATAATCAGATCATCAACAATGCCACCATGAGGATAAAGCATAAGGTTGTACTGCGCCTGACCATCTCCCGCCCTGTCAAGGTCGTTGGTTGTCATGTACTGGAGAAACTCCTTTGCCTTTGGGCCCTTGACATAAAAGTTACCCATATGCGAAACATCAAAAAGTCCGGCCGCATTCCGGACAGCATTATGCTCGGCAATGATTCCCCTGTACTGGACAGGCATCAGGTAGCCTCCGAAATCGATAATTTTAGCTCCTGCCTGTTCATGCCAGGTATACAATGCTGTTTTTTTCATAACGACTCTCTCTACACTTAAAATTATTGAGCGGAGTTACAACTGACTGTAAAAAAACATTTAAACAGGGAAATCAAAGCACTTTTTCCAGTACACTGATATTTCTGTTTTTTATCCGAACAGAACAAAACTGATCTGAAGGGATAGCTGGCTGATTAAAAAGTATGACGAGCTTGTTTTAACCCCGTCCAATAATAATCTCATTACCAAGTTCATTGCGATCTTCGGAATTCAGGGGGAAATGGCTGGAAAGTATATCGCCACACCGGTCAATGGCTGCGGCAAGTGCTTTGGCATGTTCTTTTGCTCGCATACCGAGGACAATGACATTTACGATCTCCTGCCAGACAGCCTTGTCAACTTTCGCGCTAATGCCTTTATCGGCAATCACTCGGACTTTATGTTCAAACAATGAAATATAAATGAGAATACCGGTATGATCTGCAGTCTGATTGATATCCTTGTGATAAAAAGAATGAATGGCAGCCTCCTCAACCTCTTCCTTCATGTCGGATGCTGTCACAAAAAAACGCTTGAGAACATTGACACGTTTTATCAACTGATGAAGCAGCATGAACGATATGCCAAAAACTTCAAGAAAAAACCACATATTATCCTTGCCAAAAACAAGTGCTGCCGCAATTCCAACAAGAACAGCCAGCAACGAACTGCCCAGCATGCTTGCAAGAGGATAATGGTAGCTTGATGGAACCACCATGACAACAATCTCTCCGGATGTGCGCTTTTCCGCATCCGCAATACGCTCTTCAATCTTGAGCCGTTCCGTCTCTGTGAGAAATTTTTCTGCCGGATCTTTCATAAATCGACCTTTCGTTTTCTGTGCATCTACCAGTCCCCTGACGCTCCGCCACCTCCGAAACCTCCACCGCCGCCGCTGAAGCCACCTCCACCACCGCCGAAGCTTCCCCCGCCGCCATAGAACCCCCCTCCCAGACCGCCATGAGCCATCGGGCCACCACCTCTATGACCACGGAAAATCTGACTGATAAAATAGATCACAAGTAAAATAATGACAAGCAGAGCAATGGAGGGCTGATCTCCTTTTCGTTCTGTCTGAGGCTTTGCCTTGTACTCTCCATGAACAGCCGCAATAATGGCATCAACCCCTCTGACAAATCCGGCATCGAACTGGCCAGCCTTGAAGAGAGGCACAATCTCGTCATTGATAATCCGACCGGCAAGAAGATCGGTCAGCCTGCCTTCCAAACCATAACCTACTTCAATGCGCACCTTGTGCTCATCCCTTGCAACAATAAGCAGCGCTCCGTTATCGGATCCTTTGTGGCCTATTTTCCACGCTTCGGCGACCCGTATCGAAAAATCTTCGACCGGATCACCTTTCAGCGATGGAACCGTCAAAATGACTATCTGCGTTGATTCAGCAGCTTCAAACTGCTGAAGCTTTGCCTCAAGCTCAGCCTTCACCGGAGCCGATATCATGGCACCATAATCGTTGACCCGCCCTGAAAGCGCCGGAACTTCAATAGCCCTGAGAGTGCTGAGCGGCATAAGCTGCAGCAGTGTAAACAGTAAAAAAAGGGCAGCCCCAGAACAGGATCTCTTCAGTTCACTCATAAAAAATTTCACCTTCAGAATTTAACCGCAGGCACCGCCTTGGCAGCAGCATCAGCCTTGAAGTACTCCTTGGCTTTCAGTTTCAACAGAATACTGTTGGTAAGAGAGTTTGGAAACTTCCTTATTGAGAAGTTGAAAATCTGTACCGCCTCGTTATAGCGCTGACGGGCAACGCTGATACGGTTCTCAGTACCCTCAAGCTGATTCTGAAGATCACGGAAATTCTGGTTGGCTTTCAGTTCAGGATAACGCTCAACCGTAATAAGCAGGCGCGAAAGGGTTGAAGAAAGCTCTCCCTGAGCATTACCAAATTTTGCCATAGCCGCAGGATCGCTGAGCATTTCAGGCGAAAGCTGAATGGCGGTTGCTTTTGCTCTTGCCTCCACTACCGCTGTCAGTGTCTCTTTTTCAAAGTTTGCCGCGCCTTTTACTGTTGCAACAAGATTCGGAACAAGATCAGCCCTTCGCTGCAACTGGGACTCAAGATTCCCCCATGAGCTGTTGACTGCTTCTTCATTCTGCTGAATGCTGTTATATCCACACCCGGAAAGGGTGCTGAAAAAAAGAAAAATTGCAATAAGTCTCACCATTACCGTCTTCATATCTCTCTCCTTCCTGTTGGTTAAAAAATTATACTATGGCTTCCCTGGGGAGTGTTCAGCTTATAAGCCGTTCAACTGTAAAAATTCCCTGCACTTTTTTCAGCTTGTCCATAAGAGTATTCAGCTTTTCTGCATTGCGAACATAAATCATCATGGTGCCGACAAACATCCCGTCATGAGCGTTCAATGAAATAGTGCGGATATTGGTGTCGAATTTGGAGATAACAGTCGTGAGCTGATTCATGATACCCAAACGGTCTTCACCGACAATCTTGATGCCGGCAAGAAAATCAGTCTCGACTTTCCGGTTCCACGATACCGAAACTATTCGCTCACTCTTCAGCAAATTCTCGTTACTGACATTGACACAGTTCTTGCGGTGAATCTTGACACCATCTGCGGTAACAAAACCGATCACATCATCGCCGGGAACAGGCTGACAACAGTTCGCATAAGCATAGGCGATATTGCTCATACCGGCAATTACAACATCATCTTTTTTTGAAGGTAAGCCCTGCTGATCCTGATCCTGCCGGGCTATTTGCAGATAATCCTCAACCTCCCTCACTTCATCGCTGAAGGTTTTGACTGCAGATTCATCCTTACGGGAACTGGTAGCCCGCTCAATTACCTCTTCACCGTTGATCTGCTGGCTGGCAAGGGCGCTGAAGAAATCAGCCGGGGTTTTAAGACCATACCGCTTAACCTGCTGGATGATCTCACTATCCGACAAAAGCTTTTTGGTGCCGGCAACCATCTTCTCCCACATACCCCGTCCTTTCTCGATCTGCAAACGCCGATCCTCATTGATGGCGGATCGTATTTTCAGCTTTGCCCGCTGCGTTACAACTACTTTGAGCCAGTCAGATTTCGGCTTCTGGTTTTTCGATGTAATAATTTCTACCCGGTCACCGGATTTAAGCTGCGCATTCAGACGAACAATCTTGCCGTTCACCTTGGCTCCGATACAGCCATTGCCGATCTCAGTATGGATGGCATATGCAAAATCGATCGGCGTGGCACCAGCCGGCATGGTTTTCATATCCCCTTTCGGAGTAAAAACATAGATCTCATCATGGTAGAGATTAAGCTTGAACCCCTCCATAAAAGAAGATGCCGAATCGGCATCCTTGATCAGCTCTCTGGCCCAGCGAAGAAATGAATCAATGTTGACATCATCCCTTGATATTTTTTCCTTGTATCTCCAATGGGCTGCAACACCGAGTTCGGCAAACTCATGCATGCGCTTCGTGCGAATCTGCAGTTCCACCATATGGCCTTTCGGGCCGATAATCGCTGAATGCAGGGACTGGTATCCGTTATGCTTTGGTACCGAGATATAGTCTTTAAAGTACTGTGGTACAGGAGGATATTTCTGTGTAATAAAACCATACACTGAAAAACAGTCGGCTATACGTTCCGTATCAACAATCACCCTGATACCATAAAGATCGTGAATATCCTCAAAGCTCTTGTTCTTGTTACGCATCTTGTTATAAATCGAAAACAGATGCTTTGCCCGACCCTGTACTTCCACCTTGAACTCCTGCTGTTCAAGATCGGCCTTTATCGGGACAATCATTTTGTTCAGATAGTTGACCCGGTTCCCCCTGCTCATGCGGATTTTCTGCTGAAGAAAATCGTACATCTCCGGATCAATGAATTTGAGGGCAAGGTTTTCGAATTCAACCTTCATTTTCCCAAGACCGAACCGGTGCGCAAGTGGCGCATATATATCCCTTGTTTCAAGAGCTATCTTCAAGCGCCGGTGTTCGGGAAGCGATTCAAGTGTTCTCATGTTGTGCAGCCGGTCGCAGAACTTGATGAGAATAACCCTGATATCCTTGACCATCGAGAGCAGCATCTTGCGAAAACCTTCCGCCTGGGTAGTTTCCCGGTTAATCATGATGCCGGAAATCTTGGTGAGCCCCTCAACAATTTCAGCAACTTCAACACCAAGTTCAGCAACAATATCTTCATAAGTATAGCCGCTGTCTTCAATAACATCATGCAGAAGCGCTGCCGCTACAGAGACACCATCAAGGGGAAGTTCGTTGAGCAGAATGGTTGCAACTTCGACAGGATGGTAGAAAAACGGTTCACCTGAAGCCCTTTTTTCGCCTTCATGTGCCCGGTAGCACATAAAAAAAGCACGCTGAATCAGTGATTCATCAAAATTTTTGAGATTCTTGCGGGAAAGCAGAAGTATCTCGTGGAGTTTATTGTAATGATCCTTCTCTATCTGGGCTAACATTGCCGGTAAACTGTAGTGAACAACAAATTAAAAAACGGTAGACGGCCATAAAGCATTATATCTGTATATAACGTTTCTATATAACTTAACAAACCGCAGAAAAACATCATCCCCCGGCAGGCAATCGCTGCAGAACCTGCTCGATTTTTGTAATTTCATCCCGCAGATATGCTGCCTTTTCGTACTCCATCTCGGCAGCTGCTTCCTGCATTTCAAGTCGGAGTTCCGCTGCCATAGCATAGCCTTGTGCCGGCGTCAAGGTGTCAATCAGACCTGAAAGAACTCGTTCTGGTTTAGGCTCAAGACCGAAGCGCTTTCTCCGGTAACGCTCCTCAGCATCAGCTACTCCGGTGGTATCAAGAATCTGGTCAACCGATTTTATGATGGAGCGGGGAGTAATGCCATGATCTTCGTTGTATTTCTGCTGGATAGTGCGGCGTCTTGTTGTTTCATCAAGCACTTCACGTATTGAACGAGTCAGTACATCAGCATACAGCACAACCAGGCCATCAACATTACGGGCGGCCCTGCCTGCAATCTGCATAAGCGAACGGGTGTTGCGCAAAAAGCCCTCCTTGTCGGCATCAAGAATCGCAACAAGAGAGACTTCCGGCAGATCAAGCCCTTCTCGAAGGAGGTTGACCCCGACAAGGACATCAATATCCCCAACCCTGAGCTCCCTGAGAATCTGCATACGCTCCAGACTCTTGATCTCCGAGTGCAGATAACGTGACCGGATGCCGGTTTTTCTGAAAAAATCATGCAGATCTTCCGACATTCTCTTGGTCAGGGTCATGACAAGCACTTTATTGCCTTTTGCGGTATGGATGCGGATTTCAGCCAGAAGATTGTCAATCTGGCCTGTAACTGGACGAACCTCAACCGGAGGATCAAGCAGACCGGTAGGACGAACAAGCTGTTCAACAACCACGCCGCCGGAACGGAGCAGTTCATGTTCACTTGGTGTAGCACTGACACAAATAACCTGAGGTACCATCTCCTCGAACTCCTCAAAGCGAAGCGGACGGTTATCAAGCGCTGAGGGAAGACGGAAACCGTGCTCAACCAGAATGGTTTTACGGGAACGATCTCCGCCGTACATGCCACGTATCTGTGGAAGCGTAACATGCGACTCATCAATGACAACAAGATAATCCGAAGGGAAATAATCGAGAAGACAGTACGGACGCTCACCCGGAGCACGTCCTGAAAGATGCCTTGAGTAATTTTCAATGCCGGAACAGTATCCAAGCTCCTTCATCATTTCAAGGTCATAGCGGGTCCGTTCCTCAATCCTGCGGGCTTCGAGAAAACGGTTTTCAGACCGGAAGTAGTTCAGACGCCCTGCAAGCTCATCTTCAATGTCATGCATGGCCTCCTTGAGTTTCGCCTCTTCAGCAACAAACTGCCGTGCCGGATAAATAAATGCATATTTTTCCACACCAAGAACTTCTCCGCTATGGATATCAAAGGTCTGAATGCTTTCGATCTCGGAACCAAAAAACTCTATCCTGAGAGCAAGTTCTTCATGAGCGGGAACAAGATCGATGATATCCCCCCTGACACGGAACTTGCCTGAACTCGGCTCAACATCGTCTCGAACATAATGCAGTGCGATCAGCTCTTTAAGAAAGAGATCCCGCTCTTTCTCCATTCCTGAACGAAGTTCGATAATTTGAGCTTTCCAGTCTTCAGGTGAGCCAAGACCGTAGATACAACTGACAGAACTGACCACAATAACATCCTTCCTGCCGCTGAGCAATGAACTGGTAGCCTTGAGCCTGAGACGTTCAATCTCGTCGTTAATTCGCAGATCTTTGGCGATATACTTGTCAAGCGAAGGAAGATAGGCTTCAGGCTGATAAAAATCGTAGTAGCTGATAAAATACTCAACGGCATTATCAGGAAAAAACTGCTTAAGCTCTCCATAAAGCTGTGCTGCCAGCGTCTTGTTATGGCTCATCACCAGAACAGGCTTGTCGAACTGGGCAATAACATTTGAAATGGTAAAGGTTTTGCCGGACCCGGTAACACCAAGCAGCGTCTGGTAAGGACTCCCTGACTGCACCCCTTCACAAAGGGCTTCAATGGCTTTTGGCTGATCACCCGCCGGGCTGTAAGGACTGACAAGATTATAAATTCCGCTCCCGTTCACCTGCATAAACAACACTCCACACTTGATATTTTTTACACTCTTCTCTTCGGTATCGTAAAAGAACTATTAATGCTATTTGTTAGTTCTTCCACAATGATTATGTATCATAGTAAAAAAGGGTTTCCCTCTTGTGCAAGCCCACCTGAACAGACAATCCTTATGAGAATATGAAAGTTATCCAGCATCTCCCGGTTTAATGAACTGTTTATTTTAATAAGAGTCATTGAAGGCGGTTGCAATTATGCCCTTTAAATCCCATTATTATCTTTTTTTTTGATGCCGGATAATTTTCAGTCAGCTATGAAACGCCGTATCCCCATATTTACCATCGGGATACTTTTTTTGCATCTAATTTCCTGTAAGCCCATGATCAACCAAGACAAGCCATATCCATACTCGACGGTTCCCGGAGACTCCCTCCATACAAGAATCTATACGCTCAAAAACGGATTAACAGTCTACATGAGCCCTTACCGTGACGAACCAAGAATTTATACCTCCATTGCTGTCCGGGCAGGAAGCAAAAATGACCCCGCTGAAACAACCGGTCTTGCACACTATCTTGAGCACATGCTCTTCAAGGGAACTGATTCAATCGGCTCTCTTGACTATGAAAAGGAGCATACCGAGCTTGAAAAGATCTCCGAACTCTACGAACAATACCGTTCAACAACAGACCTTGAAAAACGCGCTGCGATATACAAGGATATTGACAGCATTTCCAACGTTGCCGCCAGCTATACCGTACCGAACGAGTATGACAAGATTCTGAACTCCATAGGCGCTCAAGGTACGAATGCCTACACCTGGGTTGAACAAACCGTGTATGTCAACGATATCCCCTCAAACAAACTTGACCAGTGGCTCACCATGGAAGCTGAACGCTTTCGTAATCCGGTCATGAGGCTTTTTCATACCGAACTCGAAACGGTATATGAAGAGAAGAACATGACAATGGACAGTGACAGCAGGAAAGTATGGGAAAATCTTTTTGCCGGACTCTTTAAAAAACACACCTACGGAACGCAGACCACCATCGGCAAGGCAGAGCATCTGAAAAATCCCTCGATCCGCAATGTCATAAACTACTACCGCACCTACTATGTGCCGAACAACATGGCGCTCTGCATTGCCGGAGATTTCGATCCGGATGCAACCATAAAGCTTATCGATCAAAAATTTTCGGTGCTTCAGCCTAAAGAGATCCCTCTCTTCACTCCTGCGGTTGAAGAGGCAATCACTAAACCCGCCGTTATCAAAATAAAGGGGCCGGAATCTGAAGAGCTGGTCATCGGATTCCGCTTCGATGGAATAAACAGTTCCGAGACCGATTACCTGACCCTTGCAGACAAGGTGTTATTCAATCAGACTGCAGGTCTTATTGATCTTAACCTGAACCAGCAACAGAAAGTACTGGATGCAGGCTCAATGCTGGTGATGATGAAAGATTACTCAACCCATATTCTCAGTGGAAAACCAAGGGAGGGGCAGAGCCTTGATGAAGTGAAGAACATGCTGCTCGAGCAGCTCGAACTGCTTAAAGAGGGGAAGTTTCCCGACTGGCTGCTTGAAGCCGCAATTAATGACCTGAAAATCGAACAGCTTAAACTGTACGAAAGCAACCGCGGGCGTGTTGAAGCATATGTTGATGCCTTTGTATGGGGTATGGCATGGCCTGACTATGTCAGCCAGATCGAACGGCTCCAGAAAATAACAAAAAAGGATCTCGTGGCGTTTGTCCGCAAACATTACAGCTCGAATTATGTCGCAGTCTACAAGGAACACGGCACTCCGAAAAGCGAGACGAAAATCCAGAAACCACCGATCACTCCTCTGAAAGTGAACCGGGATACCTCGTCACCATTCGCCGAGAAGCTCCTGGCTCTTAAATCCGAAAAAACCGAACCTGTCTTTATTGACTATACAAAAGATATCGGTTTTTTTGATGTCAACCCTTCTATCAAACTGCATTATCTGCAAAACAAGGAAAACGAGCTCTTCTCGCTCTATTATGTTTTTGATGTCGGCAAAAACAACAGTAAAAAAATTGAACTTGCACTCGACTACCTCTCCTATCTCGGCACGTCCAAACTTTCTCCCAAGGAGTTCAGCCAGGAGCTGTATAAAATTGGCGCAAGCTTTTCAGCATTTACATCCGACAATTACGTCTACCTGAAATTGTCCGGACTTGAAAAGAACTCTGCTGCCGCCATTCGACTGCTTGAAAGTCTTCTTGTTGATGCCCGGCCTGATAAAGAGGCGCTTGAGAAGCTGAAAGCTGGTACTCTAAAAGAACGTACCGATGCAAAACTGTCCAAAAAGAAGATCCTCTTCGAGGCTATGACCAATTACGGCAAATACGGCCCCTCTTCTCCGTTCACCAATATCCTCAGCAATCAGGAACTTGAAAAAGTCACCTCAAAAGAGCTGCTTGGAGAGGTGAAAGATCTCCTGCAATACCGCCATCGGGTGCTTTACTACGGCCCGGCAACAGCCCAGGGAGTGCTTGGCGAACTTCGTTCAGTAAGGCATTATCCAGAATCATTCAAAAACCCACAGGTTGCAGACCCATTCCGTGATCTTGAACAACCCGACAATCTGGTCTATGTTGTTGACTACAATATGACCCAGGCTGAGGTCATTCTCCTGACGAGAGACGAGCTGTACAATCCATCGATACTCCCGCTGTCAACCCTGTTCAACGAATACTACGGCGGAGGAATGTCTTCAGTTGTCTTCCAGGAACTGCGCGAAGCGAAAGCTCTGGCCTACTCTGTTTTTTCGGTCTACAAAACACCGAAACAAAAAGATGAACACAACTACATTGTCAGCTATATCGGCACCCAGGCAGACAAGCTTCCCGAAGCACTTGACGGTATCAGCACGCTGATGAACAAGCTGCCCGAATCACCTGAACTCTTTGCTTCAGCTCAAAACGGTATACTGCAGAAAATCTCAACTGAACGACTTACAAGAACGGAAATTCTTTTCAACTACGAAGAAGCTGTCCGACTCGGACATGAACATGACATCAGGCGTGATATCTATCGTGACGCCTCGCACTTCAGCCTCTCCGATATTGAAAAATTTCACAACCACCATTTCAGGAATAAAAAACATGTCATGCTGGTGCTTGGCAAGAAAAAGAATCTTGACATGAACACCCTGAAAAAATACGGCACGGTGAAGGAACTCAAGCTGAAAGACATTTTCGGTTATTAAACACTTGTCTGCCCGGATTCAACGGGGTTTTTGACTATGAAGATTCTCGACAAGTATATATTCAGGCAGTTTGCAAAGGCATTTCTTTTTACCTCCATTGCCTTTGTCTGCCTGTTTATTCTCATCCACATGGTTGAGAAACTTGATGAGTTCATGGACAAGAATCTCGGCATGTTGGCAATTGCACAATATTATGTGCTCACGATTCCCTCCACCCTCCTGATCACCTCTCCGGTAAGCGCGCTTCTCTCTTCAATCCTTGTTGCCGGAAAACTCTCCTCTTCAAGTGAACTTCCGGCAATTCGCTCTGCCGGTGTCAGTATGCGCCAGTTGCTCACTCCCTTTTTTACCGGCGGCATACTTATTCTGATTCTGAATCTGCTCAATGCAGGATGGATCTCTCCTGCCACATTCAGCGGAAAAAATACGTTTGAACAAAATTATCTGACAAGAAATCCCTCCATGCCTCATGAAAACCGCAATGTTCATATCCTTGATAATGAAAACCGCATCATCTCGATAGGAACCCTTGCTCCTGACAACGCAAAGCTCCTGAAGGTTTCCATTGAAGAGTTCATTGGCACCAGACTGATATCGCGAATCGATGCTGACACCATGCGTTATGATCCGGAAAAGAGCCTGTGGATGATGCAGAATGCGTCAACCCGCTTGTTTGCCGCAGAGAATGAGGAATTTCACTTCACCCCTTTGAAATCGGTAAAACTTGGCCTTTCACCGAAGACACTGGCGGAACTCAATCTGCAGCCGGACGAAATGAACATCATCCGCCATTACCGGTACCTTGCAGAAAAACAACATGCCGGTTTTTCCGGGCTGGAGCGCTCAATGGTAAAGCTTCACAATAAAATTGCACTGCCCTTCGCCTCGCTTATTATCATTCTCATCGGTGTTCCCCTTTCCGCCAAAAAAAAGCGGGGCGGGCTCGCCTCTGAAATAAGCATCACACTGTTCGCGGGTTTCCTCTTTCTGGGACTGCAGAAAACCACCGCCATCGCCGGATACCAGGGCATTATAAACCCGATGCTCGCCGCATGGCTGCCGAATATCCTCTTTCTCGGCGTCGGTTATGCCATTTATAAAACCGCTGTAGACTGAAAACCATGCAGACCGACGCACCTCCTGTTATCGTTCTGATGACCGATTTCGGTATCAGCGACACCTATGTCGGGCAGATGAAGGGCGTCATCCTGTCGATCGCCCCTGCTGCCCGCATCATTGACCTGACGCATGCCATTACACCCCAGAACATCGTTCAGGGTGCGTTTCTTCTTGAAAAGTCAGCCGATTTCTTCCCCGAAGGATCCATTTTTGTTTCGGTAGTCGATCCCGGCGTCGGCACATCAAGAAATGCAATTGCCCTTGAAACAGAGCGCGCCATCTTCCTTGCACCGGATAATGGACTGCTTACACCGATTCTTCAATACAAAGCAGTAAAACAGTGTGTCACCATCACTGACAAGCGATACCTGCTGCCACTCCTGAGTTCAACCTTTCACGGCAGGGATCTCTTTTCTCCTGCTGCCGCGCACCTCGCTTCCGGCGTTGCGATCCATGAACTTGGCCGAGAACTCGATCCGGCGGAATGCCAAAGAATTCCGATGCCTCGCTGCCATACCCGTGATCACGGTGACTCATGGGAAGGCCGCATCATCTTTACCGATCATTTCGGCAATCTGGTAACTTCGCTTGAAGCGGAACTGCTTGATCACTCTAAACAGTGGCTGATCAGTGCCGGAGAAGAGCAGTTGCCGGTTTCAGGCACCTATGGCGAAGTTCCCGACCGCCATCCGCTCGCCTACAAGGGAAGTTTCGGCATGATTGAAATCGCCATCAGAAACGGCAACGCCGCAGAAACACTCGGACTAAGAGACGGAGATACTGTCAGGGCTAACAGCGTCAAACTGAATATTGGAAGTTGCGGGAGAACCTGAACAGAAAACCAACCCGAAGAGGGAACAGAACAAATGCGCGAATTTTACACGCCTTGACTTTTCTGAGGAAGTAATGTGTTTAACTTTTGCACAACTTCGTTGAATGAGGCAGATGGCAATTTGCAGCCAAACTCTGCTTTTCTCGCGTTCCAATCAAGACTTTTCACCTGATCAGACAGAATTGCTCCGCTGACTTCCAGACCATCCGGTATTTTGACTTCAAAAGGATAACCCTTTATCTGGCTTGTAATGGGGCAGAGAACAGCTAATCCGACTTTCCCGTTATAAGCCGCCGGGGATAAAACCAATGCCGGCCGTCGTCCAGCCTGCTCATGTCCTGCTTGCGGATTAAGCGTAATCCAGATGATGTCTCCGCTTTCAGGAATATATGCCATAGTTTTCACCATACTTCATTTCCTGAAACAGCACCAGTATCAACTTCGTGATGGAGATTATTGCTGTTGATGCCTGCTAACAGTGCGTCAAGCGTCCAATCCGGTGCAACAACCGGTTTAACGATAAGCTGACCTTCAACAACAGTTATTTCCACCAAAGACTCATTTTCAAGTCGAGTGCCGATAGCAAATGCTTTGGGTATTCGCAAGGCAAGACTATTGCCCCATTTCTGAACTTTTGTAATCATAACGCCTCCTCGTTTTAGTATATACAATGACTATACATTTTTTCACCCAATCAATCAAACACTTTTCGCTCCTCCACCATAGAATATTAGGATCTTGGACTCCGTAGTGCCTGGCTATAAACACAAAGGCACCGGTTTGTTTCCGATGCCTTTATAAAAATGGGATAAACCCTGGAATAAAGTAATAGCGTTACTTCAGCTTCCGATATACTCCTTAAGAATCTTGCTGTAAGCCGACTGGCGGAGTCTGCGTATTGCCTTTTCCTTGATCTGGCGGACGCGTTCGCGGGTCAGGCGGAACTTTTCACCGATCTCTTCAAGCGTGAGCGGATTATCCATGCCAATACCGAAGTAGGACTTGATGACGTCTGCTTCCCTCGGTGCAAGGACGGAGAGTGAGCGTTCGACCTCAAGGGTCAGTGAATCGCGGTTAAGACCGTAATCGGGCAGATGGCCATCGTTCTGCAGCACATCGAGCAGACGGTTATCGTCACCCTGGGCAAAAGGGGCATCGACCGAAACATGCCGGCCTGCAATTTTCAGGGTATCGGCAACATCCTGCGAATCCATTTCAAGAAGGGTCGCCAGTTCTCTTGTGTTCGGGTCGCGCTCAAATTCCTGTTCAAGCTGACTGTACGCTTTGCTGATTTTGTTGAGTGTGCCTACCCTGTTAAGAGGAAGCCTGACAATCCGGGACTGTTCTGCCAGTGCCTGAAGAATAGACTGACGAATCCACCAAACCGCATAGGAAATAAACTTGAAGCCCCGGGTTTCATCAAACCTCTTTGCAGCCTTTATAAGGCCAAGATTTCCTTCGTTGATCAGGTCACCAAGTGTAAGCCCCTGATTCTGGTACTGTTTGGCAACAGAAACAACGAACCGCAGGTTACCCTTGATCAGCTTGTCAAGCGCACGTTTTGCCCGCTTGTATTCCGTCGTATCGACCGGCATATCAAAACCCTCCTTGATCGCTTTGGTCAACTTGACCTCATCTTCTGCTGTCAACAGGTCATATTTGCCTATCTCCTGCAGGTAACGATCAAGAGAGAGGCTCTCCCGGTTGGTTATCTGTTTGCTTATCTTGAGTTGCCTCATGTATAACGTCTCCTTGCGAACTTCAGCGTTTAATACCTCTCGTTACGGCTTGCATGAAACACCGTAAAAGTCGGAATATAGCATTTCAGGTTAAGTTAACCTGAAAAAAAAGTTTTTTTGTTCCAAAAACAACCCGACTGTTATCAGTAAATAATTAAGCCGGTTCATCATCTTCAGTCACTGAGAACGGCAAGATTGCTATTGAGTTTTTCGAGATTATCCTCAGCCTCACGAAGTTTTTCACGCTCTTTTGCAATCACATCCGGTGGGGCATTATCTGCAAATCCCCTGTTTGCCAGTTTTTTGTGAATTGAGGCAACATAGGAGGAAATATTACCAATCTCTTTCTGAAGACGAACCCGCTCTTTGTCAAATGATATCAACCCCTCAAGCAGTATAAATAGTTCATTGCCCTCAACCACTGAACCTGCGGCGTGTGGCGGACGTTCTGCATCTGCCATGAGTTGCGGAATGCATTGGCCAAGCGAGGCAATCAAAGGCAGGCTGGTTTCAAAAAGCTGCTTGTCAACTTCACTGCCCGGCCTGAGTAGAACCGATGCCCGGCTGCTGTGAGGAACACCGAAAAGCGAACGGAGACTTCTGACCTCGGTAACCAGCTTCTGTATCAGGGAAAACCCGCGGAGGTCGGTTGCTGCAAGATCCGGATCGGAAAGGGGCATCGGCGAACGGGCTACGCTCTCCTCCGACGAACGCTGAAGAACCTGATGCCATATTTCATCAGTAATGAACGGCATAACCGGATGGAGCGCCTTAAGGGTACCTTCAAGCACATGAACCGCAAGACAGACTGCCTGCTGGGCCTCTGCCCTCGTCAAATCACCTGAAAGCTGAACCTTCAGGGCTTCAAGATACCAGTCACAATAGTCACGCCAGAAAAAGTCATAGAGCGTTTTGACGATGTCATTGACCCTGAACTGACTGAAGGCAGTGTGATAGCGGTCAAGCATGCCGTGATATCCTGCCAGGAGCCACTCACCGGCAAGATCAACTGCTGCGGAACGGGCATCGAACTTGAGATACAGGGCGGAAAACTCTTCATGATCGCGGAAATATTTCTCGCGCTGCATGAAAACAAGGCGGGAGGCATTCCATATTTTGGTAGCAAAATTACGGCCAAGTTCGCACTTTTCCTCGCCAAACAGAACGTCCTGCCCGAGAGGAGCAATGTAGATGATAGTGAAACGCAGGGCATCGGTACCATAGGTATCCATCACCTTGATCGGGTCAGGCGAATTACCAAGTGACTTTGAGAGCTTGCGCCCCTTCATGTCACGGATAATGCTTGTAAAATAGACGTCACGGAAAGGAACCGCCCCCTTGAAATAGAGTCCGGCCATCACCATTCTGGCAACCCAGAAAAAAATGATATCCGGTCCGGTTACCAGCGTATCGGTGGGATAAAAGGCCCTGAGATCCTGATTATCACTCTGCCTGTCCGTCCAGCCGAGCGTTGTCAGTGGCCAGAGCCACGAAGAGAACCAGGTATCGAGCACATCATCGTCCTGCACCAGTTTGTCAGTACCGGCAAGATGACAGGCCTCTTCATAGGATGCGGCAACCCATACTTTTCCGTCACCATCGTACCATGCCGGAATGCGGTGACCCCACCAGAGTTGGCGGGAGATGCACCAGTCACGGATATTTCCCATCCAGTGACGGTAGGTGTTGATCCAGTGAGGAGGATGAAAGCGTATTTCGCCGTCATTGACGACCTGCAGGGCAGATTCGGCCAACGGCTTCATTTTAACAAACCACTGCTCGGAAAGATAGGGTTCAACAACCACATCGGCCCTTTCGGAATAGCCCACATTGTGCTCATACTCCTCAACCCGGACAAGGTCGCCAAGTTCTTCCAAATCCTTGAGAATTTTTTCACGGGCAGCAAACCGGTCCATACCGCCATAACCGAACTCGTCGGTCATTTTGCCATCTTTGCCGACAACAGAGAGGATGGGTAGATTATGGCGTTTGGCAACCTCATAGTCATTGGCATCATGTGCCGGAGTGATTTTCAGCGCACCGGTACCAAACTCAATATCAACATAGTCGTCCGCAATAATGGGAATATAGCGCCCGGCAACCGGCACAACAGCAAGCTCGCCCACAAGATCAGCATAACGGGGATCTGCGGGATTGACAGCAATGGCAACGTCGGCAAGAATGGTTTCAGGCCTGACGGTAGCGATGGTGATAAATCGGCCTGGATGGCTTACAAGCGCATACTGAACATAGACAAGCTGATCCTTGCGTGACTTCATGATCACCTCTTCATCGGAGAGCGCCGTCTGTGACACGGGGCACCAGTTGATGATACGGGTGCCACGGTAGATCAATCCGTCACGGTAGAGGGTAATGAAGGCATTGATGACCGCTTTTGAGGCGCTTTCATCCATGGTAAAGAGGTTTCGCCGCCAGTCACAGGAGATACCAAGCCGGCGAAGCTGCCGGAGAATAAGGTCGCCATACTCCTCCCTCCACTGCCAGACATGGCCGAGAAACTCCTTGCGGCCAAGATCGTGGCGGGTTATTCCCTCTTTCTTCAGCTTGCGCTCAACGACCGTCTGCGTTGCAATACCAGCATGATCGGTACCCGGAAGCCACAAGGCCTCTTTTCCCGTCATACGGTTGTATCGGATAAAAATATCCTGCAGGGTATGGTTCAGTACATGGCCAAGCGTCAGACTTCCTGTCACATTAGGCGGGGGCATGAGAACCGTATAGGGCTCTTTTCCCTTTTCCAGCACGCTGGAGCTTTCAGCATGGAAGCTGCCTAAGGCCTCCCAGTGTGCACTTCCCCACCGCTCTTCGACTTCGTGATGATTATAGCTTTTTTCCAGATTGAATACTTCGGTCTGATCACTCATGATAAATCGGTCGGGGTTAGTCCTTCTTTTCAGGCAGGGGACGTTTCTGGAAAATGGCGTCGATAATACCGTAATCAAGCGCCTCCGTGGCATTCATCCATCTATCCCGTTCTGAATCTTCACGTATCTTCTGTACATCCTTGCCGGTATGGCTTGCAAGCAGTTCATCAAGCAACGTTCGAATCTTCTCGATCTCCCGGGCCTGGATGACAATATCAGTCTCCTGTCCATGTGCACCACCGGATGGCTGATGAATCATGATCCTTGAGTGGGGAAGGGATGCTCGCTTGCCTTTCGCTCCGCTGGCAAGAAGAAATGCGCCCATGCTTGCAGCCATACCGACACAGACGGTCGAAACATCGGGACGGATATACTGCATGGTATCGTAGATTCCAAGACCGGCAGAGACACTGCCGCCCGGAGAGTTGACATAGATGTATATATCGCGCTCAGGATCTTCTGACTCAAGAAAAATAAGCTGGGCCATGATAAGCCCTGCAACATGTTCGTCAATACCGCTGCCGAGAAAAATAATGCGTTCACGCAAAAGCCGTGAAAAAATATCGAAAGCACGCTCACCCCGCCCGGAAGTTTCTATAACCATGGGAACAAGAGTGTTGGTGATTCCCTCTTCTATTGCCCCTGAATACATTTTTCTGGCATGGTGTTCAAAACCGAAATTAATATTTGCCATAACTGCCCTGTCGTTTGAGTTTGGTAAGTCTTTGCACAACCACATAGAGATCGGATCGGGTTTATTTCCATGCTACCCAATACCCGAAACCCTGATACGAATGGTTAAAATACGTAGTGATAACAACAAATCAAGAAATCCGGTTCCAATTAGCAAAAAAGGATGCTTTCCACCAAAAACGGAGAGGCAGGAAAACTGCATCCATTTCTCTATATTGAGTTTCAACACAACCAAAACATTGAGGAACATGCAGGTACGGCTCATCTCGGTCACCTCTCCGCTTATCCAGGTTGAAAATCAGCCGCTCTCCCCCGAAGGTCTAATTGCCTATTGCGCACGAGTATCCAGCCCGCATCAGGAGACGCCCGATTATGAAAAACTGCTCGCCTACTGTATTGCACACAAGCACTGGAGCGTCTTTGAAATGGTTGATATGACCGTTGAAATTGTGACCTCAAGAGCCATTTCACCACAGATTCTCCGCCATAAAAGTTTTCAGTTCCAGGAATTTTCACAACGCTACGCCAAAGCCCAGGAAATTGAGCGATACCAGCCGAGACGCCAGGACAGTAAAAACCGGCAGAACTCGCTGAACGATCTCGACGAAAAAACAATACAATGGTTTGATGAGGCACAGTACCGCATTGCCCAATTGACGCTTGAAGCGTACAATGAAGCTCTTGAAAAGGGAATCGCCAAGGAGTGCGCAAGAGTGCTCCTGCCTATGGGAACCCAGACAAAACTCTATATGAAGGGTTCAGTAAGAAGCTGGATCCACTATCTGGAGGTGCGAACCGACAAAAGCACACAGCAGGAACACCAGGAAATTGCCCTTGAAATAAAAAAAATCTTCATGACACAATTTCCTGTTACATCGGCAGCACTTTCGTGGAGCTAAACCTTCAGCATAGCAAGCATGCTGACCAGTTCATTTTTCAAATCCCTTCGATGGATAATCCGATCGAGAAAACCGTGTTCAAGCAGAAATTCGGCTCGCTGAAATCCTTCGGGCAAATCCCTTTTGATGGTATCCCTGATCACTCTGGGACCCGCAAATCCTATAAGGGCTTTCGGCTCACTGATATTGATGTCCCCAAGCATGGCAAAGGAGGCACTGATTCCGCCCATGGTCGGATCAGTCATCAGAGAGATAAACGGCAGTTTTCTTTCACTCAACCGGGTAAGCCGGGCTGCGGTTTTGGCCATCTGCATAAGACTGAAGGCGCCCTCCATCATTCGGGCTCCTCCCGACTGGGAAATAACAAGAAGAGGTGCGTCAAGTTCAAGTGACTTATCAACGGCACGCGCAATTTTTTCACCAACAACCGACCCCATTGAACCACCGATAAAACCAAAATCCATCGCTGAAACAACAAGAGCATTCCCGCCGCTCTCTCCATGGGCATTCCGGCATGCTTCTGTTTTTCCGCTTTTTTCAATGGTATCATGAACACGGTCAGGATATTTTTTTGTATCAATGAAACCAAGAGGATCGGCCGAACGCAGATGATCATCAAACTCGGAGTATTTGTCGTCGTCGAAAAGAATCGAAAAATATTTATAGGGGGAGATTCTGAAATGGTGACTGCATTCCGAACAGGTAAAGAAATGGTCTTCAAACTGTTTTTTATGAAGCATCGCTCCACACTCTTCACATTTCCACCACAACCCTTCCGGCATATCACGTTTGTCGGTCGGACGTATTGAGGGTTTTACCCGTTTAAACCAAGCCATTTTTACAATGAGAAGTAAAGGTTATACATTAAAGCTCAAGATATGAAGTCCGTATGAGATCTCAAAAGCAGCCGGCAGAAAGAACCCTTATCACAGACTCATGAACCAGGAGCACCACCATTGTTGAACGTCCGAACACTTTTCTGCATAGCAGCCCTTATTGCCGCTCTACTGTCGGAAGTAACAGCTCCTTCCGATGTTATTGCTTCGCCGACCATGCTGGTCTATCCCGACACGCTTAAACTTCCCTTGCACCGCTATACTCTGCGCCACGCAATGAGGCCTTCCAGAAAAACCGTTGGACTTGCACTGTCAGGGGGGGGAGCCAACGCGCTGTCACAGATAGGTGTCCTCAAAGCGCTTGATGAGGAAAATGTCCCGATTGATTTTATTGCCGGCACAAGCATGGGTGCCATTATAGGAGGGCTCTACAGTTGCGGGTACAGCCCTGAAGAACTTGATGAGATTGCCCATACCCTCCCCTGGCAATCCATGATTTCTCTTCATAATGATTATGCCCGCTCAAACATTTTTCTTGAGCAGCAAAGGATCCGCGACCGTTCCTCCATAGCGATCCGTTTCTACAAGATGAAACTGCTGATGCCTAAATCGCTTAATTCCTCACAAAATCTGACAAAAACCCTTGACAGCCTGGTTTTGAACAGTATTTACAAGGCTTCGGGTGATTTTTCAACCTTTCCTGTCAACTTCAAGGCGGTAACGACTGACCTTGTCTCGGGAAAGCGTATTACGCTAACCTCAGGCTCCCTGTCAGAAGCTATGCGGGCAAGCAGTACCATTCCGATTCTTTTTGAACCGATCATACGTAACGGTTATCAACTGGTTGACGGCGGACTCGTTGCAAATCTGCCGGTCGATGAACTCGATACCTTCAATGCTCACTATAAAATTGCAGTCGATACACACGGCAGCATGTATGCAACCGGCGGGGAACTTGATCTCCCCTGGAAAGCTGCCGATCAAGCCATGACTATCCTGACAAAACTGCAGTATCCTGCACAGCTTGCCAAAGCAGATATTGTCATAACTCCTGAACTCAACGAACACAAAGCCACTGATTTTTCCGATATCAAGGTTCTTGTAGATGCAGGTTATGCCAAAGGAAAAGTTTTGGCAGGAACCATAAATCGCAGTATTGAAAACAAGAGTCACATAAAAATAGCAATAGGAACGTATTCAAAAACGATCCTGTTCGCGGAAGAAAATCCGGAATTCCGGGAACATTATCTTATTGTTTCAGCCATTGTCCGCAATGCAACCGATCTCGGCGAAACCCTTCGGGAACTTCTGGCGACTGATCTCTTCACCTCGGTTTATGCGGAACTTGACAAAAAGCGCAAAACAGCGGTTTTTCACCTTGTACCACTGCCAAGAATAAAAAAAATAACGGTTACAGGTGGTCCTCCCGATACACTGTCATCCGAAGAGATCGAATCCTGTTTCAAACCGGTAATGGAAACACTCTATACGAATACCACCGGGAGCAGAGTTCTTGAAGCACTGGTAAAAAAATACAGAGACAAAGGGTATAGCCTTGTTACTTTAGAACGCGTCACCATAAATCAAGACACCCTGCAACTGAGAGTTTCTTCCGGAAAACCGGATAGCATTGCGATACAGAGGGACAAAAAAAACACAGGAATAACTGCTATAGCACGGGAAATAAAAATCGATACCACACGAGCACTCAGCATCCAGAAGGCCGAAGAATCGGTCAACAATCTTTACGAAACAGGAGTTTTCAGTCGTGTCTCCATCTCCTCGGAATCTCCGGCAGCAGCAGATCCTGACAAAAAACCGCTGCTCAGGTTTTCTCTTGAAGAAAAGCCATCATCAGTGCTCCGGCTTGGACTACGATATGATGAAACAAACAATGCCCAGTTACTCCTTGATATCAGAAACGAAAATCTCGGTGGAACAACCAGCTCAATAGGAGGCTGGCTGAAAGCAGGAAGAAAAAGCAACCTCGTGAACTTTGAGTTCAATATGCCGCGCATAGGGCCATCCCATCTGACGACCTCTTCACGCCTCTTCTACGAGCAGCACATGTTCGAAAACCGCAACACAGACGGCGATATAAAAAACTACGGGATCCAGAAATACGGGATCAGCCAGGCCTTTGGCACAAGAATCAGAAAAAACGGACACTTTATTGCCGATATAACCCTCCAAAACTCACAATCCTATGATGAAAAAAGCTATGGTGAAGCACTGAATACCGGACATAATAATATGCTCTCCATCGGAACACAGTTTACCCTTGATTCAAGAGACACTCCACTGATTCCTGCTTCGGGGACCTATACAAGCCTGAGATATTCGATGACACCTATCATGCTTGACAATCATGATATTTTCTGGCAGGTATCGGGCAACCACGAAGAAAATATCCGGATAGGAAGTAAAATAACGCTGCAGCTTTCAGGACTTTTCGGACTGAGCAGCAGCAATATGCCGCTGTCGGAGAAATTTTTCCTCGGAGGGCCAGGAACAACTTACAGCCAACGCTTCATAGGGTTAAAAGAAAACGAACTTCCCTGCAATAATATGGCTGCAGCAGGAATACATCTGCGCTACAAGCCCTCATTTGCCATTCTCTTTCCAGCATCGCTGATCCTGCACTACAACGTTGGAAATGTCTGGGAGGAGCTGGAAGATATCTCTTCGACACGCCTTATTCACGGAATTGGAAGCAGCATGATATGGGAAACCCCTGTCGGTCCGGCAAGGTTCACTATATCAACAACGTTCCCGTTTCTTGAGGAAGTACATAACACTGAATTCACATCACTCAGACATTCTGATACGGTCTTTTATTTCAGTATTGGCCATAATTTCTGAGAAGAACTTTTTTTTATTTTACGCGCACGAACTGCCGCGATACATCAGACCTGAAACATCTCCATGATAAACGAACAGAAAAACATCAATACTCTTAAAAAACCTCACATACTGGTCTGTAATGATGACGGTATTGAAGGAGAGGGCATACATGTACTGGCAGCCGCAATGAAAAAAATCGGTTTGGTTACAGTCGTGGCTCCGGCCGAACCTCACAGCGGAATGAGCCATGCCATGACACTTGGTGTTCCGCTGAGAATCAAGAAATTCCTCAAAAACAACCGCTTTTTTGGCTATACCGTCTCCGGCACCCCTGTAGACTGCATCAAGGTTGCGCTGAGCCATATACTACCCTCAAAACCAGATCTCATTGTCTCAGGCATTAATTATGGAAGTAACACAGCAACCAACACACTTTATTCCGGCACCGTAGCTGCCGCTCTTGAAGGAGCGATTCAGGGAATCACCTCACTTGCCTTTTCATTGACAACTTACGAAGATGCCGATTTTACCTATGCAGGAAAATTTGCACGAAAACTGGCAAAAAAGGTGCTTCTTGAAGGGTTGCCAGCCGATACGATTCTTTCCGTCAATATTCCTAATGTACCGGAATCGCAGATTGCCGGTATCGTCGTCACCGAACAGGGCCGATCACGATGGGAAGAAGATGCCATTGAACGAAACGATATGTTCGGCAACCCCTATTACTGGCTTAACGGAACATTGCGCCTGCTTGACGATACGCTGCGCAAAGATGAGTTTGCCATACGGCAGAAGTTTGTGACCGTTACACCACTTTCATGCGATCTGACCAACCACCAGTTTATCAGCGCCCTTGAACAATGGAACCTGCAAAAATAACAAAGTGAACACCTATCTGCTTGAGTACAAAAATATCCTGACACCGAAAAAAGGATTTTCAAAACTTTTCCGTGACTATACAGCGGAAGGATCTGAGCGTTCAGAGTTAGTTGCTGAATGCTTTCACCTTGATTACCAGAGAGAGGCAGATTATTACCGTCAGCTTGGGCTGCTCGGGACAAGAACCTTTGAGAGGGAAACACTTGTACGGATCCTTTCAAAGCAAAACAGTCGCTACGGAGCTACTGAACTTCACTTCAAAGAAATTGAAAAACTCCGATCACCGAGATGCATGGTCATCGTTACCGGACAGCAACTCGGCCTCTTTACCGGACCGATTTATACGATTTATAAAGCGCTGACCGCAATTATCTTTGCAGAACGGCAGAAAACACTCTTTCCCGAATACGATTTTGTGCCTCTCTTCTGGCTCGAAGGAGAAGACCATGACTTTGATGAATCTGCCCACACCGCCATTTTTTCTGAAAACCAGGTCGTTCACTTCAATCAGGAGCCATACAGGCGACTGCCGGATCAGATGGTTGCAAACAGTTGCTTCGGAGAAGAGATCAGCCGAACCGTCGAAGAGTTTCTTGGACTTTTACCGGATTCCATCCACAAACAGAGTGTGTCGGATATCCTCACGGAGTGCTATTTCCCGGGGAGTACCTTTGAGATGAGCTTTGCCCGTACCATGATGCGGCTTTTCCGTGAGCAGCCCCTGATTCTTCTCTCAAGCCAGGATCCCGAGTTCAAGCAACTTTCAACAAAGATCTTTTTGAGAGAGCTTTCATCCTCACCGGCATCTTCATATAATGTGATAGCACAAAGTTCATATCTCGAAAACCTGGGCTACACAGCACAAACAAAACCAAGAACGGTTAATCTTTTTCATATCAACCATCTTGGACAGAGGCAGAAAATTGAACACCCGTCAGATGACTCTTTCTCCATTCTGCCCGACAAACAACGCTATTCAAAACACCAGATACTTGAACTCTGTCAGGATCACCCTGAGCAGTTCAGCCCCAACGTTGTTCTCAGACCTATTATTCAGGACTACATCCTGCCAACCTTCGCCTGCATTGCCGGACCTGGGGAAATCAGCTACCTTGCGCAGTACCGGAAAAACTACGAGCACTTTGGCATCACCATGCCATTCATCATCCCAAGAGGGAGTTTTACACTGGTTGAACCTAAAATAAGCCGAATCATGGATAAATTGCTCCAGGTCACGGGAAAACCGGGATTTTCGCGCAAACAAATTTACCATGCGGTATTCGGCAACCTTCAGCAGCTGAAAAAAAATGCCGTCGGTATTAATGAAAATCCTCAACTTGACACGCTGTTCGAAGAGACAAAGGCGGAAATCAACCGGGTGTTTGCCGCCCTCGGGCCGGTGCTTGCCAAGATTGACCCGACTCTTGAACCGCTTCTGGCGGCATCATCCGTCCAGTCAGGAAAAATTATCGAAAATATTGAACAAAAAACATGGAAAGCAAGCCGACGCAAACATGAAGAACTTCTTGATCAGATATTGAAAGCTGAAACCGCACTGTTTCCGGAGGGATTACCGCAGGAACGGTTGATCAATATTTTTTATTATCTCAACAAATATGGCATGGAACTGATCGACACCCTGAAAAATCTGTTGAACGGACAAGCAACGGAAGAGCATATCATTGTTGAACTGTAAAGTTCATCAACCTTGTTTGCCGCACGTTTTCTGTTCATTTTCCTTTTGCAGCAGGTGACAGCAGTTGCAGACTATACGATGAAGGTCATCCGACGAGTCCTCTTCACAGATTTTTTTAACCGCCAGCTCAATCTCCTTGCGATAGCTCCGGCTTTTGATCGATTGCATACCCCGTTTTTTATGAATATACTGCGAAACAGCAGCGGGGGTAACACCAAGTTTCTTGGCCGCCATAGACTGCGTCATGCCGGTTTTTACGAGCTCAATGGCAAGATCAGCCCTGATTTGAGGTAGATAATACCAGACGGCGTTTTCACAGGGAAAAATCACGATATCACTCTTTTGAAATTAACAGGAATTACGTTCAGTTTTTTGGGGAAGATCCTGGCTGACCACCGGCATCGTCGTATCTGGCCGGAATATTCTGAATTTTTTAGAAAGGGAAATATAAGAACAAAGCCCGAATCCAAAGCGGAATTTCAAAACGGTCGGCTCATCAACAATGCTCTTAACTCCGGAAACCTGATCCACAACTGACGGCGTCTGAATCGGACACGCTTCTGAGATGGCTGAAAAGAGAGCTTCCGACAGACAATTGCTCATTAAAAATTCAGGGAATAGCCATCAGGATAAAATCTTTTGATAATTGCTATAACCTCTTCCGGACTATCTTCAAGATAAATGAATCCAAGATCGTCAGCATGGATAAAGCCCTTCTCCCTGCACATGGTCTCCTCAATCCAGCGGTACAACCCTTCCCAATAGCTCTTTCCCACTAATATAACAGGAAAACGCTCACTTTTCCCTGTCTGTATTAATGTAATAGCTTCCATCACTTCATCAAGTGTACCATAACCACCCGGAAGGGCTATAAATGCCTGGGCGTATTTCATGAACATCACCTTACGCACAAAGAAATACTGAAAACTGACTACTTTATCATGATCAATATATTTATTTGGCTTTTGCTGGTTTGGGAGCTTGATATTGAAACCGATAGATGCACCGCCGGCACTTTGTGCCCCCTTGTTCGCCGCAGCCATAACACCGGGTCCTCCCCCGGTTATTACAGAAAATCCTTCACCTGCAAGCAGGCAGCCAAGTCTCTCGGCGAGAAGATATTCAGGACTATCTGAAGTGACTCTTGTTGAGCCAAAAACAGCAACAGCCGGACCAGCATCAGACATCATTTCAAAACCGCTGACAAATTCTGCCATGATCTTGAACACCCGCCATCCGTCAGCCATTGCATCACTTTCCCGATTTAAACCGACATGCAGGGCTTCGCCATTACCGGTACTCTCCCTCTCTTTTCCTGAAGAACAGCGATAAATATCCATACGCTTGGATCCTCTCAATCAAATACTACAGTTCAAGAAAATTCCTGATAATTTTTCTGCCTTCACTGGTCATGATCGATTCCGGATGAAACTGAACACCATAGAGAAGAAGCTGCTCTGAATCCATCCCCATGATGATTCCATCCTCCGTCCAGGCCCGGATAGCAAGCGTCTCAGGAAGCGTCTCGCGCTCCACAATAAGAGAGTGATACCGTGTTGCTGTAAACGGATTATCAACTCCTCTGAAAATGCCTTGATTATCATGATAAACCTGCGAGGTCTTGCCATGCATGATAGTGGAAGCCCTCACCACGTTTCCACCCAAAGCAGCACCAATTGACTGATGCCCCAGACAAACCCCGAGAAGAGGAATTTTACCCTTTACGGCATGTATCAGCGAAACCGATACACCAGCATCATCCGGAGTACCCGGTCCCGGCGAAATAACAATCTTTTCGGGAGCCATGGCAACAATCTCTCCGACAGAAAGCTCATCATTACGGTACACCTCAACACTCTTACCGGACTCTCCAATATATTGAACCAGATTATAGGTAAAAGAGTCATAATTATCGACAACAAGAATCATGCAAATCCATACTTAAAATTATACAAATATTGGCGACGCGCTCTCCATGCCAGCAACAAAACGGAACATTGACTCATAGGAGCTGCTCATCACAACCTGACGACGTTCCATAACCCTCCTTGCTGTTTCAACGGCCTTTTCAATTTCATATGGTATAAAACCATCAATACCACCCCAGGAAAAAGAGGGTACCTCTTTCGGAGGAAATCCTCCGCCGAAAATGTTCGCTCCTGTTCCAACAATGGTTCCGGTATTAAACATCGAATTAATGGAGCTCTTGCTGTGATCACCCATCAGCAATCCGAGAAACTGAAGACCAGTCATCCGCAATCGGCCATTATGCAACAATTGTATCCGGCTGTAGTTATTCTTGAGGTCACTTGTATTCGTACCTGCACCAAGATTACACCAGGAAGAGATGTAAGAATGTCCAAGAAAACCATCATGCTGCTTGTTGGCAAAAGGCTCAATAAGAGAATCCTCGACCTCCCCGCCCACTCTTGATGCCATCCCTACCGCTACATTACTGTAAAGTTTTGCGCCTGTTTTCACCCTCACCCTGGAAGCAAGAAACACATTCTGCATCAGGACAGCCTGCGGATCAACAATTGCGTCGGCACCAATTGCCACAAACCCTTCATCAGCATCAAGAACGGCTCCAGCCCGAACAACTGCACCAGGGCCAACATAAATATTCGAACGGTTGACAATGGCAGCCGAAGGGTGAACCTCCCCCTCAAAACGCCCAAGTTCAAGCGTTTCAGCATCCTTGAGCAGCTCGTCAGGATGGAACGCGACCAGATCCCAGAGATTACTGATAATCCTGAATCCCGTCACCGCTTGAGTAACAAGCTGTCCGGAAAGAACTGACGTATCAATAAGATCCGGCATCAAGCCTGCGGAATCGGTAATCAGGGACGCCTGCACTCTTGCAAACAGCAAATCGTCACCCTGCATATAAGCTGTGCCGGGATCAAAGAGACCTTCGATAATCACTCTGGCTGCAGCCTGATTAAAGACTATACGGCCATTGATGAGCAACACCTCCTTATCTTCAAGCCGGTTGACCACACATTCGGCATGCTGCTCGGCATAAAAGGGAGCAAGATAGCCGCGAAGATGGTATGTCAGCTTCACTTCCCCCCTTATTGAATGTTCGAGCTTTTCCTGAAGGGAGCGAAATCCGGCATAAAGTCCATATACCGGCTTAAGATTGACAAGAGGCTTTAAATCCAGCACCCTGCTGTCTTCAAAAACAAGAACCTGCATAAGGTAAACGCCCTATATTCTATTAGCCTTTTTATCTACAATGGATACAGATCAGTTACAAAACCTTACAAAAAGAGGGACATCTGAACATCTTAATTGAATATAAAAAAAGCCGGGAACTTGCCGGATCTTTAAAGTATCCTGCAATGAAGGGATAGCTGCCTATACTTTCGGACCGGACTGCAAATCGCAAAGTACGCGAAGAGCATCCGGCACAACCGAAATTCCAATTCTTCCGTGAATATTATCATAGACCTCTCCATCCATGTGCATCACATCCGGCGCAATCAAGGTCACGGCAACCGCCTTCGCCTTGCAGTAAAGGACTTTGGGATCGTTGATATGTGTTCCTTTAAGATATTTGAGCACAAAGCGAAAAAATTCATGCTTCGGCATATCCTTGAGAATGCAGACATCAAGCAACCCGTCAGATAACTCTGCATGTGGAGCAATCATAAATTTACCACCTTCAATTTTTCCGTTGGAAACAGAAAAAGCAAACACAGGTTCATGAAGCTCCAGCACAGAGTCTTCCAGCGTAATAGTAATATGCATGGGCAATGATGTATAATCGGCAAGAACACTGAAAAGCGCATAGACGTAACTCAGCTCTCCTCTTAACCAGGGCAGACGTTTAACTGCCTTGGCAACTCTGCCGGTGAAACCGATACCAAGAGAGTTGATAAAATAGCGGTGGTCAGTTCTGCCAAACAAAACGCTCCCGACGTCAACATTTTTACTTCCCGCATCGAAAAAATGACTGATTCCAGGATAAGACTTGTTAAGAGGATTCAGTGTTTTGATAAAATCATTTGCTGACCCGATCGGTAAAATCCCGACAGTGACTCCCTCTCCGACAACAGCATTGATCACTTCATGAAGCGTTCCGTCACCCCCGCAAGCTATCAGAGAAGAACTCTCAGGAATCTCGGAACGGGCAATATCTCCGGCATGTCCGGCATAAGCCGTAGTAATCAGTGAAGAATCATTCCTGTCAACAACAAGCGCCTTCAGCCAATCCGCCTTACGTGCCGCACGACCTTTATTTGCTGCCGGGTTAAAAATAAAAAGATAACGGGAACCGTTCATCATTGCTGAATAGAAAAAGAAAGGCTGGCACCTGTAAATTTATACCTTGATCACCCGTGAAATGAGGAATAATGAAATCTTCAAACATCCTGATCAAAAACCCATATCCAGTCAAGTGCATGAATATCCATACCCTTGTTACTACATACAAGGAGTGAAGAAAGATCAATGCTGAGAGAATTTATTGCTGCTGTGACACGTTGATCAGGAGGATAACCATGCTGGCAGGCAACCATTCAGAATCGAACCAACCTGACAACAACTTCATAGCAAATAAACACTATCCTGATCATGTTAACAATAATTTTTTCATTTTATTCTTTAACATTATTTATTAAAGGTATAATACTCTATAATTGAAGAAATTAGCGTAACATCATACAAAAGTCTGATATACCCCCATTATTACTGAGAACATTCCTCCCTGCACAACAGGGACAATCTTGATCCCCCCAAAAAAACAGGGGCAGCACTAAAAAACTTAGTTTTTTTCAGAACAACAGTTTAGAAGAAAAATGAATAAATGCCTGGTATCCAAATTGCCTGTTCAGGAAAAACCTGAATGGACAGCCCCGCATAATGAAGACGGCTACAATACTACGTTCCGGTGCATCGGACAGGATATTATTTTTATGACGCACAACGCAAAATCGGATATAACTCTTTCCGGCATTGAAGCCAAAAAGTTCCATGCAGTACTCAATGATCTTGACCTGATCGACAAATCACTATACATCATCGCTGACTTTGATCATGTCCGGTGTATTGCCTACAAATACAAAAAGGATTTTCTCAACTTCATATTCAACTGGGGCCGCAATATACGCCTTGTCGTACTCTACAACATTCATCCGGATATAGCAATCGATATAGAAACCTTCGGGGCGATCTCAACGGAACAAACCCGGCTGCTCTATGCCGCAAATTATAAAGATGCCATGGAAAAAGTTATCGCATACAAAACCGGCAGACTTAGCCTCTCCACTGTTGAATCCAGCGATGAAAAGCTCAAAAATGAATTCCTGGCCGCCGTTGCCCGTATAAGTCTCCTGCAGATGACAAACCCGCACATCAACATACCTCCGAGGGAAAACAGCTTGTATCCTTTTTTCATGGCAATTAAAAGTCTTCAGAATGATTTGAACGCAAGGGATAAAGAACATCAACTGTTGCTTGAACGACTGGCAATCGACAAAGAAGAACAACTGTCAAAAAAGATCATCCAGTTAAACGCCGAGATCGCTCTGAATAAACAAATGATACGCGATCTTGAACAGGACAGGATTACACTGAAAAGCAAAACCGCTTCCCAGGAAAATGAGCTCAGAAGAATGACAACTGCAATCAACAAAACAACAGCAGTACTTCAGAAGCTTTGCAGCACCATCCACATGATCGACATTGACCCCGAACTGAAAACAACAATACTGAAACAATGCCAGGAACTTATTGAATCGGAAAGAAGTGAACAACCTCACGACAACATTCCTCTGACCGTGAGTGATTCAGAATTCCTGTTAAAACTTCAGAAAAGTCACCCAAGCCTTAATCAGCGGGAACTGAGACTCGCTCTCCTGGTGAAAATGAATTATGACAACTCGCAAATTGCCCGGGCACTGGGAATATCAAAGCGAGGTTCCGAAAGCATCCGCTACCGGATGCATAAAAAAATGGGTCTCGAAAAACACCAATCAATTAAAACCGGCCTTCAGGAAATCTCTTCTTTTCTTTAACCGATGAGCCGGTTAAGGTGATGAATAATCCCAAAATATAACGCCGAAATATCGGATACACTTACTTCACTGGCGTGAAGACTGAACAAATAACAGTATTTTTTTTAGGAAAAAGTAAAAATTATTCATTTTTTATAAAAATAATACACATATTACTTCCGCTAACACGTCATACAACTATAAACACACAAGCACAAATGAATACAAAATCCATTCAGGATTACGAAAAAGAGATAAGCGCTCTTCGAACAAGAATTGCAAATCAGGATCTGGAACTGACGAGAGTATCCACGGCAATCGCAGAAAAAACCACTTCCTTGCGTAACCTCCTCGACCAAATACATGCTCTTGAAATTGATTCGGCTGTTAAAAGAATAATGACCGACTCCTGCCTGAGCCTCATAGAAACCGAGACGATAGAAAAACGTCTGAATATAGAGCTGACCGAGTCCGATTCAGTCTTTTTATCGAAACTGCAAAAAAAACATGCCAACCTCAACCAGCGTGAACTGAGAATAAGTCTTCTTGTCAAGCTGAATTACGATACAAAGGAGATTGGTCGCTCTGTGGGAATATCAACGAGAGGAATGGAAAGTATCCGCTACAGAATGCATAAAAAGCTTGGCCTTGGAAAACACCAGTCAATCAAGACCTATCTTTCAGATCTTGCTGTTTCTTTATAAGAAGCACCGCATATGAGATGAAAACCGAAAGCCTCTTTTTCAAATGAAAGAGAGGCTTTTGCGCAAGCTGAAGTTCACCGGAATAACGGCAAGCGATCATTTGCTGCAACTCACTTGTTTTTACTGGCTCAACATCTTCAATGTGCAACAGGGGTTGCTCAAAAATCTGCTCAGGCAGACCCGACAACTCAAGTTTGTGCTGATGCCTGATGCTGGACGATATATCCCTCGCGGCAATTTGCGGCTATGAAGGGATCGGCAAGATCCAAGTAAGTAATCACTAAAACTGATTATCAGGAAGAGAAGATAATGGCAATAAATAATATAAGTGTTGGATTCAGTTCCCTTGCCGATTCATTTTCCGCGGGACAGGAAGCAGCTCATTGCGCAGTTGGAAAACTTGACCGCGCGGCCAAGGTACTCATCGTTTTCGCTGCGATGCGCTTTAATCATCGTGAACTTCTTTCCGGTATATCTTCGGTTGCCGGTAATATTCCCATGGTTGGAGGAACAACAGCCGGAGAGATTTCTTCAGCCGGCTTTTCGACTGGCT
>JAAXWX010000054.1 GCA_013334755.1 Chlorobiaceae bacterium | reverse complement strand
GTTGGAATGTGCGGTTAATAATAGTCATGAGTGAATCCGAAGGGAAAATAACAAAAAAGCCGCCTTTTGAAGAGGCGGCTTAACTGGTGGTGGGGACAGGACTTGAACCTGCAACCTTCGGGTTATGAGCCCGACGAGCTACCAATTGCTCCACCCCACGATGTTTGTGCAGACAATGTAAGCAATAAATCTTCGTTTCCAAATATTTATTGTATTTGTTTGCCATTTATTTCCGTTCCCGCCGGTTCTATAAGAAATAGCTTGCCGTCAGCGCCCTCTACGGCAAGAATCATTCCTTCTGAAACCTCGTCGCGTATGGTTCGCCCGGCAAGATTGGCGACAATGACAACATTCTTTCCTACCATTTCTTCAGGAGTATACTCTTTGGCAATTCCGGCAAGAACCTGTTTTGTGACCGAACCAACCTGTAGTTGAAGTTTCAGGAGTTTTGATGCTTTTTTAACCGTTTCGGCCGAAATAACACGGGCAACTCTCAAATCGACCTTGAGAAAATCATCGAAACTGATGACCGGCTTGAATTCCATTCGACATTGCTCAGCTCCGGATTCCCGTTTTACCGCTTCAGCCAGCAGCTCCTCAATTTTTCTGAGTTCAGGCGCAATATCGCTATCCTCTATTTTTGTAAAAAGAATTTCTGATCTGGGACTGATCTTGTGCCCTTTTTTGAGCCCCGGCAAAAGAAGTTCAGCAACAATGGATTTTCCGGGTGTCACAAGATCTTCTATGCTGCCCTGAAAGCCGAGCATGACATGAATCCTGTTAGAGGTTTCAGGCATGACCGGAAAAAGAGCAATGGAGAGCGCATGGCACAAATTAAGAGACAAGGCCATGGTTTTTGCTGCGGCCTCACGGTCAACCTTGACCACTTTCCATGGTTCAGACACGGTAAGGAACCGGTTGGCCGCCCTTGCAATCTCCATACCGAGAGTTACTGCATCCCTGAAATGAAAGCCTTCATAAGCGAGATCAAGCTGCTCAAGGGTCTCCGGCCAGTTAATGCCCAATGAATTCCAGTCTTCAGGAGTGCACTGATACGGCACCTCTCCGTCAAAGCGTGCATTGGTAAAATCAACTGATCGCTTGATAAAATTACCGAGGGTGTCGGCCAGCTCGCCATTTGTTCTGTTCTGAAAATCCAGCCAGCTGAAATCGGTATCCTTATTTTCAGGATAATTTATGGCAATACTGTAACGAAGGGTGTCAGCCGGAAATTTTTCAAGAAATTCGCCAAGATAGACCGCATAGTTCCTTGACTTGGAAAATTTTCTTCCCTCAAAATTCATGAATTCCGACGCCGGGACATTGTCGGCAAGATTATAGCATCCGCTCTCTCTTCCCTCATTCCATGCCATCAGGATTGCAGGAAACATCAGTGTATGAAAAACAACATTGTCCTTGCCGATAAAGTGAACAAGACGGCAGTCAGGGTTCTGCCAGTACTCTTTCCAACGCTCACTCTTCCCCTGCTTCTCTGCCCACTCCCTGGTAAAGGAGATATAGCCAAGAACTGCATCAAACCAGACATAGAGAACTTTACCTGCAGCTTCATCGCTCTCCAGTGGGACTTTTATCCCCCAACTGAGATCGCGGGTTATCGCCCTCTCTTTCAGGCCCTGTTTCAACCAGGTATGAGTATAATTGAGTACATTCTGCCGCCAGTCATCCTCATGCTGACTCACATAGCTTTCAAGCTGTTCCTGGAACCGTCCGAGCGGGAAATACCAGTGCATGGTATCGCGAAGTTCCGGCGTTGCATCCGAGAGTTTGCTTTTCGGGTTGATGAGTTCGAGCGGACTTAAGTGAGTCCCGCATTGTTCACACTGATCACCATTTGCCTCTGAATTATTGCAGATCGGACAAGTACCCGTCACATAACGGTCGGAAAGAAAGCGGTCTGCCTTGCGGTCAAAAAAGAGTTTTTCGGTCTTTCTAACAAAAATCCCTTTCTGCTCAATTTCTGAAAAAAACTCCTGTGCAGTTGCATGATGTACCCTGGAGGTGGTTCTGCCATAGTAATCAAAGGAAATGCCGCACTTCAGAAAGGCATCATGATTCATGCGATGGTAGCGGTCAACAACATCCTGGGGTGAGATCCCCTCCTTCTCGGCTGTAATGGTAATGGGCACTCCGTGTTCATCTGAACCGCCGATATGAATGACATCCTCACCCTTGAGCCTCTTGTAGCGGACATAGAGATCCGCAGGAAGATAAACTCCTGCAAGATGACCAAGATGGACCGGACCATTGGCATATGGAAGTGCTGTTGTGACCAGGGTTTTTGTAAACTGATGCATGGGATAAAAATAAGAATACGGTTACACTGATGACGAAACCACTACCCGTCATAGAATTATCAGCAAAAAGAATCTGAATAAAGCATGTTTCTAAAAAAATCTGTACAGGAGAAGGCTGCTGCCTGCACGCCATTCCCCTCACAGTGAGGCAATATAAAAAATAGATCCCCGAAAAAATTTCCCGAATACCTGCAAAAAACAGCCCTTCGTGCTTTTTGCTGAAACGCCCTGCTAAAACCAGGTATGCCGCATAGATCAAAGCGCATCACCATAAATTTCCACGACGTACGACAAAATAACAGCTATGCGCAAGCCCCGAACTCTTAATTGAATGCATGACTTGCTCACACTCAGTCTCTTATAAGAGCAAACACTTTTTTTTCTTGATAAGTATGCTGTAATCCGAGCAAATAATTTTTTTTTATAACTAAATTCAAAGTGAAAAAGTAAGTGCCTTGGCTGCCAGTTACCAATACGTTGATTTGATGATTTCAGGAACGAGAGGTGAAGCTTGAGAAAATAGGACGTTCATCTTGACTGCGGAACCAGGATTTTGTCAGCTCATATATCACTGGCAGTTACATGCAGGGACTTTTTTAACATTTGACTTTAAAGACACTATTTATTTCAAGAATCTGTAACGAAAGGACACGATTATGAACAAAAAGAATTATTTGACTAAGCTCAGAAACCTCGCTGTTGCAGCATCACTGCTTGTTTCAAGTGCAATACCTCAAGCAGAGGCTCGGGAAGGATTTGGTATAGGAGCAATTGTGGGCGAACCAACCGGTGTGAGTATAAAATATTGGCTGGATAATACCAATGCCATTGATGCAGCCATGGCTGTGTCGCTTTATGACAACAACCCTTTTCAATTTCATGCTGATTACCTTATTCACAGCAGCTCTTCAACCGTGAACTCTACGGAAGTGAAAGGTACCCTTCCCTGGTACTATGGCATCGGCGGACGAATAAAGACCATCAACAACGACACCCATTTCGGGGTTCGCGTTCCTTTAGGGTTTACCTATCTGGTCGCAGAAATGCCGGTTGATTTATTTGCTGAAATAGCTCCGGTACTTGATGTAACACCCAGTGTCGATCTCAATCTGAATGGCGCTGTCGGAGTGAGATATTATTTCTAAGTTTAGTTATGTGATGTTAAAACAAAGGGATGCTTATTTTTTAACAAACAGGGCATTAAACTTGCTGACCGGAAATCGCCGGATCTGATCGCTCTTCAGATAATGAAGCAAGACAAGTTTTTTCTCGACATCAATGCTTTCAACAACAGCTGGCCCTTCGGGTGTGTTGACCCTGCTTCCTGCCAACGGAAAGAGGGTCACGCCAGTTGACTGAGAGCGGCAACCCTTCTCATGTTTCGAATAACCAAGACAGCATTTCGGGCGGTTACATAACCCGGTAATATTGAATGCATGGCTCTCATTGCCCGCCGCCTCCGAATACTGTGATTTTTCTGCAAAAGGATTTGCATGGATTTTCGGCAGCCAGCTTGAACAACAAAGCAGACAGCCACATGGCCCGAGAGCGTTTGCCCTTCTGGCCTCTTCTCGAGTTGTTATCTGCACCATCTGAATTCTCGCTTTGAACTCACCGGCAAGATCACGCACAAGCGTCCTGAAATCAACCCGATGTGAAGAGGTATAATAGACGGAGAGTTTCTGTTGATCCATGCGCAATTCAACATCGACCAGTTTCAGATCAAGTTCATGTTTTTTAATCTTGTTCAGGCAAACCTCCCGTATCTCCGACTGCCTTTTTTTCAGCTCAATTATCGCCTGGTTGTCGTTCTCGTCAGCAACCCTCAAGACAGCAGTCCACTCCTGACCATTTTTGTCCAACCCCTTGAGTTGGAGCTTCTTGCGGGCAATCTGCCCTGTCGAGTAAACAACACCGAAATCGTAACCACCATCCGATTCAATTATAACCTGCAACCCGATGCTGAAAGGGATTCCGGTGTTGTTGATGAAAAACTCCCGCCGGCAACCCTGTAGCTCAACCTCGCATATATTGTCGGAAACAGCTTCTGGAACAACACCATAAATTGATTCCATCTCACTGTGCAGCAATTGAGAAAGTCTCAACCTCACCTTTGCATTATCACCTAAAAGACAACTACATATAACATTACTCATAACCGATTATTTTGAAATACAGAGAGAAACAAACCACGAAGTATTTTTATATATAATAATAACTTAATAGGATTTACCGTGAAAAGCGGATGTTTTGATGTACAAAAAATTACAGTATAAACTGAAAGCTGTTCCTGAATCTCTTTTTGTCGATGAAAAATGAAAGGTAGATAAATTTATACTCTTTATACCATATGTCAGAAAGAGATGCAGGCAAATATTTGCTCATCTGCATAACCAAAAACTGTTCACACCGGTTCCCTATCCAGATGAAGAAACCGCCTGATCGCTTCAATTCGTTTATTTATTGACGGAGTTCCGGTGACCATGGTCCGTGCAGCATCAAATGACCGGTTAATAATTTTCTCCTTGAGTTCGTCAAGATGTGTCTCCGTCATTCTCTGCATATATGATGTCAGTGCATCCGGACCTGAAAACTCTGTCGGTGTAACCAACAGCGGCTCCTTGAACGATAAAAACAGTTCCGGTTTCTGTTCGTCAACATATTCAATCCGACTGACAATCGAAACCAGGTAAATCCGGGGAACCGTTTCAAAAACGCGAGAAACAATAGAGGCTGTTCCTTTATAAAAGAAAAGCGGCCGCTTATCAACAGGCTCTATCTTGCCCTGGGGGAAAATCCAGAGGGCATTCTGTTGCTCACTTTCTGCAGTCAGTAATTCAGCGGCATAACGAATGGTACCGATAGCGCTTCTCGGATGAGAACGGTCGAGAGAAAATGCTCCAATACGAGTAAAAAACCGATGTTTCTGCAACTGCTGAAACTCGATAATAATATGCAGATTCTGGTGAAAAAACTCTTCTGTGCACAATTGCGACCAGAAACCATCCCACCAATAGGCATGATTAGCGTAGAAAACAACCGGAGTGCGCCGATCCATTTCCTGCACTCCGGACTGCATAAAAACGCGTACCGAGTTAAAATACCTCCTGAACTGGCGTCGGGAATACCAGCCGAACCACAAGGTATAAAGCCGGCTGCGACGGACTTTCAGCATCGGCACCTTATTTGAACGCTCTCCTGATACGGTTTACCGCTTCTTCCAGTGCAGCAATCGATGCTGCGTAGGAAAGACGAAGGTTCTCGGGTGCGCCGAAGGCATCGCCAGGCACCGTTGCCACGTGATGAACTTTCAACAGATATTCAGCAACATCTGCCGAGTCTTTCATAACGACACCATTGAACGTCTGGCCAAGCACACCACTGATGTCAGGGAAAATGTAGAATGCTCCCTGCGGAAGAGAAGTCTTGAATCCTGGTATGCTGTTGAGAGCCTTGTACATGTAATCCCGCCTCTTTTCAAATTCGGCACGGCGTTCTTCAACAATTGCCTGATCTCCTGTCAGAGCGGCAACAGCGGCCTTCTGGGCTATGGCATTAGGATTTGATGTAGTCTGCGACTGTATCTTGTCGCAAGCATCAATAAGCCATTTCGGCCCGGCAAGGTAACCGATTCTCCAACCGGTCATGGCATAGGTTTTCGACACTCCGTTGCTCACAATGACCCAATCCTTCATTTCAGGAATCCTTGCGGGAGAGAAAGGACGGGCATCGCCATAAACGATCATGTCGTACATTTCATCGGAAACGACAAATATGCCCCGCCCCTCGACAACCTTCATCAAGGCGCGCACCTCAGTTTCATTATAAACCGATCCTGTGGGGTTAGAAGGAGAATTCAGAACAAGAATCTTTGTTTTCGGAGTAATGGCATCCTCAAGCTGGGCTGGTGTTATTTTATAGTCAGTTTCCAGCGTCGTATGCACAATAACCGGAGTGCCGCCGGCGAGACGAACCATTTCCGGGAAACTCACCCAGTATGGTGCGGGAACGATAACCTCATCACCAACTTCACAAAGGGCAAGAAAGGTGTTTGCAAGGGTCTGCTTGCCGCCATTGCTGACGATAATCTGGTTTTCCTGAAACTCCAGACCATTATCTCGTCTTAATTTTTCAACAATCGCCTTTTTAAGATCCGGTATACCCGAATTTGCCGTATAACGGGTAAACCCGGCATTTATGGCGTCAATACCGGCCTGATTGACATGGGCCGGGGTAGGAAAATCCGGCTCTCCGGCAGAGAGGCTGACGATATCATGGCCTTCAGCTTTCATTTTATTGGCAAGGTTGCTGATTCGCATGGTTTGCGACTCCTGCATACTGAGTACCCTGCGGGTAAGATATAGTTCTTCCGGATGAGGTGTCTTTGACATATATAAATGGTTGATTGAAATTATTGTTTGTTCAGTTCTTCTCGTTTTTGATGCATCATCTCCAAAACGCAGGGATGCACAAATTTACTGACATCTCCGCCCAGCATGGCCACCTCCTTGATGATTGATGAAGCCACATAGGTGTATTTGACATTCGGCATCAGAAAGACAGTGGTCACCTCCGGATAAAGCTGACGGTTAAGAAGCGACATCTGAAATTCGTATTCAAAATCCTTGACCTGTCTTACTCCCCTGACAATTGATCTCGCTCCGACCTGACGGGCATAATCAGCAAGAAGCCCCTTATGCAGCACCTCAACGGTCACACCGGAATAGTCGCAGATTACCTCCCTGGTCATAATCTCCCGCTCTTCAATGGTAAACAGGGCATGTTTTTGACTATTCTCTGCAATTACGACAATGACTTCCTCAAAAATATTCAGGGCACGTTCAAGCACATCAAGATGGCCGTTCGTAAATGGATCGAATGTTCCTGGATAAATGGCTCTCTGTTTCATCGGTGAAAATGGTCAGTGCTGAAAAAAAGTTACTCTCGTCATGCCATAATCTCTGTGAAATGAGTAATACGGCGACTGCCTGAAATCGATATGGGCGCTGTGTTCGACAAGCAGAAACCCCTCTTCGGCAAGAACAGCGCCTCCTGCAATCTTCTCAATCAGTCGATCATAATCAGGCCAGGAATAAGGCGGATCGCAAAAAACCAGATCGAACTCGCCGCTCACACGCCCGAGAAATGCCGAAACATCCGCATTGACGATCTTGACACGATCTTGTAGCCCTAACTGAAGGGTGGTCGCCTTCAAAGCTCCAAGGGCTTCAACATGCTGATCGACAAAACAAACTGACTGCGCACCACGGCTCAACGCCTCGAAACCAAGGGAACCAAAACCGGCAAACAGATCAAGGACGGAAGCCCCTTCAAAATCAATCCTTGCTGTGAGTGTATCAAACAACGACTTCTTCACCCTGCTGCTGCAGGGACGTATAGCGAGCGACGATGAACTCCTGATTTTTCGCCCTTTGTATGCGCCTGCCAGAATCTTCACGAAGCTGCTTCAGCCTAAAAATCACCAAAAACTGTCTCGCCGAGTATGGCAAGTGCTTTTACGGCGTCATCCTTCGACGGCGGTTTTCCGTGCCAGTTGGATTTGTCAGGCATGCTGCCCTCAAAAAAGTGAACGCCTTTTCCCATAATCGTTGCAGCGAGCACCACTGTCGGCTTGTATCGATTTCCGCACGCCTTGATTTTTTCGATCGTGCTGACAAAGTCCTCCATATCGTTACCATCGCAATGGTAAACTTCCCATCCGAATGATCGCCATTTATCGGCAAACGGTTCAATGCTCATGATAGAGGTAACTTCACCGTCAATCTGCTGATTATTGTAGTCGACAATACCGATAAGCTTGCCCAGTTTATAGTGAGATGCACTCATCGCGGCCTCCCATATCTGACCTTCCTGGCACTCACCGTCACCCATCAGACAGAAAACATCACCCTCCTTGCCGTCAATACGAAGGCCGAGCGCTGCTCCGACTGCAGCAGAAAGTCCCTGGCCAAGAGAGCCGGATGCAATTCTGATACCTGGAAGCTTTGCTTCAGAGGTTGGATGACCCTGCAGGTAGGAATTAACCTGCCGAAGTGAATTCAACTCACTGAGGGGAAAATATCCTGAACGTGCAAGCACGCTGTACCATACCGGGGCAATGTGGCCATTGGAAAGAAAAACCATATCCTCACTATCATGACGCCAGAACTCATGCGGTGCATGATGCAATACCCGAAAATAGAGTGCAGTAAAGATATCAGCCATGCCGAGCGAACCGCCGGTATGACCGGAATTGGCCATAGCGAGCATTCTGATAATATCCCTACGGACCTGGCGGGCCATTTCCTTGAGATCATCAATCAAGGCAAGCTCAAGAAGCACGCCTTTTTTTTCGGCAGGATACAGTTTTAAGTCTTTTGCCATGGTATGTCAACAAAATGCTTGTGAATAAATAATAAAAAGCTGGAAGTTAAATGGCTGGTGGTAAATAACCAAAAAAACTCATTCATGCTTCTGCTTTCTTTCCCTGAAAAATTTCCATACGGAAAAAAAAAGCAGAATGACAAAAAATATCGAAACCGGAATACTGTACATAGCCGCATAACTGCCTATATCCTGCCAGTTACTGCCCAGCAAATAACCGCCATAGAGCAACAGGACATTCCATAAAAAAGCGCTTGCCAGGGCGGAAAGAAGGACAAGCGGCGTTTTAAGGTGCATCAGGCCGGCCATTACTGATATCACCGCCCTTGAACCGAACAAAAACCGGTTAACCAGAACAGCAAGGTAGCCATGAGTGGCAAATTTCCTCCGAAGCAGCTCCATATCCGAAGGGGGGAAAAAGCGGTGAACACTTTTAGACAACCGGTGCTGCACAGCGCTTTCACCTTCAGCATACAATTTCAGGCCGAGATGTTTACTGAGCAGGTAAACAAGCATGAAACCGGCCGTAGATCCCAATGAAGCCGAAAAAAGGGCTCCGGAAAACGTTAGCTTGCTTTCGAAGATCAGATATCCGATAAACGCAACAGGAATATCTCCGGGTATCGGGGGCACAACATTTTCAAGAAAAGCAATCAGAAACAAAAACAGATAGACCACAAAAGGATCTGCATGCTGCAACCAGGCAATTACAGATTCAAGCATGACAAATCCTCTCTTCTATACTATTGGTTTCAGTCAAGTTCAAGTACTCTTCTCTGCACTTCGCTGTATGCATCCTCAACGCCGCCCAGATCGAACCTGAAACGGTCTTTATCCATCTTTTCGTTCGTCTCAAGATCCCAGAACCGGCATGTATCCGGGCTGATCTCATCACCGAGCAGAATTTCCTGGTTATGGCGGCCAAACTCAAGCTTGAAATCGACAAGTTTCAGTTTTCTTTCGGCAAAAAACGTTTTGAGTAACATATTAATCGCTTCCGCACGATTTTTCAGAACTGCCAGTTCTTCAAACGTCGCAACACCAAGTGCTACGGCATGGGCCTCGTTCATAAGCGGGTCATCGAGATCGTCATTTTTCAGATAAAGTTCAACAATCGGATTTTCCAGTACCGTTCCTTCACTGAACCCGTAACGCTTCACCAGCGATCCTGCGGCAATATTTCGTACGACAACCTCAACCTTGATAATATCAAGAAACCGGCATAGCATATCCCGATCAGAAAGCTTCTCGACAAAGTGAGTGCGGATACCATTTGATTCAAGCAAGGTAAAGAGCTTGCTGGAAATGGCGTTGTTGACGACACCCTTCTCGGCAATACTCCCTTTTTTCTTGTTATTGAATGCTGTAGCATCGTCCTTGAATTCCTGTATTACCAGATCAGCGTCATCCGTTAAAAAAACCTTTTTAGCCTTGCCTTCGTAAAGCTGTGTCGTCTTTTTCATATATGCAATAAAATTAAAGTGAATGGCTATCATGGACAATAACCACTGATAGCAAAAAAATTCCTGTCAGTGCCCCATCTGATCAGAAGCTGCCTGCTGCACCGCTCCGGTAAGCACAATGGTTATCTGATCGTCGGTAAGCCCCTTGTCTTTCAAAAAGCTCATAAACCTGAATACACCCAGATCCGAGAGCATTGCTTTCGGCTGATGCTGTTCACCAAGACCCCTTGCACGACTGTACTCTTCGGATGTCTTGATCCAGTCGTCAATAAACTGTTCCGATCTCCCGTTCTCAAGAAAAAAACCGGTCACAATCCCTTTAACCTTATCCATGGATGGTTCAGGATCGGCCTGGAAGAGCAGCTCCATCTCTTCGGAAATCCTTGCCAACACAATAACCGCCTCCCTGTCAAGGGTCTCCTCGAGGATATCTTTTGCCTGTTCCTTGACATCACTCTTCTGGGTCATAATGCTTCCCGGATCGTTGAAGAATAAAATATTGATAACTGGAAAATCCCGATTAAGTTACATAATCATTATGGTAAAGAAAAAAATTACCGTTAAAGAGGTTATGCGAAAAGTACTCTTTTGGGTTTTTCTCTTCTGCAGCACAGCGTCATGGTGCTCCTCCTCCGTTGCCGGAAATCCGAAAACAGGAAAAAACCTGCTTTTCATGTGGTGGAATGTTGAGAATCTCTTCGATCCGCACAATGACCC
>JAAXWX010000008.1:29298-55539 GCA_013334755.1 Chlorobiaceae bacterium | reverse complement strand
GAGATCAAGCTCTCCCAGCGGAGCTATAAATAACAGGATATTATGAACTTTACGCTGAAAATCTGGCGACAGAAAAATGCTACGGCTAAAGGGGAGATGGCTTCCTATGATGTTTCAGGGATCTCGCCTGACAGCTCTTTTTTTGAAATGCTTGATACCCTGAACCAGCGCCTTATTGAGAGTGGTGGTGATCCAGTTGCTTTTGACCATGATTGTCGGGAGGGCATTTGCGGCACCTGCAGTCTCTATATCAACGGACGTCCACACGGGCCGGTCAAGGGAGTGACCACATGTCAGCTTCACATGCGTTCATTTAAGGATGGCGATACCATACATATTGAGCCCTGGCGGGCAAAGGCTTTTCCGGTCATTCGAGACCTTATTGTCGATCGCAGTGCGTTGGATAAAATCATTCAGGCTGGAGGTTACATATCCGTGAATACAGGCGGGGTGCCGGATGCAAATACCATTCCCGTGCCAAAGGAGAAATCGGATGCCGCGTTTGATGCCGCGACCTGTATTGGCTGCGGTGCCTGTGTGGCGGCATGTTCCAATGCGGCTGCCATGCTTTTTATTGGTGCAAAAGTATCGCACCTTGCGCTTCTTCCTCAGGGAAAGGTTGAAGCAGCCAAACGTGTACAGAAAATGGTAGCCTGCATGGATGATCTTGGTTTTGGCAACTGCAGCAATACCTATGCCTGCGAAGCTGAATGTCCTAAAGGAATTTCTGTTGTCAATATTGCCCGTATGAACAGGGGTTTTCTTGGGGCAAAACTCTTTTCTGAAAAGGAAAAGATTATTCAAGAATCCCTTTAAAGCAGAGAGATCGAACGTTATAACAGTTAATTTTAGTTAATCGTCCGGGTATTTCAGCCTGCAAAAGCAGAAATGGTATGCAGGGTTGTTTTGAAGGTATTGTTCATACAGATATTGTTATCTCTTTTGTGCATCAGGATTTTACCGCTGCATCTGCAGCATTTCGTTGCGGTTGATTTCCAGAAACAGAGGAATGTTGACTGAAATAATTCCCACATCAAAAAAGTATCGCTGATCTTGCTGGTCCTGCGCAACTTATCTCATTGCTTATTCAGTTGTGTATCTCCATTGTATCTCATGCTTTACTCAAGCATTTACACTTTATTTTTAAGACAGATACTGCGATTGGCAATAATAACCACAAGGTTAACTGCCGCCATGGACTTGTCGAAAATACCTTAGCACGATATCTATATATGCTATGAATAATAATGCATGTTTTCACAAGATGGGATGAGCTCACTTTTCTCGACCAGAGAGTGAAAAATGCAAAAAAAGCAGACTATTGGTTATCTTTAAGGGATATGAATAATAGCTTGTTCACGCATTTTTTCCATTCGGGAACATTATTATTGAAGGAGTGTCGCAGTCATGAAAAAAAACACTGGGATATGGATCGACCATATGGAAGCCGTAGTGGTTTCAATTGAAGGGGATCAAACATTTGTTCAGCATGTGGAGTCCGGCGCGGAAAGTCATCTTAAACCTTCAGGCGGCTGGAAAGCAGGGGGAACCGTTGTTGCTCAGGCTGTATTCAATGAACATACCGCTGATGAACGTCGAAAACACCAGTATCATGCATTTTATCAGAAAGTGATTGATCTGCTGAGTGATTCATCAAAGATTGCCCTTTTCGGACCTGGAGAGGCAAAAATAGAACTTTCCAAAGCAATCGAAAAGGTCACTGAACTGCAAAAAAAAGTAAAGGCAGTTGAGGCTTGTGAGCGTATGACAGAAAATCAGTTAATTGCAAAAGTTAAAGCATTTTTCGTGTAAGTCGGAGTGTTGCATTTCTATGCATTTCCAATGAACCGAAACCGGTCTTTATGCAATTCGTAACGGTATTTTCTTTATACAATTACTTCGATTTTGAAGCCATGTAGGTGACCGCATTGGTTACCTCCTCATCGGTAAGAATGGCGTTGCCGCCTTTTGGCGGCATTACGCCACTTTCTCCTTCGAAACCTTCAATAGATTTTTTTGTCATTGCTTCAAGACCAGCGCCCATACGCTTGATCCAGGCAGGCTTGTCACCGGGTTTTGGTGCACCTGCAACGCCAGCATCATGGCAGCCGGCACAATTTGCTTCGTAAACCACTTTTCCTGCGCCAAGTTTCATTTCTGTTAACTTTTCTTCTCTGGATTCGGTAACTTCTTCGGTTTCCGCTGATTTTTCAGGGCTGCATGCGCCGAGGAAAAATAGAGTGAAGGTTAATAACGGCAGGAAAAATTTTATGGTCATCGTCGGTATACGGGCTTGGATAGTCAGTAAATAGTTTGGTTCCGCAATAAAAAATCTCATTTATTGTAACAATTATCCGCAGGATGGCAAAATAGTTTTTTCGTGTAACTGCTTTTTCGTTTTTGTGATCCGGGTCGATACGCAGGGCGCTATGGTGATTGTCACAAAATAAAGATGAAAACTTGTGCCGTTACCGTTTGATGACTTCAGAGTGGAACTTTGTTGTTTACAATTGTTAAATACCTATATTCAGGCCTGTGCCGTTTATTTCCAAAAAGCAGATTCAGTTATGAGCTTACTGATCCGATCCATCGCAGTTCTGATGCTTGTTGGAATGTTTTTGCAAATAAACAGTGTGCTGGTCTGTTGCGGTCTTTTTTCCCTTAATCAAAAAGTTATTACTGAAACTCTTTGTGAAAGGAAAATGACAGATTGCTCCGGCCATTGCTTTCTTCTGAAAAAAATTAATACCACAAGCGATACCCAGCAAGCCCCATCAGGGAAGCAAGCGTCAACCAAAATGCTTGAGGAGTTACTCAATGTGATGCCTGGCCTTTTGCCTGATCATCAACACTCTCCTCTGAGTATATCGACGGGCAACAGGTTTGACTCTGCTCAACCCTCTTTTTTGCCTGATGGCGTCAAAATCCAGATTGATCATCCACCGAAAGCGTAGCTTCCCCGTTCATATCCATCAGCATGGCCGGATACGTATTCGTGTTTGCGATAGTTGCTGCTAAAGCATTTACATTGCTCTCGGGATTTCTGAAAGGATTGTGATGCAGTAAGGCTCGGCATCGTAACCGGCAATAACACTGGCCATTATTAAAATTCACGGACCGCGTCGTGCCTGCATGTTCTGATAGCAGGGGCATGCTTCTGTTTCGTGCAATTGTTAACGTATTCTATAACTATTTTGTACTTACTGATATGAATCTGTCATCAAAAATATATATAACGCCTATCGCGTTTATGCTGCTTTCTGCGGCAGTACCGCTGCCAGCGTTTTCACTGGAAACAATAAGCCAGGAAACGGTTGTTACCGCACAGGCAGAAAAAAAACGTGAATCAATGGTATCCAAACGGGTAAAAAGCAGCGATACCGCATCGCTGCTCAGCGAGATCCCGGGTGTTGCCCTTGCAACAGGGGGAGGTGTTTCGAGTCTGCCGGTTGTTCGTGGACAGGCGGATGATCGGGTACAGGTCTATGTCGACGGCATGTGTCTGACCTCAGCCTGCGCCAACCACATGAATCCACCGCTCTCCTATATCGCCCCCGCCAGCGTAAGCAGTATAGGCGTGAACGCCGGCGTTACGCCGGTCAGTTACGGAGGCGATAACATTGGTGGTACTATCCTTGTTATATCGGATCAACCGGTTTTTGCTGCTTCTGGTGAGGGGCTCAAAGAGTCGGGCAGTGTTTCTACCTATTACCGGAGTATTAACCAAAGCACTGGTGCAGCATTCTCTGGCGCAATCGCAGGCAGCAACCTCAGCTTTGGCGTGACAGGATCCATTGATCACGCGAATGACTACAAGGATGGCCATGACAATACTGTGACGTCAACATATTATGAGTCGCGTAATATTGGAGCGACTCTGGCGCTCAAGGGCGACAGCAGCCTGTTGACCTTGAAGGCCGGCCACCAGTTGATTCCTGACCAGGGATTTGTCAACCAGTGGATGGACATGATTGAGAACAATGCCTCATTTTTCAATCTCCGCTACAAGAGCGACTTTACCTGGGGCAAGTTCGACGCTACGGCTTACTGGCAGAATACCTGGCACAAGATGAATTCCGGTGAAGATAAATTGCCAATAAATATGAGGATCCCAGCAACGATGCCTGATATGCCTATGGAGACTCGCGGTATAGATACAGGCTATTCATTGAAGACGGATATCCCGTTTGCAGAAAAGAACATCCTGCGCCTTGGCAATGAATTCCACCGTTTCAATCTCAACGACTGGTGGCCTCCGATCTCCGCTACATTGGGAACAATGGGTCCAAATACTTTTCTGAACATCAATGACGGTCTCCGTGACAGGTATGCTTTCTTTGCCGAATGGGAATCGAAGTGGAACAAGCAGGTGACGACCATCTTCGGTGTCCGCAACGAACAGGTAAGGATGGATGCCGGTGATGTGCAGGGGTATAATGACCAGAACATGGCGGGAATGATGTCGACCAATTATAAACGTGATTCAGAGGCCTTCAATGCCGAGGATCATGCGCGCAGTGACAGTAATTGGGATTTGACCGCACTGGCCAGGTTTGAAATTACTCCGACAGGGACTTATGAAGTGGGTTATGCCCGCAAGACCCGATCTCCGAATCTCTATGAACGTTATGCATGGTCCACGATGTGGATGACCAGCGGAATGGTCAACTGGTTTGGTGATGGCAATGGTTATGTTGGTAATTTGAATCTTAACCCGGAAGTCGCCCATACGCTGAGCATTTCGGCAGACTGGCACGACAGCGCACGCAAAAGCTGGGAGTTGAAGGTTACGCCATACTATACCTATGTCAATGACTACATTGGCGTGGAAGTCTATAATACACAGACATGGACATGGCCAGGTGGAAGTGAAACCCGCAACATACTCAAGTTCGCCAATCACGATGCCAGGCTCTACGGTCTTGATATTTCAGGTAAAGTGGGTCTGTGGGAGAATAGCGCTCTTGGTTCCGGGCAACTTCGGGGCAGTCTGGGATATGTGCACGGTAAAGAGCTCAATACAGGAGGCAGCCTCTATCACATGATGCCGTTGAACGGGTATCTTACGCTGGAACAGAGTCTTGCCGGATGGAGCAACGCGGTGGAGATTCAGCTTGTTGGCAGGAAGAGCGAGACCGATCCGCTTCGCTTTGAACCAGAGACAGCAGGTTATGCGCTGCTCAATCTGCGTACGGCTTACCAGTGGAAAAACCTGCGGATTGATCTGGGCGTTACGAACCTGTTCGATAAATTCTATTATCTTCCGCTTGGTGGAATCAACTATGATAACTTTCTGGACAGCAAAATCCCTCCAAGCACCAGACGGGCAGCAGATTTCGGGCCGCTTGCCGGTCAGGGTCGTTCGTTCAATCTTGGTTTAACACAGACCTTCTGACCTGCACTGCTCTGGAGCATTTTTTACATCGCTGTTGAGCAATGAGAAAGAGTGCCTCGGAAACATCATCTTCATGGACCGCAGAGCTCAGTATTCTGCGTTGTCCTGAAGATGGAAGAGGTAGCAAATGGAACATGGAAAAGCGAGACTTTATTAATCATTATAATCGAGGTGATCAATGAAAAACAGTGTACGATTTCTTTTGACAGCAGTTATCGCGTTACTGCCCGGAAGTTATATGGCCAGCGCCAGCCCGGCAGATGACGCCAATAGCTATTTTTCAAGCGCCGAAGCAAAATTCAAGAAAGGGGATAATCAGGGCGCCATGGGGGATTACACAAAAGCAATTAGCCTTGATCCTAAACATGCTGACGCCTATAACAGTCGGGCGGCTGTAAAATACAGCATGGGTGACAAAGAGGGCGCCCTGGTGGACTATACAAAGGCGATTGAGCTTGATCCGAAATCTGTTAATGCTTGTAACAACCGTGGAAGTGCAAAAGCTGAGATGGGTGACAAACAGGGCGCAATCGCGGACTACTCCAAAGCGATTGAGCTTGATCCAGCGTTTGTTCCAGCGTACATCAACAGGGCGGCTGTAAAACTCGATTTGGGTGACAAGCCCGGAGTTATTGCAGATCTGTCGTCAGCAGCAAAACTTGGTAATATGGGCGCACAACAATGGCTGCATGATAATGGGGTTTCCGGTTGGTAACTGATGCTCATGACACGACAAAAAAAGCCGGGATATTCCCGGTTTTTTTGTCTCTTTCAAAGTGTATGAGGCAAGTTTGTGCTCATGGATAAAGCAGCGGTTTGAATCTTTTCCCTTATCTTTCTGTTAAAAGCTGTAACAGCCAAACCTTGGGCGTCTTATTCACCCTTTTTGGAAATTGCTGAATAAAAGTGTAGTTGGTATCATGGAAACATTAAAAAAATAGACTTAAGAACAGAGCTTTTCGGGATTTTGCCGCAGAGTGGCAGATGCGGTACTTTTTTATTTTCCTGATTTCCTGATAAGCTCAAATCTGCATATATGGAAATACTGGTACTTTTTTTTCTGATTATTTGTAACGGTCTTTTTGCCATGTCGGAAATTGCTCTGATAACGGCGAAAAGATCCCGATTATCCAAACTTGCCGAGGATGGCGATAAAGCGGCTGCAGTAGCCATAAAGCTTGGCCAGGATCCGACAAGGTTTCTTTCGACGATACAGATCGGTATTACCTCCATTGGTATTCTGAATGGTATAGTCGGGGAAGGTGCACTTGCCGGGCCGCTGGCCATCAGGCTTCAGTCATTCGGTATGGATCCGGAGATAAGTCATGTTATTTCCACTGCGGTTGTTGTGCTGTCGATTACCTATGTCACCATTGTTATAGGAGAGCTGGTGCCCAAACGTCTTGGCCAGTTCAATCCTGAAGGAATCGCCTGCCTGGTTTCTCGCCCTATGCTTACCCTTTCGACGATAACACGTCCATTCGGTCGCCTTCTTTCAGCTTCGACCGATGCAATTCTCCGTCTGACGGGCAATCATCCTCATGCCATGCCGAGTGTTACAGAGGAAGAGATCCATGCCATGCTTGAGGAGGGCTCTGAAGCAGGGGTGATCGAGCAGCATGAACATGAAATGGTTCGGAATGTGTTTCGTCTTGACGACCGTCAACTTGGATCACTGATGGTTCCGAGAGCGGACATTGTCTCTCTTGACGTTTCAAGGCCGCTTGAAGAAAATATCAACAGAGTCACAGAGTCGGAGCACTCCCGTTTTCCTGTATGCAATGGCGGTCTGCAGTCACTGCTGGGCGTGGTCAATGCCAAACAGCTGTTATCGAAAACCCTGAAAGGGGGCCTTACGGAGTTTACTTCGCAGCTGCAGCCTTGCGTCTATGTTCCTGAAACGCTTACAGGCATGGAACTGCTCGATCATTTCAGGACTTCAGGTACCCAGATGGTTTTTGTTGTTGACGAATATGGTGAAATTCAGGGGCTCGTTACCCTTCAGGATATGCTTGAAGCGGTTACCGGAGAATTTGTTCCCCGCAATCTTGAGGATTCATGGGCTGTTCAACGCCAGGATGGATCATGGTTGCTTGATGGTCTTATTCCTGTCCCCGAGCTTAAAGACACGCTTGAGCTGAAATCAGTTCCTGAAGAGGATAAAGGGCTTTATCATACCCTCAGCGGTCTTATGATGTGGCTGCTTGGGCGTATGCCGAGGACTGGTGATACAATGACCTGGGAAAACTGGAGTCTTGAGATTGTTGACCTTGACGGACAAAGAATTGATAAAGTGCTCGCATTGAGGGTATCTGAAGTTCCTCTGCCGGAAGCCGGTCAATCAGAAGATGCTTCTTCTTCAGTATGACGTTTGTCGCTGCGTCAGGCCATCAGTTGTGAGAATGCAGCTATTTCCTCTTAGTCAGCATTTCCGTACATTATGGACGTGTAGTTTTTTTAAGAGCTTAGAGAAATTATTATATGTCTATACCCTTAAAAGTCCGTTCTGCCGGGATTTTCCTGGCTCTCTTGTCTCTGAGTATTACCACTTCCTCCTGTCAGAAAAAAATTGAAGAGGTGATTGTGGAGAAAGCTTTCGAGCAGTCAACCGGCAAGAAGGTGGACATCAAGGCCGGAGGCAAAAACATAACAGTTGAGTCTGATGGACAGAAAATTCAAATTCAGGGAAATAGCGGGGTCTGGCCGGCAGATATTCCGGCAGATGTGCCGATGTTTTCCTATGGCACGATAAAGGGCGTTACCCGTTTTGAGTCGCGCGAAGGGAAAAGTTGGTCCGTTGTGTGCGAAAATGTTTCAGGAAATATTGTCAAGAATTACGAGAGCAAGCTTAAAAAAAATGGTTTTGAGACGGTATCAACCATTGTCACTTCTGATAAAGGAGAGGAAGGAAGCGTTTCAGGAACCAAGGAAAAAATGAATGTCATGCTTATGATCGGCAATGGAAGCGCTTCGCTATCCGTAGTCAAAGAGCCTTGAAAACCCCAAAGAAAGTCAAGAGCGTAAATCCTTATGATATACCAGAAACCTGATTGTCTGTTTTGCCGCATTATTCTCGGGGAGATTCCAGCAAAGATCGTTTATCGTAATGACCATGTTGTTGCATTCAGGGACATTACGCCCGTAGCACCTCAGCATATCCTCATTATTCCGGTCAAGCATATCTCTTCACTCAATGATCTCGGTCCGGCAGATGAAATGATAGCTGGTCATATGCTTCTTGCAGCACGAATCGTGGCAGAAATCATCGGTATCAGAGAGTCAGGCTACAGGCTGGTCTTTAATACCGGTGCGGATGCCATGCAAAGCGTTTTTCATATCCATGGGCACCTGATCGGCGGAACCCAGATGGGCTGGCCTCCATTTCCAGGGCTACCGACGGTACACGCATAGCTCTTTTTCATGGGTATTGTCGATTCTACAAAAGAAAATATGGGTGAAATTTTTTCTTTCTTGCTGTCGTTATATGGGATATAATTTATCTTGTTTTTTTATTTTATAGTTTCGCGGGAGATGCGGGTATGCGGTTATCGGATTTAAAGGTAGGCGATAAAGCTGAAGTAACTGCTCTTAAAGCAGAGAATGTTATACGGCGGAGGATTATGGATATGGGGTTGATAAAAGGAACAAGATTCAAAGTGCTTAGAGTTGCTCCGCTTGGTGATCCGATTGAGATTTTTTTCAAGGGGCTTTACCTTGCTATGAGAAAAACCGAGGCAGATGGGGTAATGGTCTGTAAAGTCGGGGATGTCGGAGATGGTGTCCCTCTTTCAGGCAGCAAGGTATGAGCGCAGGCAAAGAGATCAGTATAGCGCTTGCAGGCAATCCAAATTGCGGAAAGTCTTCATTGTTCAACGCCCTCACCGGGGCCCATCAGAAAGTTGGAAATTTCTCAGGAGTTACCGTTGAAAAGCATGAGGGCTATCTTGAGTACAAGGGTTACCGGATCAGGGTGGTTGATTTACCAGGGATTTACTCTCTCACCCCATACTCTCCTGAGGAGATTGTAACAAGGGAGTATCTCATCAAGGAACGCCCTGATGTTGTTGTCAATGTTCTTGAAGGAACCAATCTTGAACGGAATCTTCTTTTGACAACGCAGCTCATGGAGCTTGAGGTAGATTTTCTTGTTGCACTCAATATGATCGACGAAGTTGAGGAGAGGGGCATCGTTGTCGAGATCAAACAATTGCAGAAACTTCTTGGTTGCCATATCATTCCGACTTCGGCAAAGAAAAGTATCGGGCTTGATTCACTGCTTGATCATGTCATCAGGGTTTCGCGCAAGGATATAGAGATTCGCAAAAACAAATTGTTTTTCCGGCCTGAGGTTGAATCCTCGGTTGAAAAAATAACCGGCATGCTTACTCATCAGCCGGAACTTGGGGGGTACAATCCAAGATGGCTTGCCATAAAGCTTCTGGAGAATGACCGGGAAGTTTATCACGAAGTTCAACGATATCCTGTCTGGGTCAAGGTTGAGCTGGTTCTTCAGAATGCACTCAGAGAGGCTGAACGGCTGCATGATTCTGAGCCGGAGATGCTCATTACTGAAGATCGCCACGCATTTATTCGCGGAGCAATACAGGAGTGTGTCCGGCAGCCGGGAGGCATAAAGGCAACAGTGAGCGATTATATCGACATGGTCGTGCTCAACAGGGTTCTTGGTTTACCGGTTTTTTTGCTGGTGGTCTGGGCTATTTTTCAGCTGACTTTTACGCTCGGCGCACCGTTAATGGATGGGCTTGAATTTCTTTTCGGCGTTATTGCCTCGACTACAGCCTCTCTCTTGCCGAATAGTATGCTCCGCTCCATTGTCATTGACGGCATCATAGCAGGGGTTGGCGGAGTTCTTGTCTTTCTTCCCAATATCGTCCTGCTTTTCATCGGTCTTTCTTTTTTAGAGGCTTCTGGTTACATGGCGAGGGCAGCATTCGTGATAGACCGGGTGATGCACCGCTTCGGTCTTCATGGTAAATCCTTCATTCCCATGATAACGGGGTTCGGCTGCTCCATTCCGGCAATCATGGCTACCCGCACGCTTAAAAGTCCCACGGACAGGCTTGTGACCATAATGATCATTCCCTTCATGAGCTGTGGGGCGAAATTGCCGGTTTATGTGCTGCTGACCGGCGCTTTTTTTGCTCCTGACGTGGCTGCAAACGTCATGTTCGGCATCTATCTTCTCGGTATTGCCGTGGGACTCTGGACAGCATGGCTCCTTAAATCAACCGTACTGAAAAGCGATTCCGAGCCTTTTGTCATGGAGCTGCCGCCTTACCGCTGGCCGACACTGACTTCCGTGCTGTTCCAGGCAAGGGTGAAGGCCCTGATGTATGTAAAAAAAGCCGGAACACTCATTTTGAGTGCAGTTATCATTATATGGGCTGCAAGCAACTACCCGCATAGCGGGGAGCTTGAAAGACATCTTTCGGCAGAAACCATACGTATTGCAAAGAGCACTATGAGCCCCTCAGAAAAAGAGTCGCGCAAGAAAACGCTCGAACTTTATATCCAGTCAGAACAGCTCGAGTACTCTCTTGCCGGAAGAGCAGGCAAAGTACTTGAACCACTTATCAGGCCGCTTGGGTTTGACTGGAGGATTGGTATAGCCCTTGTCACCGGGCTCGCTGCAAAAGAGGTCGTTGTCTCCACTTTGGGCACCATTTACTCTATCGGGCAAAGCGATGGAGGGCCGATAGAACTGAAATCAATCCTCAGAAATGATCCCTCACTCACCCAGGCAACGGCTTTGAGCCTTATGGTGTTTGTTCTGCTCTATATGCCCTGCGTAGCGGCGATCGGAGTTATGAAAAAGGAGGTAGGACAATGGCCGCCCGTGCTCCTCTATTCTGCCTATTCTCTTTGCACGGCGTGGGTACTTTCATTTATTACCTATCGCCTGGCACTTCTTGTGACGTGATTTCTGCGTTTTCTTCAATGACAGCGCTAATCAGCCCGGCCTCTTCAGCTTTCAGAATAATATCATCCACGGCAATGCTCATGGGTACCGGTTTGCCGTCGAGCATCGTGAGCATGACGGCCGGATGAGCTTTCTGGTGATCAGCCATAACAGCTTCCCAGTGTTTGTGGGCGCTCTCATCAAGCGTACTCCATGCGAGCCGTCCCCGGCATTTAGGGAATTTTGAACAGCCAAGCCAAAGTCCTCTTTTTCCACTTCGCAGATAAAGTGGAGAGCCGCATTTCGGGCAGAGAATGCTTGTCAGTACAGGCGGGGTTTTCATCGGTTCAATATGGCGCTGCTTGTTGAGATTCAGCAGCGTATTGCACTTGGGATAGTTGGAGCAGGCAAGAAAAGGGCCAAGCCGACCCTTTCGCAAAAGCATGTGTCCTTCCTTGCATGAGGGACAGAGAATCGCGGTATCAACCGGTTTCTCTTTATTGGTGCTGATAGCCTTGATGTTTTTACACTTGGGATAGCGTGAACAGCCATAAAACTTGCCGCTGGCTGTCCATTTGACAATCATCAGTCCCTCTCCGCACTTTTCACAGGTTTTTGATTCGCTGTTCTGCGGAATAAGAGGATCGGTTTTACGAAGGCTGAGGACAGCTTCAAGCGGTCTGTAAAAGCTGTCGAGTACCTTTTCGTATTCGTCATCACCGCTGGCCACCTTGTCGAGCTCATCTTCCATGAAAGCGGTAAAGCCAACATCAAAAAGATCCGGAAAATTAGCCACAAGAATCATGGAGACATCTTTGCCAAGTTCGGTCGGCGCAATCTTTTTTTTCTCCAGCTCGACATAGCGCCTATCCTGCAGAGTCGAAAAAATGGAGGCATAGGTGGATGGTCTCCCGATACCAAAATGGTCAAGATCTTTGACAAGCGTTGCTTCACTGTAACGAGCCGGAGGGCGGGTAAAGCTTTGCTTCTGGTCAAGATCCGACAATGCAAGGATATCGTTGGCCATCAAAAGCTCGGGCAGTTTGACTGTCAGCTCTTTCTCCACATCCTCCTTTGTTGAGGTTTGTGCCTCATAATCCAGTTCACGCTGATCATCGTAAACTCGCATGAACCCTGGAAAAAGTATCCTGCTGCCGGTAGCCCTGAAAAGAAACTTGCCGGAGCTATCCTCGACATCAACCCGCGTCTGTTCAATTTTGGCGGGAGCCATCATCGCGGCAAGAAAACGCTTCCAGATCAGCTCGTACAATTTAAACTGATCGGTAGAAAGGTAGGGTTTCAGTTGTTCAGGCTTATTTAAGAGTGAGGTCGGGCGTATGGCCTCATGTGCATCCTGGGCATTTTTGCCGCTTTTTGCGGCCCCACCAACGCCGATATACTCTTTGCCGAATTGCTGCTTGATATAATTCCGTGCCTGATCAATTGCTTCAGCGCCAATACGCGTGGAATCGGTTCTCATATAAGTAATGAGACCTGTCGCACCTTCCGCGCCGAGCTCAATTCCCTCATAAAGTTGTTGGGCTACACGCATGGTTCTCTGCGAACCGAAACCAAGCTGGTTTGAAGCCGCCTGTTGGAGAAGTGATGTTGTGAACGGCAGAGGCGGCTTGCGTTGTTGTACACGGGGAGCAATCTCCCGGACTGTAAAATCAGCGCTCCTTGCAAGAGCAGCAATCGCTTCAGCCTGAGCCTCGGTGGTTATCTCAGGCTTCTCCCCTTCAAAGCGGACAAGTTTTGCCCTGAATGATTCTTTGCCGGGTGTTACAAAATCAGCAGCAATGGTCCAGTACTCCTGAATCATGAAGCGTGTTATCTCGGCTTCACGTTCACAGATCAGCCTCAGAGCGACAGACTGTACCCTGCCGGCTGAAAGACCGCGAAGCACGACATTCCACAAGAAAGGGCTGATCTTGTAACCAACAATTTTGTCAAGCCCCTGACGTGTCTGCTGGGAGCGGACAAGACGGCTGTCGATCTGTCGTGGCGACTGAATCGCCTCAATAATAGCCTTTTTGGTTATTTCGTTAAACAAGACACGGGAGACTGGTGTTTTCGTTTCCCCGATTTCGTTGGAGATATGCCATGCAATGGCCTCACCTTCACGATCAGGGTCAGTTGCTATCAGAATGTCGCTGGCTTCAGCGGCAAGCTTTTTTAACTGCCGTACAACTTTTTCCTTGCCTGGAATAATTTCATACCTCGGTTCATAGTGATGGTCAAAATCAAGGCCGATCTCTTTTTTCGGCAGATCCTTGATATGGCCTACCGATGCAAAAACTGTATACTTGTCTCCGAGGTATTTGTTGATTGTTTTTGCCTTTGAAGGGGATTCGACGACAATCAGGGTCCTGTTTCTGGCAGATAATGTTGACAGTTTTGAAGCCATGGATCAGTCCCGGTAGTAAGAGCATTAACAAGAAAATTTTGAAAAAGATAGGTGTTGATGAGCAAAAAACAAATTTTACCATTTTCAGACTGTATACTGTGCTCGTCAAGACAAGTCCGAAATTGATCAATTTCCGCCTTAAAAACCGGTTACAGCGCGCAAGAAAAATATATTTTATTATAATTGCTTTACCCGACAAGATATCAGAGAAACATAATGCATTTGATAATCATGCCACATTTGTTGCTAAGGCTTCGTTCTCGTTTGGTCTCTTTGATGCTGATGACTTTGCTGCTTCTTTCTTTCGGAACCCTTTCCGCAGAGCCTTTATTGCAGCCAGGACAGACAAGTGTTCCGCTCGTTGTGACGATGGGAAACGATCAGGGCTATACCATCAAGGTGCTTGCCCTGAGAAAAGGTAACACGTTGATGATTGACCTTGAATCAATGGCAAGAGCGATGCGCATGAGCTTTCGTAAGGAGCTGGGGACTCTTGTTGTCGAGGAATCTTTCGGGGTGCCCGGCAGTATTTGTACGATAACAGCAGGCAATAATTTTGTGCGGGTTGTTTCAAGGGATCCCGAGCTTCCTGAAAGGATTATTCAGATGCAATCAGCCCCATCACTGAGACAAGCAAGGATCTATCTGCCTGTTACCCAGGTATGCAGGTTGCTGACCGTCTGGCTTGACAGGGAGGTAGTCTATGACTATTCGTCTGATCAGATAAGTGCCTTGCTCAGAAGAAAAAGTTTTCGGCAATTGTCAGGAACAATCGGGGTGCTGAGGAACGAAGAGCAGTTTGCAGCACCAGGGCCTGTTACAGATGCTGAAGGAGAGAAAACCGTGATAACCGGTATTGATGTTGAAAATCGAGCTAACGGAGCGATCGTAAGCTTTTCAGCATCGGGAGCTCCAACGCAGGCATCGCTGCTTGATCCCAACCCTGACGGGTATGTCTATTTTTCACTTGAAAAAGCAACTGGAGATATCAACGCATTGTCAAGAATATACAGCAGAGGTGTAATCAGGACAATCACACCGAAACAGTTCGACGGGGGAGGGCTGCAGTTTGCCATAGCGCTTGACAATCGCTCGTTTGCCATCAATTCTGTCGAGTTTCAGCGCGATAAAAAAAGCAACAGCTATCTGCTGTTTGTTCGCAGTGATGCTGATGTGGAAGAAATTCGCCGAAAGGAAAAGGAGCAGCAGATTGCACAGGTTATCAGCAACGATGTTGAAAAATGGAAACTTAATACAATTGTGCTTGATGCGGGTCATGGAGGAAAAGATCCCGGAGCCATAGGCGGTAGCGGTACCCGTGAAAAAGATGTTGTACTGAACATTGTTCATGATCTTGGAGCTTTTATTTCGCAGAAATGGCCGGATGTTCGGGTGATCTATACACGAAGGGACGACTCGTTTATTCCCCTTCATAAACGAGGAAAAATTGCAAACCAAAGTGGAGGAAAGCTTTTTATCAGTGTGCATTGCAATGCGAGTCTGAACCGTAAGGCCCGAGGATCCGAGGTTTATATTCTTGGGCCGCACAAAAATAAAGCAGCCCTTGATGTCGCTATGTTTGAGAACTCGGTTATCCGTCAGGAAGCTGACTACACATTGGAGTACAAAGGATTTACCGAGGAGCACCTCATCATGAGCAGCATGGCCCAGAGTGCTTTTGCCAAACAGTCCACGTTCCTTGCACAGGATATTCTCAAACCGGATTACCGGCAGTCGTCCAATAACAGTCGTGGAGTGCGACAGGCAGGCTTTATGGTGTTATGGACCCCTTCCATGCCGAGCGCTCTTGTCGAAGTGGGGTATCTCTCCAATCCAGAGGAGGAGCAGATTCTACGAGACCGATCGGAACAGGCTAAAATCGCTTACGGTATTTTTCAGGGAGTACAGGCCTACCGCAAAAATTACGAGACTTCGAATATGGCTGCTATGGAGCGCTGAGACGGTACTACAATGAAAGCTGTGATGTAGGTCGCGGCAAAGTTGCTTTTTTCTTTATTGCAAAGTTGTAAACCATGCGCTACATTCAGGTTCACATTGCTTTGACTTGCAGCTTATTCCCGTACTCGACGTTTACCTGTTATGAACGATGTTACCGCACAGATCTTGGTCCGCCTGATGATGACTCCAGATTTTTTATCAGGTGAATCCCTCTGTCGTGAGTTTGGCATCACCAGAAGTGCCGTATGGAAGCATATTCGCCTGTTACGGAGCGAAGGATATCACCTTGATGCCGTAACTGGTCGAGGGTATCGGTTATCAGGCCTGACCGGCCGTCCAGTAGAAGCTGAGGTACGACCATTTCTGACTGCCCGCAACTTTGGATGCAAACTCGTCTATCACACGGTTACCGTATCGACCAATATTCTGGCTAAAGTTCTCGCTGTCGAGGGCTCCCCGGAAGGTACTGTAGTTGTTGCCGATTCACAGAGCGGTGGCCGGGGAAGAATGGGGCGAATTTGGGTGTCGCCTCCTGGAGTCAATCTCTATTTTTCCCTGATTCTGCGACCCGCTGTACCGTCAGTTCGTGTACCCCAACTGCCGTTGCTTGTTGCTGTGGCTATCCACCAGGCACTCAGCAAGTTTTCTCCCGGCCTTGAGGCGACGATCAAATGGCCGAACGATATTCTTGTTCATGGCAGAAAGTTGTGTGGTGTGTTGTGTGAAATGCAATCAGAACCTGATCTTACACACTTTGTTGTCACAGGAATTGGTATTAATGTCAACCAGTCGGAGCTTCCACCTCTCTTGCAGGAGAGTGCAACATCGCTTTTTCTGGAGAGAGGGCATCTCTTTTCCAGACCGGAGCTTCTTGCCTCAATTCTGAACCATTTCGAGCCGCTCTATGACGCATGGCTTCTTGAGGAGGATCTCGGCTTTATACTTCCCTATCTCGAAGAGCATTCACTTCTGCATGCAAAGGAGGTTACTATTGACCAGATGAACCGAAGCATAAGCGGAACGGTGAGAGGGATCTCCCGATACGGAGAGCTGAAGCTTGAGAACACAGAGGGAGAAACAATTCTTGTATCATCTGGAGAGGCCCATCTAAGAAAAGCAGCATTTTCATGAAACCCTTGATTTTTATGGATCAAAAGACGCTCCATCCTCAAATTACAGCAGCTTACCGGGTTCTTGAAACCGGTGAACCGATAAGCTATTCCGAAGCCATTCTGCTTGCAGATCTGCCTGGTGAACTTGCTCTTGATCTTGCTGCGCTTGCAAACAAGGTCAAAAACCGCTATGGAAGTGGTACTGAAGCACTTCATGCCTGTTCCATCATGAATGCCAAATCGGGAGTTTGCGGCGAAAACTGCCGCTTCTGCGCCCAGTCCAGGCATAATCAGGCTGATATTGAGGTTTATGATCTTGTCGATGAAGAGTCTGCGTTGATTGAGGCACGCAACTGTTTCGCTGAAGGAGTTTCCCATTTTGGAATTGTGACCAGCGGGTACGGCTATAAGAGGATAACCCCGGAGTTTCAGCGGGTGCTCGACATGATTGACCGGCTCCATGTGGAGCTCCCGGAACTGAATATCTGCGCCTCTCTCGGCATGTTGGGTGAAGAGCCTGCTGCTGCACTTGCTGCGCACGGCATCGCCCACTACAACATCAATATTCAGGTTGCGCCCGACAGATATCATGACCTCATTGCTGATACGCATCGTGTCGAAGAGCGGATAGAGACTATCAAACTTCTGAGAAAGAACAATATATCAGTCTGCTGCGGGGGCATTATGGGAGTAGGTGAGACCATGCAGGAGCGGATTGCCATGATTTTTGCGCTTCAGGAACTTGATGTTTCTGTCATTCCGCTCAATGTGCTGGTGCCGATAGACGGTACACCGCTTGCCGGAACAGAGCCGCTATTTGTAGCTGACATTGTAAAAACATTTGCCATCTGCCGTTTGGCGCATCCTCATAAAATCATCAAGTTTGCAGCCGGAAGGGAGACGATCATGAAAGATTTTCAGGGTCTGCTGATGCTTTCTGGAGCAAACGGTTATCTGACCGGAGGCTACCTGACCACACGGGGAAGGGATATTGCCGACGACCGAAGATTTGCTGCTCAAATCGCAAGTTTTAACTGACGGAGCCGACGTCATGCAGTTTCAAGAACGGATCAAAAGGGAGCTTGATGAGTTGAGGTCTCTTGACCGGTACCGGATACTTCCCGATATCACGTCCCGTCATGGCAAGCATATTACGGTGAACGGTCAGCTTCTCCTGAACCTCTCCTCGAACGATTATCTCGGACTTGGTGATGACAAAGAGATGCTTGCCGGTTATGTCAAACAGCTCAGGGAGAGCAAGTATGCTATGACCAGCTCCTCCTCCCGCCTACTGACAGGAAATCATCCACTGTATGATCAGTTGGAAAACGCGCTTGCAAAGCTCTATGGACGTGAGGCAGCGCTGGTGTTCAACAGTGGCTATCATGCAAATATAGGCATCATTCCAGCGCTCAGCGGTCGTCACGATCTTGTGCTCAGTGACCGAAAGAACCATGCCAGCATTATTGACGGCATGAAAATTACTGAAGCGCTCTGTCAGCGTTACCGTCACCTTGATTACGATCATCTTGAAGAGCTGCTTGCGGGAGCTGCCGGCCGCTACAGGCAGATATTTATTATTACCGAATCGGTCTTCAGTATGGACGGTGACCTTGCTGATCTTTCCCGGCTTGTCGCCCTTAAAGAGAAGTATGGAGCTGTTCTTATTGTTGACGAAGCACACGGCGTCGGAGTTTTCGGAGAGCGTGGACTCGGTCTGTGTGAAACGGCCGGGTTCGTGCAAGAGATTGATGTCATTACAGGGACATTCGGCAAGGCGCTGGCCTCAACGGGAGCTTATGCCGTTATGAGCTCTCTTTTCAGGGAGTATCTGCTTAACACCATGCGCTCATTCATTTTTACCACGGCTCTGCCGCCGGCAATTCTTGGCTGGAGTCTCCTCACTCTTGATCGGCAAAGCACTCTGCACTTTGAGCGGCAGGCGCTTCTGCAGCTTGCTTCCCGGCTCCGCAGTGAATTGATCGGTCGATCTCTTGATGTCCCCGGTGAAAGTCATATTGTGCCGGTGATCACTGGCAGTAATGCTTCTGCGGTTGCCCTGGCGGCCCTGTTAAAAGATGCCGGTTTTCACTGTATGCCGGTTCGGCCTCCTACTGTCCCGGAAAAGAGCGCCCGTATCCGTATCTCACTCCGCTCAACCCTGCAGTGGGAAGATATTGCCATGATACCTGAACTTATTGGAGGATAACGGTATCATGAAAACAGTATGGCTCAGACAAGAGCGAGCTGATGAGCTTCTGCTTTTTTTCAACGGATGGGGTATGGACTCCCGGATTGCCGAGCATCTTTTCCGCGAGTCCCTTTCTGAAGGATTTACCTCTGATTTTCTGCTCTGTTATGATTACAGTACACTGGAACCTGAACAGGGCTTTATGAGGGAGGCTGGCCGTTACAGCCGGATAACGATCGTTGCCTGGTCTTTCGGAGTCTGGGTTGCCCAGCATACTGAATTACCTCCTATAGAGCGGGCGATTGCCATCAATGGCACCCTGCATCCGGTAAACGAAGAACAGGGGATCAGCCCGCAGGTTTTTCGGGCTACACTTTCAACATGGTCTGAAGAGAGCCGTCAACGGTTTAATCGCAGGATGTGTGGTACAAGCGAAGTGCGCAATCATTTTTCCTCCATGTCGCCTGACCGGGGAGCCAGAGATCAGCAGGTCGAGTTGGAGCGGTTGCAGGAGCACTTTCTTGCTCGGGACACAAAAAGCTGCGCAGCATGGAGGTATGACCATGCCATTATTGGCGGACGGGATCTTGTGTTTCCTGCCGAGAAGCAGTACCGTGCGTGGAAAGGCGTCCCGCAAACCGTTATAGCTGATATGCCGCACTTTCCTTTTTTCCATTTCAGGAACCTGCTGGAGGTGCTCGCATGCATCACATGATTGACAAGCGGCTTGTACGCGACAGATTTTGCCGCACTCTCAGGAGTTACGCAAGCCATGCCGTGGTGCAGAATGCAATGGCCGGAGAGCTTTCTGAGATTATCTGCCGGGAGAAGCCGGGCCGATCATTTGACAGGGTTCTTGAAGTTGGCTCGGGTACAGGGGCACTCATGTCCAGACTGCTGGGTTGCTGCTCAGTGAAAGCTTATTATGCCAATGATCTTGTTGAAGAGAGCCGCACCTGCCTGCAAGGGGTTCTTGATCGTTTTCCCGTTGATGAGTTTCACTTTCTTGCAGGGGATATTGAAAGTATGGATTTGCTACCCTCAGAGCTGGATCTTGTTGTTTCTAATGCCACATTGCAATGGCTTGATGACCTCGATGGATTTTTCAGAACAATCTCCGCTCATCTCAAGCCGGAAGGAGTGTTTGCTTTCAGCACCTTCGGCACCTCTAACATGCGTGAAATATCGAGTATTGAGGGAGTCGGACTCAGCTATCATACTCTCGGGGAGCTTGAACTTCTTGCAGGACGCTATTTTGATCTGACCTTCAGCCGCGAAGAAAAGCTGCGAATGGAATTCCGTTCACCTGAGGCTATATTGGATCATATACGCCAGACAGGAGTTAATGGCTTGCATCGTCGAGCATGGACAAAAAGCAGCTACCTCCATTTTGTTGAAGAATACCGACGACTCTTTTCCTGTGAAAACGGAGTGTATCTTACCTATCATCCCGTTTACTGCTGTCTGAAAAAGAGAATCACATGAGCGGCTCCGTTATTGCCATTTCCGGTATAGACACCGGAATCGGAAAAACATATGTGACAGGTCTGCTTGCCAAGGCTCTGCTTCGGCAGGGAAAAAAGGTCATTACACAGAAAATTGTCCAGACCGGCTGTGAAGGAATCGCGGAAGATATTCTGGAACACCGCCGACTGATGGGTATCGATCTGCAGGATGCCGACCGTGAAGGACTCACCTGCCCTTCGGTTTTGCGCTATCCTGCCTCTCCTCACCTTTCAGCCCGCCTGGAGAGCGTGCAGATAGATCTTTGCCATATCAGCCGGTCAACCCTTGCCCTGCAGCAACGCTACGACCTGGTGCTTCTTGAAGGGGTTGGTGGGCTTCTTGTCCCGCTTGCATCCGATCTGCTTTTTGCGGACTATATCCGTGATGCAGGATACGGGCTTCTTCTGGTGACAAGCCCCCGGCTTGGCAGCATCAACCATACGTTACTGTCGATCGAGGCCTGTGTGAGAAGGGAAATCGTTATACGGGGGGTGATCTACAACTGTTTTCAGGATACCGACAAGCTGATTGCTGATGACACCCGAGAGGTTATCCTTCACTATCTGAATAAAGCGGGGTTCGCAGCACCTGTCATCAATCTGCGCGAGGGATTGCTCGACCCTGATGCAGCCGCGCTTCTCTCTTTATAATTTTCTATTCAACTTAGTCTACCTGTATGACCATACAGAGCAGCATCATTGATCTTGATTTTGATCGTCGTCATCTCTGGCATCCCTATACCTCGCTAACGAATCCCTTGCCAGTCTACCCGGTTTCCCGCGCGTACGATGTCTTTCTTGAGCTTGAGGATGGCCGCAGACTTATTGATGGCATGTCTTCCTGGTGGGCGTCCATTCATGGCTATAACCATCCTGTGCTGAATGACGCGCTGTTTATTCAGCTTCAGCGGATGAGCCATGTCATGTTCGGAGGTCTTACTCATGAGCCGGCAGTAACTCTTGCAAAACAGTTGACAGCATTGACCCCGCAGCCACTGCAGAAGGTTTTTTTCAGCGACTCTGGTTCAGTTGCGGTTGAAGTGGCCATCAAGATGGCTTTTCAGTACTGGGCGGCTCTCGGTGAAACCCGGAAAAACAGGCTGCTGACCGTCCGTTCCGGTTACCACGGTGACACTTTTGCAGCCATGTCGGTCTGTGATCCGGTTACTGGTATGCACTCCCTCTTCAAAGGGGTGATGCCGGAACAGTACTTTGCCGAAGCTCCTGCTTGCCGGTTTAATGAACCGTGCACTTTAGAGGATATGACCGATCTCCACCTGAAGCTTGAACGTCATCACGGGGAGATTGCCGCGGTGATAATTGAACCAGTTGTTCAGGGAGCGGGAGGAATGCGTTTTTATTCCCCTTACTACCTCTCACACCTGAGGGAGCTCTGTGACCGCTACAATGTTCTTCTCATTCTCGACGAAATAGCCACCGGCTTCGGCCGCACGGGAAAAATGTTCGCGCTGGAGCATGCCGCTATTGTGCCGGACATCATGTGTGTCGGCAAAGCGCTGACAGGCGGCTATATGACCCTTGCCGCAACTCTTACAACAGAGAAGGTTGCCGATACAATCTGTTCAGGCAATCCCGGATTTTTCATGCATGGCCCGACCTTTATGGCAAATCCTCTTGCCTGTGCGGTCGCATCAGCAAGTATAAGACTTCTCTGCAGTTATGACTGGCAGGCAGCGGTACTGCATATTGCAGACGGACTGCGTCAAGGGCTTGAACCCTGCAGGGCATCAAGCTGTGTGGCCGATGTTCGTGTACTTGGCGCGATAGGGGTAGTCGAACTCCGGAAGCCGATTGATATGGCCGTTATTCAGAAACAGTTCGTCGATAAAGGAGTCTGGATTCGTCCCTTTGGTCGTCTGGTCTACCTCATGCCACCATTCATTATGCGGAACAAGGAACTGAAGATATTGACCAATGCCGTTTGCGAGGTTATTGATGTTCTTCAGTAAATTTTTGTTTTGTATTATACCAAAATGCGCTATTTCCCTTGTCGAGTCGAGCAAGTATTAACCGTCAACAAACACTATGAAAGTCAAACCATGGATTCGCCATTACGACAAGGGGGTTCCCCATACACTCCATCCCTACCCTCAGCAGACCCTGGTCGATGTTCTCCGGAAAAGTGCGGTGGAACAGCCAGGGTGTTCCGCAATGCACTTCAAGGGAACATCACTCTCATACCGTGAACTTGATCTGCAAAGCGATGCGCTTGCCGGTGCGCTTATTGCACTTGGTATAGGCAAGGGCGACCGTGTTGCCCTCATCATGCCCAATTCACCGCAGATGGTGATCAGTGAGTTCGGAATATGGAAAGCCGGAGCTATTGCAGTACCTATGAATCCATTGTACACCGTTAATGAGCTTGAGCATGCCCTTAATGAATGCGGAGCTGAGACGGCTATCGTTTTGACCCCTTTCTATGAAAAAATCAAGACCGTCCAGACAGTTTCGCGTCTGAAAAGGGTTATTGCAACCAATATCAAGGAGCACCTGTCACCGGTCAAAAAGCTTCTTTTTACGCTCGTTAAAGAGAAAAAGGATGGTCACAGGGTGAAACTGCACCTTGGAGACCATTGGCTCACCAATCTTCTTGCTGCCCAATCAGGCAGAACATTCGTGCCGGTTGCCGTAAAACATGACGATCCTGCCATTTTCCTCTTTTCCGGAGGGACGACCGGCAACCCGAAATGCGTGGTCATTTCCCACCAGGGGATGGTAATGACAGGTATGCAGATCGCGAGCTGGTTCAGTGTCATCCTTGAAAAAGGAAAAGATATTATCCTGCTCAATATGCCGCTCTTTCACGTCTACGCTCAGGTCGGGATTCTGACAGCCGCATTGATTGATCGCTTTCCTGTTGCCCTTGTGCCAAATCCACGCGATCTTGAAGACTTGCTGCATACCATTAAAGGCCTGAAGGCAGCGGTGCTGCCCGGTGTACCTACTCTCTTTACTGCGCTGATCAACCATCCGAAAGTCAAGAGTGACAGTTCACTGCTGAAATCGCTCAAACTCAGTGTTTCAGGCGCAGCGCCACTCATGCTTGAAACCAAAAGGCGTTTTGAAGAGCTGACCGGAGGCCGTATTATCGATGCCTACAGCCTTACCGAATCAGCGCTTGCCTCGGTTTTTACCCCGATTTTAGGCACCTACAAGCATGGATCAGTAGGTATTCCTGTGACCGATGTGGAGATACGGATTGTTGAGCCGGAACATGGCCTTGAGACGCTTCGTGAGCTTGAAATAGGGGAAATCATCATGCGTGCACCCCAGCTTATGACCGAGTACTGGCAGAACCCTATGGAAACAGCGCTCGTTTTGCGTGACGGCTGGCTCTATACCGGTGATCTCGGCTATCTCGACGAGGATGGCTACCTCTTTATTGTCGACCGCAAAAAAGATGTCATCAAACCCGGCGGCTTCCAGGTCTGGCCCCGCGATGTTGAAGAGGCCATAGCCGTACACCCGGCAGTGCTCGAAGTCGGTGTGGCCGGAGTGCCTGATCCCTATCAGGGCGAAGCGGTCAAGGCGTGGGTTGTCCTGCGTCCCGGTCACCAGCTTACCGTCGATGAACTCCGGGAGCACTGCCGTAAAGACCTGGCAGCCTACAAAGTCCCCAAACATGTTGAATTTATCTCTGCACTGCCGAAATCAACCGTAGGCAAAGTGCTCCGCCGAAAGCTTGTGGAGGCCCATTGCGCCGAAGCGGAGGCATAGTGAAACATAACCAAGGGTTGTTATGCTCTCATGTTGCTTTGTTACCGGGGTGCGCTCTCCCAATAATATCCTGATTTCTCCGCGTTGTCTTCGTGTTTTGTCGAAATACATCGAAATACTATTTATGACAATAATGTCAGGAGGATGAATGTTATCATCAGTACAGAAAAAAGAAGCACGAGGTCAAGTCAGCTTTAAAATTGCTGCCAGTACAAAGAGCCGGATTGAGCGACTCGCTGTAGCTACCAGAAGAACAAAAACTTTTGTTATCGAAGAGGCTATCAACCATTACCTCGCTTTGAATGAATGGCAGATTGCCAGCATTCAGGCAGGTATGGTTGATCTTGAGCAGGGGAACGTTCTATCGCAAGAAGAGATGATTAAACTCTGGGAGTAAAAAATTGCAGGTACAGTGGACTGAAAAAGCAAAAAACCGTCTTGAAGAGATTGAGGTTTATGTCGCCCATGAAAGTCCAGCAGCAGCAAAGAACATCATTCTTGCAATCATCAAAAAAACTGCCGCACAGCTCTCAAAATATCCGGAAAACGGCAAACCCGGTCGTCTGACGGGCACGGGTTAACTTCTTTTTTCCGATAGTCCCTACCTTGTTGTTTATACGGTTCGCCAGAACACCGTGACGATTCTCACCATTTTTCATACGGCCCAGAACTTTCCGATATAAAGCCCGTGTTACAAGTTACAGGTTGATTTTTTTTTAACTGACCGGCAGCGTTTACCTCACCCGGAACACTTTCATCTCATCGTTGCTGAGGTGGTTGATGCTTTTTTACTCATTGAAAACTCCTCAAAACGGGTAACATCAAAAAACACTTTGAGTTTCTCTTGTTGGGGCGCACCGTAGACACTGTTTTTGAAACAGGATGCTGGATGGTTCAACTGCAAGCGAGGTTCTTTGCCGTTAGCTTGTTGACACGTATTGCTCCGAATCCTTCGTGTGAGCGGCTCTTGTTGTTACGGAAAGTAAATTAAGAATAAGCTAAGTTTACTTTCAGGCGCAAAAGTAAACTTACAACGACAACTTGGTCATTATTGGTAGAGATCACCGGTTACCCCACCGTTAATACATTCATCACTTCATCGCCGATCCTGCGGGTTCGGGTTTATCGAAGGTGCGGGAGATGTTACTGTGCAGGTTGCTCAGAACTCCAGGTTGATTTCAGCTTTGAGGGTGGTTTTGAATCCTTATCCCGTTCAGGGTGATGTGCGGCACCCACTCCAAGAAAAAGCCGTGGCGGATTTCGCCTTTTACGGGTTGACTTGAGGACTGTATAGCTGTTCAATGAAAATCTTTTTTGTAAAATATAATCCAATGGATTATATTGATGTATGAACATTACTATTGTCGAGCTGCCAGAATTTATCCGTAAATCGGAAAAATTGTTCAATGTTGAGGAGCATGATCTTCTGCTTTCATTTTTGGCGACCAATCCGACGGCTGGAGTTTTGATTCAGGGTACTGGAGGGGTTCGGAAGCTGAGATGGGCAACTGATAACAAAGGAAAAAGTGGCAGTACACGAATTATTTATTTTTATCACAATACAGCAATTCCACTATTTCTTTTAACGGCATTCAGTAAAAGTGAGCAGGAGAATCTCACAAAAGCAGAGCAGAACCAACTGGCAGGGTTAACTAAAATATTGGTTGAAACATATAAGGATAAACATGGATAACGCATTTGAAAGTATAAAAAGGGGGCTTGAAGAGGCAATTGAATATTCACAAGGGAAAAAAATAGAGGTCAGGGAATTCCACCCGGAACCGGTCAACGTGAAAAGTATCCGGCAAAAAACAGAGCTGACTCAAGAAGAGTTTGCGGCAGCATTCGGGATCAGTGTCGCCACGTTGAGACATTGGGAACGAGGTGACCGAAAGCCCCAAGGCCCGGCACTCGTCTTGCTCAATTTAGTCAGGAAGTCTCCTGAAACGGTATTGCATGTTTTGAATGGGTGAGCGTTAATGCTTTCTTTCTCTTTCACCCGCTCGACATAAGT
>JAAXWX010000008.1:0-29198 GCA_013334755.1 Chlorobiaceae bacterium | reverse complement strand
TTCATGGCCGCGGGGATTTGCCGGTACGGGCAATGGCTGAACAGCTTGCCTGCCGCCAAAAGGCGGTTAAAAAACTCCCCACACTTTCACAGCATAATCTGCTCTATACGCCGTTGGCGCTTGAGCAATCTTCCGGGGAGCGCACCGCAGCATACAAGGCCTCGTTTATGTCAAGCAAGAGGGTAATAGATTTGAGCGGGGGGCTTGGTGTTGATGCGATGTTTCTGGCTGGGGTGTTTCAGGAGGTGGTTTACTGTGAGCGTGATCCGCTGCTTTGTGCCGTGGTGGAGCATAACCTGAAGGTGAGCGGGATTGCAAATGTTCAGGTAAAGAATGGCGACAGTATCAGCTTGCTTGCGGGATACCCCGATGATTTTTTTGACTGGATATTTGTCGATCCTGCACGCCGTGAAGAGGGGCGTCGTTCCATAGCGCTTCAGGCGGCAAGTCCTGATGTTGTGACTTCTCATGATCTGCTGCTCCGTCATGCACAGCGGGTCTGCATCAAGGCCTCTCCGGCTCTCGAAATCAGCGGACTTAAAAAGTTGTTGCCTGCCTTACAGACGATTGCTGTGATTTCGGTTGACCGTGAATGCAAGGAGATTCTGCTGCTGCTTGAGCGCTCCTTCCCTGCGGATGGGCCCGTGCAGGTAAAAGCGGTCTGCCTGAACGCCGATTCGGAGGAGATAACTGAAGTTGCCGGGGGGAATGGTGATACGCCGAGAGTGGTTGGAACTGCGGTGAAAGAGTATCTCTATGAGCCTGATCCGGCCATTATCAAGGCGCGGCTTTCGCCGGTGCTTGCGAAGGATTTTGGCCTGGAATTTGTGAACAAAAGCGTTGACTATCTCACTGCAGACTGGCAAATAGAGGCGTTCCCCGGCAGGACGTTCCGCGTGGTTGAGTGTGTTCCATACAAGCCGAAAAGCTTCAGAACATTTCTTCAGAAGAACTCAATAACAGGTGCAAGCATTCAGCGGCGCGATTTTCCCCTTTCGGCCGAAGAGCTCCGGAAAAAATACCGGCTGCTTGAGAGCGAGAGGGCTTTTCTCTTTTTTACAAAAGATGCCGCGGGCCATCCGCTATGCATCTACGCGCTCAGATGTTTCCCTGGAGACGAAGCAGCTCCCTCTGTGCCAGACCGAAACGCAGCCCCTGGATGCTGACACGGATTTCCGCGACGCCAAGCAGGCGCATGAACTGGTGCAGGATAAGTGTTCCCATGGTGATGACGTCGGCCCTTCCTTCGGGGATGCCAAGCTCAATAATCTGCTCAAGGCTGCTTTTTTTGAGCAGTTCGAGAAAGTTGTGCACCTCCACGTATGTGAGGGGGTAATTGTGCACTTTCAGGGCATCGAACTGTTTCAGTCCCTGGCTGACCTGTGCTATGGTGGTCAGTGTTCCGGCAACGCCGTAGACGTGTTCTCTTGCGGCGAAAAAAGGGATGATGTTTGCCGTGAGAAGCTGGTCAATGCAGGATTTGGCTGCATCAAACTCATTCTGCGGCGGGGGGAGTGTGGTGAACAAGCGCTCGGTGAGCCTTACCGAACCGATGTCAAGGCTGACGCTTTCCGTGACGGCGCCGGGTGATCCCATGGTGATCTCGGTACTGCCGCCGCCGATATCGATGACGGTGAAGAGTTCGGGAATATTGGTCATGCCGGCCACTGCGCCGCCGAAGGTGAGATCGGCCTCCTCTTTACCGGAGATGCACTCTATAGTTATCCCTGCAGCATGCTCAATTGCTTCTATCACCTCTGTGCGGTTTTTTGCGTCTCTCAGGGCGCTGGTACCGGCGGCGATGATGGTTTGAGATGCGTGTTCATCGCTGAGCTGGCGATAGTCCGTCATACAGTTGATGAGGCGCTGAAGCCCTTGCTGGTCAATCTCTTTGTCGGCATCCACATTTTTTCCAAGCCGCACAATGGTCTGTTTGTGGTAGACCGGTTGCATGCTGCATGCAGCAGGATCAAGGTCAGCAATGAGCAGCAGGGCGGTATTTGTGCCGATATCAATGCAGGAAACCCGTTTCATAGAGGTTTGATAAAGCTTGAAAGCCATTCATCTTCATAGATGATTTGCTCGACGGTGTAGCCAAGCCGTTTCAGCAGCTTGTTCAGCCAGGGTTTGTCATAGACAAGGATACCTGAGAGCAGTACCGGTGCCTGGGGGGCATATTTGCGGATGACCGGCAGAATACGGTCAATGACGTTTTTGTTGATGTTGGCCAGAATCAGATCGTATCCCTCTTTCAGGTTTACAATAAGATCCTCTTCGGCATCAAGGAGTTCGACCCGGATCTCGTCAGCATGGTTTTCAGCTATGTTTTCGATAGCGTTTTCGGCGGCCCAGGAGTTGTTGTCGAAGGCAAGAATGGGCCGGTTGTTGCCGAACTTGCGGGCGGCAATGGCAAGGACGCCGGTTCCGGTTCCGATGTCCATGATTTTTTTGTCTCGGAGGTCAAGCTGCTCCATCTGCCGCAGCATCAGGCGCGTTGTGGCGTGATAGCCGGTTCCGAATGACATTTTCGGATTGATTTCAATGACGATCTGGCCGGGTTTCGGCTTGATGTCACTGCTTTTCTGGATAATCAGCAGCTTGTCGGAGATTTCAATCGGCTGGAGGGTTGCCTCCCATTCCGCATTCCAGTTTCTGTCAGCAATAAAGGATGCCTTGTAGTTCGGAAGAGTTCCAAGCCGTTCCTTCAGGACAGAGCGGATGCTCTGTTCCTTCTCATCTGTCCATTCTGATTCAGGCAGATAGGCAAGGAGCTGGTGATCCTCCTCCTGAAAGGACTCTATGCCCTCACCTGCAAGCAGGCCGATACAGAGTTCATGAAGTTCAGGGCTTATTTCTATAGCCAGTTCGATAAAGTGGTGTGTTCCGGGTTGAGGCATAAAAAAGGCTCAGGCAGATTAAGATAGTTGTCAGGTTGCAGCCCGCAATATAAGCTTTCCTTCCGTAATGAAGATCACCTGCATAAAGAGGTCGTTCAGTCAGCCTGTTCTTCTGTCGTGATCAGGCGTGCAGAAAAGGCATAGCGGTTGTCATAGTATCGTTCGTTGAGGCGATTGAACTTGACGCCGCTGCTTGCAGCATGGGCAAAGCTCTCCTGTCCGACAAAGATGCCGACATGGTCGATGTTCCTGCCTTCGTTACTGAAAAAAACAAGGTCACCAGGACGCAGGCTGTTTTTCGGTATCACACTGCCAAGTGCGGCAAGATCACTGGCGGTGCGTGGAAGGATCATGCTGAAGTTTTTCTGAAAGAGGTAAAGCACCAGACCTGAACAGTCAAACCCGTCGGGGGAAGCTCCGCCGAAGCGATATCTGGTGCCGAGGTTTTCATCAATCGATGAAAAGAGCTGATCAAGCGATTGCTGCGTTATCTTCAGCGGTAGGGGGCAGGTGACTGCGGGGCCGGTGCCGTAGGGCCTGCAGGAGATATGTAATTTTCTGTTTTTTAAACTATATTTGCTCTCCATGCGGTATCCTGAGCTGCTGCGGGAGCTTTGGCAGCCGGCAATGACGAGCATAAATCCGGTTATGGTGCAGAGCAGCACTACCGTTCTGCATGGCTTGATCCAGTATGGCTGTGATGTGTTACTGTAGAATTTTTGCTGCATGAGAGTCGAAGTTCTTTTTTTTGTAAAGGGGACAAATACCGGGCTCTCGGTTAAAAATAACGGTTGAAAAACATATAGAGCAAGATAATAGTATAAAGTATAATCATACGAGTGAAGATATGGCGGTGATGAAATTCGGAGGAACTTCCGTGGGGACAGCCAGGGCTATGCGACAGGCGATCTCCATTGTTGCGAGAGAAGAGCAGAAAGGGGTCCCTCTTGTGGTGCTCAGCGCCTGCAGCGGGATTACCAATAAACTGGAGCACATTGCCGATGCATCGGGACGAAGCGCTCTTGACGAGGCTATGGCGATTGCCGGTGAGGTGCGCAGCTTTCATCTTGATCTGCTCAATGAACTTATCAAGGGCTCGGAGCTGAAGGAGGAACTTGCCTCCAGTATTGAAAAGCTTGCCGATCGTCTTGAGATGCTGATAAAGGGCGTTGATATTGTGGGTGAGTTGACCGGGCGTTCGAGGGACATGTTCTGTTCTTTCGGTGAGCTCTTTTCTACAACTGTTTTTGCGGCAGCTATGAAGGAGCTGGGGCATAAGGCAGAATGGGTGGATATACGCACGGTTATGATTACTGACGAAAATTTTGGTTTTGCCCGTCCGCTTCAGGATGTGTGCGAAGAGAGAGTTCGCACCATCATCCAGCCGCTTCTTGATGCTGGAACAACTGTTGTTACACAGGGCTATATCGGTGCAACACAGGATGGTCGGACGACCACACTTGGCAGGGGAGGTTCCGACTTTTCAGCTGCCCTTCTGGGTTCCTGGCTTAACGATGAATCAATTCAGATATGGACAGATGTTGACGGTGTCATGACCTGCGATCCGAGGCTGGTTCCTGAAGCAAGGAGCATCAGGGTGATGACCTTTTCGGAAGCGGCAGAACTTGCATATCTGGGCGCCAAGGTGCTCCATCCTGATACCATCGCTCCGGCAGTTCTGAAAAATATTCCGGTCTATGTCCTGAACTCATTGCATCCCGATGCCAAAGGGACAATCATTACCAATGATCCCGAAAGGCTTTCGGGCATGAGTTATGAAGGGCTCGTAAAATCCATTGCTGTCAAAAAAGGGCAGTGCATTATTAACATACGCTCAAACCGCATGTTCGGCCGTCATGGTTTTATGAACGAATTGTTTGATGTTTTTGCCCGTTATGGTGTATCTGTCGAAATGATTGCGACAAGCGAGGTTTCGGTTTCCCTGACGGTTGACGAAAAAAGTTTCAGTGATGAGCTGATTCAGGAATTGCAAAGCCTTGGCGAGGTTGATATTGAGCATGGTGTCGCAACAATCAGTGTTGTCGGCGATAATCTCCGCATGTCCCGAGGTGTTGCCGGAAGAATTTTCAATGCATTGAAGAATGTCAATCTCAGAATGATCTCCCAGGGAGCATCAGAGATAAATGTTGGTTTTGTTGTCGAAGAGCCCGAGGTGGTTACCGCAGTCAACAATCTTCACCGGGAGTTTTTCTCCGGCTGGCAGAATGAGGGTATTTTTGAAACGCCGGCAGGGAGCCGGTAAGGCATATCGGCATTAATCGTCTATAAAACAAGAGGTACTGAACACATGGATTACAAAAAAGCCGGAGTTGATATCAGTGCAGGTGAAGAGTTTGTCCGTATGATCAAACCCCAGGTTCGCCAGACATTTACCCCGGGGGTCATCACTGATATCGGAGCTTTTGGTGGTTTTTTCCAGCCCGATTTTGCAAACTATAACAAGCCGGTGCTGGTCAGCAGCATTGATGGTGTTGGTACGAAACTTAAAATCGCCATTGAGCTTGGCCGCTATGATACCGTCGGATCATGCCTTGTCAACCATTGTGTGAACGATATTCTTGTTTGCGGCGCAAAGCCCCTTTTCTTTCTTGATTATTATGCCTGCGGAAAACTGACGCCGGTTGTTGCTGCTGCAGTCGTGACCGGTATGGTGAATGCCTGTCGTGAAAATGGTTGTGCGCTTATCGGCGGTGAAACCGCGGAGATGCCAGGCCTCTATCAGGAGAGGGATTTTGACCTGGCGGGCTCTATTGTCGGAGTTGTTGATCATGAAAAAATCATTAACGGTTCCGCGATCAAAGCGGGAGATGTACTGATCGGGCTTCCTTCAAACGGCCTGCATACCAATGGCTATTCGCTTGCAAGAAAAGTACTTGAAGGCAAGATGCAAGATACATTTCCAGGACTTGAGGGATCAGTTGGTGAGGAGCTCCTGAAAGTTCATCGCTCTTACCTTTCCGTTATAGAACCATTTTTTGGGTCACCGGATATCAAAGGTCTGTCGCACATTACTGGCGGGGGGCTGATGGGCAATACCATGCGTATCGTGCCTGAAGGTCTGAAACTTGATGTTGCATGGGATTCATGGCCTGAACCGCTGATTTTCGATATTATCCGCAAGGCAGGTCATGTACCTGAGGATGATATGCAGAGAACGTTTAATCTTGGAGTCGGGCTGGTGATGATTGTTGAGAAAAATGCTGTTGATCGAGTAATCTCATCCTTGAAATCTCAACAGGAAAATGCTTACATTATTGGAGTTGTATCCGGAGTATAACAAAGCAATAATCAACAAAGATTCATGCTGACTTTATTAGCCATTTTGGCGGTGAGCTATATCATCGGATCTATCCCTACCAGCCTTATGGCGGGGAAAATGCTCAAAGGGATAGATATCCGGAATTTCGGCAGCGGCAATGCCGGAGGGACCAATGCATTCAGGGTACTGGGCTGGAAACCCGGCCTTATTGTAACCCTGATTGACATTATCAAGGGTGTTGTTGCCGCAGTCTCGGTTGTTGCCTTTTTCCGGCACCACCCAATAGGGAACTTTCCGGATATGAATGAGGTGGCCTTGAGGCTGCTTGCCGGAATGAGTGCTGTTATCGGCCATGTATTTACTCTTTTTGCAGGTTTCAAGGGAGGCAAGGGCGTCAGTACCGCTGCCGGTATGCTGATCGGGATAGCTCCGATAAGCATGTTGATTGTTGTCGCAATTTTTCTTCTTACTATCTATATTTCCCGGCATGTTTCTGTTGCTTCCATGCTTGCAGCAATCGCGTTTCCGCTGATTATTGCCATCCGCAAATATATTTTTGAACTCGGCAGCGGTCTGGACTACTATATAGGGCTTTTCGGCTCGCCTCTCTTCTTTCATGACAGCCTTGATTATCACCTCATGATTTTCGGGCTTGTTGTTGCATTTGCAATTCTTTTCACTCACCGGGCCAATATCAGAAGGCTGCTTTCCGGTACCGAAAGCCGCGTGACGTTTGGAAAGCATTAATGAGGCACTGACACGCTGATGAATATTGCTGTATTAGGAGCCGGAAGCTGGGGAACCACCCTGGCGGTGCTTCTTGCAAGGAATGGGCATCAGGTACATCTTTGGGCACACCGGCCTGAATTTGCCGCACTGCTTGACGATGAACGTGAAAACCGCCGCTATCTCAAGGGGGTCCATTTTCCCGAGACGCTGCAGATTGTCCCCAATTTACGTGAACTGGTTTCCTGGTCGGAGATGATTGTTACCGCCGTGCCCTCCCAGGCTTTGCGGGAGACGCTCATCGGATTCAGAGATCTTCCTCTGGATGGAAAAATTCTGGTCAATGTTGCCAAGGGCATCGAGATTGGAACAGGAAAACGGATGTCGGAAGTACTCCTTGAAGTGCTTCCAGGACTGCAGCCATCCCGGATTACAGCACTGTACGGTCCAAGCCATGCCGAAGAGGTGTCAAAGGAGCAGCCTACAACGGTTGTCGCATCCTCCCCGTCGCTTACAACTGCCGAGAAAGTCCAGGATGTGTTTCATACCAGTATGTTTCGTGTTTATGTCAATACCGATATCGTCGGAGTTGAAATAGCCGGATCTGTCAAAAATATTATCGCCATTGCAGCAGGTATCTCTGACGGTATAGGATTTGGCGATAATGCCAAGGCTGCCATCATTACCCGTGGACTTGCTGAAATATCAAGGCTCAGCACCAGGCTTGGCGGTATTTCTGTCACCATTTCCGGTCTTGCAGGGATTGGTGATCTGGTTGTCACCTGTTTAAGCCGTCACAGCCGGAACCGTTATGTTGGCGAGGAGATTGGCAGGGGTCGTTCACTTGACGAGGTTATCAGTCATATGAACATGGTGGCTGAAGGTGTTCATACCTGCAAGGCAGTTTTTGAGCTGAGCAAAGCTATCGGGGTTGATATGCCCATTACAAAAGCAGTCTACGAGATGCTTTTTGAACGCAAACCTGTTCAACAGGCGATTCTTGATCTGATGACGCGGGAGCCAAAGCAGGAGCAGGATTAACGTTTTACTGATGCTGCTTTGGATAGTCGTACCAGATCAGCTTGCCTGAATCAGGATTTGCGTCTTTCCATGAGTCGATATCCATATCAATACGAACAACACCACAGGTTGCAAGACTTTCAATGTAGCTTCCGGCAAGCAGTCTTGAAAATTCCGTCAATGTCGGGTTATGTCCGAAAAGCATTGCTGTTGAAACGTTTTCAGTGATTTGCTGAACTATTTTCAGCAGATTGAGCACACCACCTTCGTATATCTCAATCCTTTTCTGGATCTTTTCCTTCGGGTAGTCGAGGATGTCGCAAAAGAGTTCCGCTGTAGTGAGAGCTCTGTTTGCAGGGCTTGAAACGACAAACTCAGGAGATACCTTTTTTTCTTTCAGCAGGTCAGCCATGACAGGAATGGCATTCATTCCTCGTTCATTCAGTGTCCGGTCAAAATCGGCCCCATGTGATTTCTTCCAGTCTGATTTGGCATGACGGACAAGGTAGATGGTTTTCATTTGCATTTGAAGAGATAGCGTTCCTTGAGATCCATGATTCTTTGGTATGCGCGGTCGATGCGCTTTTCTGTAATAATCTTTTTCTGGAGCAGTGAACGGATGATCTCTGTTGCTTTTAAGGCAATGTCCGGGTCATAGGTGGTATTGTTTCCAAAAAGCAGGATATCAACACCAGCCTCAATAGCCAGCCTGATGGCTGTTTCAAGCCCGTAAAGGTCCGCAATGGCTTTCATCTGCATGTCGTCACTCACAATCACTCCCTTGAAGCCGAGTTTCCCCCGGAGCATTCCATCAAGAATTGCTTTCGAGAGTGTTGCCGGGTAGAGCGGGTCAAGTTTCCCATTAAAGACATGTGCGGTCATGATTGGGTCATGATAGCCTGATGCAATCAGGGCGCGGTATGGCTCCAGCTCATTTTCAGACCATGTTCCCGATATATCGGTAAAATCACGATGGGTGTCGGTGGTTGAACTGCCGTGTCCGGGGAAATGTTTCAGGGTTGGAATGATGCCCTCGTTGCGGTAACTGCTGCACGTCACCTTGATATTGCTGATTACAACGGCCGGATCGGATGAAAAGCTCCTGCCCAGCCGGCCGATCACCGGATTGTCAGGATTGGTGTTGAGATCGGCTACAGGCCCGAGATTCATGCCGATATGCATGGCTTTAAGCGTTCGGGCGCATTGCAGGGCAGCGGCTCTGGTGCTGTCGGGATTGTTGAGCATTCCAAGATGCTGTGCCGAGACGCTGGGTGGAAATCCCCTGGCCGGTTTGAGGCGGTTTACCTTTCCACCCTCCTGGTCTATGGCAATAAGGAGAGGGATCTGAGTCGCCTCCTGCAGCTCCTGCGTAAGAAGGGAAAGTTGCTGCGGGCTGCTGATGTTCCTTGACGGGGAGTGGGAAGGGACGTCGTAATCAAAGAGAACCACTCCACCGATATGGCGCTCCCTGATATCAGCGGCAATTTGTGGAGCGTCGGCAATGCTGAGACCCCTGAAACCGATCATGAGCATCTGGCCTATTTTAATGGAGATGCTGTCCGGTTGCGTTGTGCCTGAAGCTGGCATGGAACAGAAAAAGAGAAACAGTAATGTTGCCGCTGCCAGCGATGTTTTTTTCATGGATTATAAAGTCGCATACATTCTTGTCGAGTGTTACATGCAAACGTTCGTCATGCCTCACGCGACAGCTTTCATGATCGTGAGTTCACCATCGGCCATATCAATGTCAACCGTCGCCCCTTCCTCAATTTCACCGGAAAGAATAAGCGCTGAAATACGGTTGGTGATTTTTCGCTGCATCACCCGTTTGAGTGGTCTGGCCCCGAAGGCCGGATCGAAACCTGCATTGGCAAACCACTGGATTGCCGCGTCAGAAATCGTGAGGTTGATGCGCTGCCGCATTGCCGTGGCCTTGATGTAGTTGAACTGGATCAGAACAATTTTTTTCAGATCTTCCCTGGTCAGCGGCGTAAAGAGGATAACTTCATCAATGCGGTTGAGAAACTCCGGTTTTACCTTCTGTTTCAGGAGCAGAAAAAGTTTCTCCTGAAGGCTTGAAAGCATTGCGTCCCGGTTCATACCCTCCATCTTTTCCATTTCAGACTGGATAAGCTGAGCACCGATGTTGCTCGTCATGATGATGATGGTATTCTTGAAATTTACCGTTCGCCCCTTGCTGTCGGTCAGACGGCCGTCATCAAGAATCTGCAGGAGGATGTTGAAGACATCGGGATGTGCCTTCTCGATTTCGTCGAGCAGCACCACCGCAAAAGGTTTGCGACGTACCGCTTCCGTGAGCTGTCCGCCCTCCTCATAGCCGACGTAGCCCGGAGGGGCTCCAACAAGCCTGCTGACCGTGTGTGCCTCCATGTATTCGCTCATGTCGATACGTATCATGGCCTCTTCGTCATCAAAAAGATAGTCGGCAAGAGTTCGGGCAAGCTCGGTTTTTCCAACACCGGTTGGCCCGAGAAAGATAAAGGAGCCAATAGGCCGCTTGTCGTCACCCATCCCTGCCCGTGACCGCTTGACCGCTTCACTGACCGCCGTTACAGCCTCTTCCTGTCCGATAACCCGTTTGTGCAGCTCATCTTCGATCAGCAGAAGCTTCTGGCGGTCTGACTGCAGCATTTTGCTGAGTGGAATGCCGGTCCATTTCGAGACGATATCGGCAATGTCTTCAGCATCAATCTCCTCTTTCATGATGAGATCGCCTGAAATCTTTTTTTCTTCGATTTTCTGACGGTTTTCTTCAAGTTCACGCTCAATCGCCACTGTTTTTCCATAACGGATTTCAGCGACTTTTCCATAGTCACCCTGGCGTTCAAATTCTTCGGCCTGTACTCTTAGTTCTTCAAGCCGGGATTTCAGGCTACGTGAAGACTGTATCAGCTCTTTCTCGCTCTCCCACTTGGCCTTGATGAGGGTCTGCTCCTCAATGAGATTTGCAAGCTGTTTTTCTATTTCTTCCAACCGTTGTTTCGTGTCAGCGGTACTCATACTTTTTCGCGTTTGATTACGGAGTGTGAATAAGAAATATTGTTGTAAATTTAAGGACTGAAACATAAACATCATCATCGGACACACCAGAACCTTAAAAAATCTAACGGATAACCAGGTGGAAAAGTTCTCAATCGGTGCACTCACAATTCCTGATGACAGCAGCCCGCTTTTTATAGCGGGCCCATGTGTGATAGAAAGCCGGGCAATGGCGATACAGACGGCCGATGAGCTGCAGAGTATCAGCCGCGAGGAGGGAGTTCGTTTTATTTTCAAAGGATCCTACCGAAAAGCCAATCGCTCTTCCGGATCATCCTTCACCGGCATTGGAGATATCGAGGCGCTTGAAGTACTTGCCGAGATTCGCCGGACCTATGATATGCCGGTGATTACCGATGTGCATGAAACAAAGGATGTTACGCTTGCTGCCCGTTATGTTGACGTGCTGCAGATTCCGGCATTTCTCTGCCGTCAGACGGAACTTCTGGTTGCAGCCGGGGAGAGCGGCCTTGCGGTCAATATCAAAAAAGGGCAGTTTATGGCCCCTGAGGATATGGTGCTTGCCGCTGCCAAGGTTGTCCAGACGGGCAACAGGCGGGTCATGCTGACCGAAAGGGGGTCAAGTTTCGGTTATCACAATCTTGTTGTCGACTTCAGGGGGCTCGCAAAAATGGCTGAATCAGGTTATCCTGTACTCTATGACGCCACGCACAGTCTTCAGCTTCCCGGAGCAGGCCAGGGGTTTACCGGCGGAGAGCGCCAGTACGTGATGCCTCTTGCCCGGGCAGCGGTTGCCGCCGGTGTGGACGGCCTCTTTTTTGAGATTCATCCTGATCCGTCAAAAGCACTCTCTGATGCCACCACGCAGGTAGCTCTGGCTGATTTCAGGATCATGGTCAAACAACTGCTCCATCTATACCGGTGCGTGCATGCTCTTCATTCACTCTAAAACATCATACGCTCTTGGAAGGTTTTCAATATTTCGGGATGCAGCCATCACAAGCTGATCCAACATCAAGAATAGATCTGGCGCTGAAAGCTGTCCGAGCGCTTATTTTCCCGGTTGACGGCGTACTGAACGGCAGCAGGATTACCTTTGACTCGAACGGAGGAGAACTTTGTTCAATCTCGGTCAGGGATGCTGTCGCCATAAAGGAGGCTCTGAAACAGGGTGTCCATATTGCTGTCATGTCTGAAAGAGAAGCGGAAGGGTTCCGCCCCCTGCTTGAAGCGCTCGGTGTGGAAGATCTCTATCTCAATGGGGAAAATCTGCTCTATTCCTATGAAGCTTTCTGTCAGCGTCATAATCTTTCAGATGATGATTGCGCCTATATTGGTGATGATATCGGCGACGTCGGGGTGCTTTCAAAAGTCGGCTTGCCTGCTACCGCCATTGACGGCGCTGATTATCTTAGAAACCGGGTTGGTTATATTTCCGGTTATGAAGGTGGAAAAGGGTGCGTAAGGGAACTGATCGAGATGATTCTTATCAAACAGGGTAAATGGCCCTACATCGAGCACGCTGAAGAGGAGGAATGAACTCTTATTGTTCATCCGGAATCAGTTCCGGACTGTGGGCAGGGTTCATGAGCCCTGCAGTTTCTGCAAGTGAAAGCATACCGACAATGTTGGTGCCATGACAGGGTTCAACATGCACATCTCCCCGGTATGCCGTTCCCTGTTCGAGAGCGTTTTCAAGCGCGGCGATTTTGCCAAGCAGGCTGTATGCTGCCGACTGTGGTGTTGAGCAGGCAACAGGAGGATTTTGTTCTCCGTGCAGATGGTAGCCTTCTGGAAGCAGTTCGTTCTGGGGATAATCATGCCAGTGCGTCATCGAAGCTCCGAAACGGGCCAGATGGAACGGGAATTCGGCTTTCGGCCTGATTGTCATCAGGATGCTTGCAGCCAAGGCATTGCCGAGAGCATGGGCAAGAATAGTCAAGGTGTCGAAAGATGGCTTGGCAACAGTGTCCGGTGAGCATCCTGTCGGAGTCTTCAGGTAGGCGCGGCCCCGGCCCATTCTTTGAACCAGTCCTATTTCCACAAGATCATTTTTCGCCTCGAGATGATTTTTTCTGCATCCGGACCTGGTTGTAATGACTCGTACCTGCGGGACAGGTACAAGCATGGTGCGCCCCTGTACCCTGATACTCACCCGGCCCTGTTTTTGCTCTTCATGATCAAGCATCGATCCTGATTCATCCGAAATGATGGCAGGCTGCACGGCGACCGGTAGCTGGCTTGCAAAGAATCCATAACTCATGCCGCTTCGCTGGTCGAGATAGCGGGCAACGATCCGCTTGTAAAAACCGCTGCGGTACTCAAGCCCTTCGGTTGAGGTATGTGTTAGCAGGCAGGCGTTGCTGCTCCACAAGGCGCTGCATTGCAGAAAATCTTTTGCAACAGCCTCAAATTCCGGAGTTCCGGTCTGCAGCATGCCATGTTTTATGTCAAGTTCTTCAGCTCTTGGCGGGACAACCTGTGCGGTGAGTTTCGGTACCAGCGTGTTGCGGACATCCTCCCGCGAAGGCATGGGAGTGTTGAAAGTGACAACTCCCCCATTCATGGTACAGATAGTCCATGTCTGGTCGGTCACAAAGATAAGTATATGCACCATATCGCGGGCAAGTCTGCCGACAATGGCATCGAGGCGCTGCTGGGGCAGGGAATCGGCAGTGAGCGGTGCAGGTTCGTCGTAAATACCGACAATAATATTGTTGTAAAGGGTCGTAACTCTGTTGATCGCCAGCAGGTTGTCAGGAAAATAGCCCGGAGCAAAAATGACAGTACCAGGTGCGAACCGTCCGTCATTGCGCGAAGCATCCTCATGCGCGAGAACGGTTATTCCCAGAGCGAGCATTTCAGCGGCAAGTACCTGGCAGAAGCGCACCAGTCTTGGCGAGAGCTCGGGAGCAGGATAGATAACAGGTTTAAGCCTTCTGCACATCTCGTCAATGTCCAGGGGAGTATCAAGAGGAATGCCGAGCAGGTGGTGAAGAGAGTAGGAACTGATACTGTTACTCATGAAAATGTTCTGGCGGATTCGTTCAGAAAAATAGTCGGCACGTTACTGGCCGAAATTATGCTCGCGACCCCAGAGCAGTTTTGTGCGTAGTATTTCACAGTAATCCCGGTTTTCATTGGCTACAAGATTGATCACTTCGGTTGATTTTTTAACCGTGATAATCTCTTTTGGAAGCAGCATTTTTCTCAGGTTGCCATCGCAGTTCAGCGGAAAAAAGCCGTCAGGCGCATCGACCGACACCTCAATAATCTTGTCGTCACTGATAACGATAGGCCGGACGGTCAGCATGTGCGGGCATATCGGTGTGATCACAAAGACGCTTGATTTTGGCGCGATAATCGGACCTCCGGCAGACATGGAGTAGGCGGTTGATCCGGTCGAAGTGGCAATTATGATGCCGTCAGCCCGGTACGAACTGAGCAGCTCGCCGTCGAGCTTTATGATGAAGGTCGGAATGCGCGGGTAAGCCCCTTTTTCGATGGCCACATCATTCAGGGCCCGGAGATGCTGAATTTCGTTCTCGATAGAGACTGTCGCTTCGAGTTGTGAACGGGTGTGGATGGTGTAGGAGTTGCTGAGGACATGTTCGACTGCCGTGAACATTTCTGCCTGGGTAAATTCTGTAAGAAAACCGAGGTAGCCGACATTGACACCGATGACCGGCTTTGTTGCAGCGTAATGCGAGGTGAAGAGCAGCGTTCCGTCACCGCCCAGCGAGATAAAAGCGTCACAGTATTTGCTGAGCTCTTCTATCGGAGCTGAATTGTCGGTTTGCAGTTTTTCTGCCGAGAGGGTTTCAAAGATATATCCGACGTTCCGTTCCGCAAGCCACCCGGCAAGTTTTCGGGCAAGATCCAATGCGTTTTGTCTTGAAACATTGACAACAATGGCGAATTTCATGACCGGTTCATCTCTTTAAGGGTTTGGTAGAGCCGATTGGCCTCACTGAAGCGCGATTCAATCTGTCCAAGGTCACGTTGCCGTATCTCGTCCGAGAGCAGGGCAAGTTCTTTGGAAAAGCATTCAAGTTCCTCTGCTATGTTATCACTGTTTGTCGCGATAATATCACGCCAAATCTCCCATGAGCTGCCAGCCAGCCTTGCAAGGGTGGCGAAACCAGGTCCGGATTTACTGATAGAATCCCCGCAGTAGGTCATCAGCAGTGTCGAAAGCAACTGTGGCAGATGGCTTATTTTTGCTATGATGCGGTCATGTTCGTCCGGGGTCATCGTGAGCGTAGTGCAACCTGCCGAATGGAGCAAATCAATGACAAATGACCCTTTGTCGCCTGCAAGCAGATTGTTGTCGTCACACAGGATAATGCGCCGGCCACGCAACAGCTCCTCATGGCTTTCATGGTAGCCTTGCTGCTCTTTTCCGGCCATCGGGTGCATACCGAGAAAAGGAAGGTCGAGTTCGCGGGCTCTCTTGGCGATGAGCGACTTTGTGCTCGACACATCGCTTACCAGTGTTGCTGGAGGTGCCAGCTGCTTAATCTCATCAAGCAGAGCGATATTGACCTCTACCGGGGCTGAAAGGATAATCAGATCAGCTTTGTAGAGAGTTTTCTTGTCAGCAGTAAACCGGTCAAGACCAAGCTTTTCAACACATTGGCGGTCACTGTCGGTAAAATTCGGGTCGAACCCCTGAAACAGGATGTTGCTCTCAATGGCGAGCGGCGAGCGCTTTATAGCCCTTAAAAGCGACATTCCAATCAACCCGAGGCCGACAAATGAGATGCTCCTGATAGGTGACTCTACAGTCATGCGGTTAGTTTTGCTTGTTTGCCCTGCTTCCGGGAGCATCGATTGGTACTCCCTCCTTGCAGAGAGGGCACTCTTCAGGAGTAAAGCTTATCACCTCCATCGAAAGGACAGAAAAATGGTCGTCAGCAAGTTTCACGCGTCCGTTACTGCGATCTACAACCGAGCCGACCCCTACAAGCGATGCTCCGGCACTCTTGATGAGTTCAATCACCTCAGCCACTGACCCGCCAGTAGTGATGACGTCCTCTATGACCAGTACACGCTCGTTGGGCTCTAAAGTGAATCCTCGGCGGATGGTCATGGCGCCCTCCTTGCGTTCAGCAAAAATTGTTTTCACTCCGAGCTGTCGCCCGACCTCCGTTCCTACCACAATCCCGCCAATTGCCGGAGAGATGACTGTTTCGACGCCCTTTCCGGCGAAATGCTCTGTAATCCTGCTGCAGACAGCCGTCAGGTGTTCAGGGTGCTGCAGCACCTTTGCGCACTGAAAATAAGTATTGCTGTGGCGGCCGGATGTCAACCTGAAATGACCATCGAGCAGGGCTCCGGTTGTTTTGAAGACATCAAGCATTGCTGAAGTAGTCATAAAAGTAATTGCTGAAAACGTTGTGCGTTGGTGTAATTATCTCACTGAAAACAAGCTTAAAGATAAAGAAGCCTCTACCAAAAGCTAAATGAAAAACTTCTCGTTTTTCAATCAGCTCCTGAGCAGCTCTTTAACGCTCTCATTCCCGGCTTTCAAGATATTCGCTGAGCAGAACACATGCTGCCGCACTATCGAGTCGTCCCTTCTGCTGCCTCTCTTTTCTTGAGGTGCCTGAAGCAATCAATATGCTGCGTGCATCTCTTGATGAATGATGCTCATCGACGGTTTCAATCCTCAGTTGGGGAAATTCCTCATGCAGTGTTTCAATAAAACTGTCAATCACTCCGGTCATGGCGTTTTTCTCGCCACGTTCACTGAGCGGATAGCCGACAATGAGCAGGGCAATCTCATCCTGTTTCAACATGGCATTGAGGGTACTGGAGAGGCCTGCCCGATCAAAGGTGCCGACCGGCTGGGCAAAGAGCCAGAGTGGATCGCTCTTGGCTACACCGATGCGCTTTGTTCCGTAGTCGATGGCAACAACCCGTTTCTTTTGTGCCAGGCTCATGGATAAAGCCCTCCTTGATTCTTCATTTGTTAACTATCTACCGGTGAAGCCGTTTCGGGCTCGATAAAATATAGTATATGCTCAGGATTATTTGCTTCAAATAACAGTCGGACCATTTTCAAACCTTTTCCCTCTTATGATTGTTTCCTTCTCTATCGAGGTTATAAGGATAAACACTATCAAGGGAGGATATGATGGGAGCATTACCGCTGTTGCTGATGACAAGCCTTATGCTTGCCGGCTGTTCTGTTTTGGGAAAACGTACAGCAAATGAGCCGCCATACAAAGTGCTTGTGGAAGAGGGGGATATTGAGGTCAGACAATATGGAGAGATGATTGTTGCTGAAACGGTTGTTGAAGGGGCATACGGGCAGACAGGAGCACCGGGATTCAGCCGCCTTGCCGGATATATTTTTGGCAAGAACCGCTCGAAACAGAAACTGTCGATGACCGCCCCTGTGCTTCAGGAGCCTGCAAGTGAGAAAATCTCCATGACCGCTCCGGTGCTTCAGGAAAAGAGGGGAAGCGCCTGGGTGATGGCATTTGTGATGCCTGAAGGCTCCAGGCTTGAGACGCTTCCCGTACCGCTTGATCCGGCAGTAACACTTCGTTCTGTTGAGGGTAAAAAGGTGGGCGTTATCTCTTACTCTGGTCTGCATTCAGAAAGCAACCTCCGGAGCTATGCCGGGAAACTGACCGGGTGGCTTCAGAAGAAAGGGTACAGGGTACTTTCTCAACCACGGGCAGCAAGCTACGATCCCCCCTGGACCATTCCTTTTTTACGTCGCAACGAGGTGCATATCGATATCGAGTAAGGAAGGAGAGCCTGACTGATGAATAATGCAGATGCAGGCCGATTTTTTACTGGGCTTATTATTATTACATTTTAAAAAGGGATGGTTCACTTAATCAAACTCACGGTATGAAGCCGCACTATTACTTTATTGGAGCAACCTTTTCAATACTGCTCTCCATCTACCTCTTTATCTTCGGGACAGGGGTAAACCATGAGCTGATTGCCATTTTTGTGGGATTGTGGGCTCCGACAATCGTCTGTATCGGTATTTTCAATACCCTGCTCGGGATCCTCGATGAAATGTGCTGTGCACACAAGCGTATTGAGGATGCACAAGCAGGTGGGAATGACCGTTAAACGGATGTTGTCTGCTGCAGCAAATTTCCGGAGAGCCAGGTTATGAAAGATGCAGGAGCATTGATGCTTGTCGGCGCGGGAGGCTTTCTCGGCTCCGTGGCGCGCTACATGGTGACTCTTCTTTTTTCTCCGTTAGCACCGGGTTTTCCGTTTGCCACCTTAACGGTCAATATTCTGGGCAGTTTTCTGATTGGCTTATTGAGTGAACTGGCAGTTTCGACAACCATGGTCTCCCCTGCAGCGCGGCTTTTTTTGGTCACGGGTTTCTGCGGTGGATTTACCACCTTTTCCGCCTATATGTTTGAAAACGCTGCACTGCTCAAGGAGGGCCAGCTTTTTTATACGGGCATCTATCTTGCCGGCAGTATTGCAGGAGGGTTTGTTGCTCTCTATTCAGGAATGTTTTTTGCAAAACTCTGGACATAACGGGGTGAATTATGGAACTTCAGAATCTGGAACTGCTGCGGCTCTTTGTTGGTGAACAGGTGCGGTACGGTCATCGACCGCTCTATGAAGAGATTGTCCGTGAAGCGAGGTTGTTTGGCCTTGCGGGTGCAACGGTGCTCAAAGGTGTGCTCTCCTATGGCCACGACATGCAGATCAATACCTCAAAAATCATGGATTTAGGTACAAACCTGCCTATGGTTGTCGAGATTGTCGACGCACCAGAGAAAATTGACAGTTTTCTGCCGGTCATTCAGCAACTGGTCAGGGATGCGTCAGGACGGATTATGATGACGAGGGAGCTGGTTCGCGTGGGAATTATGGAATGAGGGGGTTTCCCCCCCCATTCATAAAACAGCCAGAGATTATTTACCTGATGCTACAAGGGCGTTATAGTTTGCCTTGATGGTTTTTTCAAGATCCTCGTCGGAGTGCATGGAGCTGATGAACATCGCTTCAAACTGCGACGGGGCAAGGTAGATTCCCTGGTCGAGCATGGAGTGGAAGTATTTGCCGTGCTTTTTTGTATCGGCAGTGACTGCACTCGAATAGTCTATAACCGGTGTCTCCGTAAAGAAGAGGCAGGACATCGAGCCGACGCGGTTCTGGACATAGTTCAGACCGAGTTTTTTCAGGTTGTCGCTGAAGCCCGCTTCCAGCACTGTTGCTTTTCTTTCGAGTTCCGGATAAGGATTGTCTTCAATAAGGATTTTCAGGGTTTCAAGACCGGCAGTCAGCGCCAGCGGGTTTCCTGAAAGGGTCCCTGCCTGGTAGACATCGCCGAGCGGAGCAACCCGTTCCATGATCTGGCGTTTGCCGCCGAATGCTCCCACCGGAAGGCCGCCGCCGATAATTTTGCCCATGGTTGTCAGGTCAGGTGTAACGCCGTAGAGGCTCTGTGCACCGCCAAGTGCCACGCGAAAACCGCACATCACTTCATCAAAAATCAATACAATGCCTTCCTGGTCACACAGTTCGCGAAGTGCCGCAAGGAAGCCCGGTTTGGCCGGGATAACGCCGGTGTTGCCTGCAACTGGCTCAATGATGATGGCGGCAATCTGCCCCTTGTTTTCGCCAACCAGAAGCTTTACTGAATCGATATCGTTGTAGGTCGCGTTGAGGGTATCCTGCGCGGTGCCTTTGGTAACACCGGGGCTGTCGGGAGCGCCAAGCGTCAGGGCGCCTGAACCTGCCTTGATGAGGAAGCTGTCGCCATGACCGTGGTAGCAACCCTCAAATTTGATGATTTTATCGCGGCCGGTGTAGCCTCGAGCAAGACGGACAGCCGACATGGTTGCTTCCGTTCCGCTGTTGACCATGCGGACCATTTCAAGCGAAGGGACAATTTTGCAGAGGAGCTCGGCAATTTCGATCTCCATTTCAATCGGTGTGCCGAAGCTGGTCCCGATATTTTTCAGGGTATACTCAAGTGCCGCCGTGATTCTCGGGTGCATGCTGCCAAGAATGAAGGGGCCCCACGAGCCGACATAGTCGAGGTAGGTGTTGCCGTCAACGTCGGTCAGGTATGCTCCCGACCCCTTGGCCATGTAAACTGGAGTTCCGCCAACTGATTTGAATGCTCGTACCGGAGAGTTCACACCGCCGGGAATAAACTTCTTTGCTTTTTCAAAGAGTTCAGCTGATTTGGTGAGTTGAGGCATGTCGGACAATGCTGTTTATTGATTGAACAAGACGCTGAAAGAGTAATAAAATTCTTTGTCAAGATAGAAATAGTCAAGAAGATATAAAACCCCAAAAAAAGCCCGCGGACCTATTTCAGGAGGATTTGAGAGACGATGGTAAGGTTTTTGCGTCCACGCGCATGTTCCAGATGGAGGGAACAGTACTCCTGAAGCAGATTCCAGATCGTTTCAATGTCCAGGGGATCTGCCTTGACGGAGTCGCCGGCAGGAAGGCGGGTTGCGGCAAGGGAGCTTAACAGCATGGCGAGGCGCACCGGGATAAGCTGTTTTTTTGCCAGGCTCTCCCTTGCGGCTCCGGGCAGCGCAAGTCCGCCGGGATTCATTACAAAATAAAGCTCCGTCAGCTTCAATCTCTCGACGGCAGGTATCAGTTCCTCTCCGCTGAAGACGCACTTTTGAAGGGAAGGCTGAAAGCCAAGCACGGAGACAAAGCGCAAAAGGAACCATGCATAGAGTTGCGGAAAATTGCCTTCTGAATGGTAGAGCTGTTCAAGGGTTCCTGCCAGCAGGGTAAAGAGCGGCAGATTTTTTTCATCGTTTTCTGTAGTATGACGCACAAAGTCGATGATCCGGTAGAGGATGGCAAACCGTTCCATATCCGGAGCGGGAACCATTGGGCTTAAAACAAGGTTTCCATCACTGACCAGTTGAATATCCCGGCTGCTTTTTTTATAGAGTACAAGATCGACAACATTGCCTGCGCTGAAGAGTCCCGATAGCCTGTTTTTCGGATTGCGCGCACCCTTGATGATGACCGACATCTTGCCGAACTCGCGTGTGTAGATCGAACAGATTTTGGACTGGTCGCGGAATTTTGTTTCCCGTAATATCACGGCCCGGGTTTTGACGATCACGGCATAAGGTTTTATTTTCCGGGAAATATAAGTATATACGAAAACGGTGCCTTTCCGGGGCCCCCTGACTTTTTTAACAAAGTACTGACGAAGAACAATAACTGTCAGCAAGCGATTAATCAAGGAGAAAAATAGAGATGCCAACCTATCAGTATCGTTGCAGCAACTGCGGAAATGAGCTTGAAATAGTCCAGAAAATGAGCGATGACTCACTGACGCTCTGCCCGAAATGTAATACAGAGAACTTTGAGCGGGTTATCAGCGCCGAAGGCGGATTTGTACTGAAAGGATCCGGTTTTTATAAAACAGATTACGGCAGCGGCAAGCCCGCACCTGCACCCGCCGCGCCAAGTCCCTGCTCAACCGGCGCCTGCTCCGGCAGTACCTGTCCCCTTGCTAAATAGCGCAACTTATGTACTGGATCGCATCCTGATTTTTTCATTGAAAAGCCTTCCACTCAAGGGAGGCTTTTCTGCTGTCTGAACGGATTCTCCTGCTCTCTCCAGGCGAATTTTGCAAGATTGATGCTGCTCTCATTCCGGAAACGTTCGGGATACTGCTTTCCTTCGACGTTGCCTGTCACCAGTACCCGATTCAGCGAGCCGTCAGTAAAAAACATCCGGATCATATCCCCGCTCGAATAGTTGATCCCCGAAGGCAGCCTCTTCTCATTGTAGAGGTGATAGAGGAGTTCCGCCTGACCTGAGGCGGTAATGCCATCGATTTTCGATTCCTCCTTGAGCCGGATCACCATTTTTTTTCCGCTGAACTGGTCATAGACGACCGGTGAACGTGAAAGGGTATCGGCAGAAGCTAAAAAAGCGTTGCCGTGCACCTGTATTTCATTAATTCTAAGCCCTTTTCTGCTGCCTCCGGACTCTGTGAAGTGAAGCAGAATAGTGTCCCCGCTGATCTGCTGCTGTTCATGCCAGGCAATAGCCTCACCATAGAGCCATGTCTGGCCGGTCGCTTTGTTGACCACAGCCCTCTGTGACTTGCCGAACAGGGAGTTGTCGAGCATCCGCCCCCGGACATTACCCTGTAATTCGCCTGTCTCTTTTTCCGGAAAGTAGACGCCGTTGTCGCCATAGATGGCGAAGGCGGCGTCGGTTATGACAATGTTGCCCTTCAGTACAACTTTGTTTTCCCGCTCGTAATCGATGGCGCTGTCGCATTTCAGGGTCATTGAACCGTGCTGAAATACCACGTTGCCGCTGACTGACCGGTAACTGCCAGCTTCGCTCTCGCCGCCTTCGATGATATCGGCATTCTGGAGAATAATTTTCTTTTGTTCCGCCCGGAGTGTATTATAGTTCAGAACAGGGAGCAGAAACATCTGAAACAGCAGAACAGTGGCACAGAGGAACGTACATGAAAAAAATCTTTGCATTGTTGACAGATAAAGATTAAGTGGCATCCCGGAGATTGCTTTACCCTAATGTAACAAAGCTTTGTTTTGACAGTGAAAAAATTACTTTTGGCCGCCAGCAGCAGGCCTGGCACTCTTCTGCTTGCTCCGCTCTATAAAGCATTGAAAAAAAAGGGAGCCTACCGGCCGGTAGTGATGCTTGCTGCTCCGGAAGGTGCAGAACCGATCAGTGCTGATCTTGCCGCAAGCTTCGGTATTGGCGAAGCAAACCATAGCATCATTCTCCCGAAAGGCACCGCAGTTGAGCAGCTTGCTGCCGCACTGACCGCCATGGAAAAAATCATGCTCAGCGAACAGCCTGACCTTGTTCTGGTCTGCGGTTGCGACAACGCCGCATTCGGCGCAGCCGTTACCGCAGCAAAGCTTGGACTTCCTGTTGCCGCAGTTGATGCCGGCCTGCGGAGCAACGAGCGCTCTGACGCTGATGAAGTCAATCGCGTTGTCATTGACGCCATGGCCGACTTCCACTTTGTCAGTGAACACAGCGGCGAGTACAACCTCATCAACGAAGGAGTTGCTGATGAAAAAGTCTTTTTTGCCGGCAACCTCTCCATCGACAGCCTCGTCGGCCTGATGGAGCTGGCCACGACCCACACGGTTGCCGCCGACCTTGGTCTCAAGCCCAAAAAATATGCCATGGTGCATCTCAACCCGGCCGGTCGTTCAGCCAGCAAGGAGGAGCTTGAAATACTGCTCAGGCTCCTGAAGGAGATGGCCGGCAAAACAACCATACTCATGCCGCTGGTTGCCGGTCTTGAGAGGCATTTGCAGGAGCAAGGCCTCTACAAGGCTTTTGCCGACATTGAAGGGGTGAAAATGATCGCTCACCCGGGGCTTGCCGAGCTTCTCACCTTGATCAGGGATGCTGCACTGCTCCTCATCAATACCGAAGAACTGCAGTCGGAAGCCACTGTCATGAATGTCCCCTGTCTCACCATGATGGAGACAACCGCACGCCCCGCAACCATCGAAATCGGCACCAACGTCCTCGTCGGCATTGATGAGGAGGATATCAAGAGCCGAATCCACGATATTCTCCATCCGGGCAAGCATGCCCACGATGCCAGCCGCTCAAAAATCCCTGAAAAATGGGATGGAGCCGCTGCCGCCCGCATTATCGCGGTGCTCGACCGGTTGCTGTAAGTCTGGAGATATTGTAACTGGTTTCCATGAAACGGTAAATCCATAATCAAAGGGAAAGGTAATTTGCATTCTCTTGTCAATAAACACTATATAAAGGATCGTAATCATTGTTCGAGCAGATGTTTAAATAATATTGATGATGAGTCAAATTTTTCAAGATGCTTTGAATCAAAGAGCAGGAGCGCATTATTGACAAGCTTGATTTTCTCTATGAAGAAACCAAGTGGTTCAAATCGATCGACCGGAAAATATCACAGCTTTGGATGCCTTGAAAAATCCATTCTGTATCAGGTATTCACGGGGGAACGATGAAAATAAAACAAACTGGCCAGTATGTTTATATACCCACCATTATGAAACGCCGTGCAGAAAAACCGTATATCGGGCTGTACATACTGTTCCTGATGGTATCTATGGGGCTGGTTTCGCTTCCTGCGTGCTCTTCAGCGGTAACTGTCGGTGAGGAGAGTGGTGGAGGTGTTGTTGTATATGTTGATGCATCGCGAAAGCACGGTCTTATTGCCGCCCGGTCAGATATAAAGGGTCACTCTTCAGGCTGTCACGAAGGTTTTTTTACCTGGAGCGATGCTCAAGCGGCATGCCGGAATTATGTAAGCTGCGATTATCACGACTGGATACTGCCAAGCAAGGAACAGTTGAATTTGCTCTATCTCCATAAACATGTTCTTGAGCGTTTTCCGTTTTCCTACAACTATTACTGGAGTTCGACGGCGGACAGTGCAGGACATGTTTGGGTACAGGGGTTCGGCGCTGGTTTCCAGGTCCGCAACTTCAAGACGAACAGCAATCGCGTTCGAGCAGTGCGGTTTTTTTAATCCATTGTTACTTTATTACCGAAACGAGAGCGGAACTCATTGGCCCGAAGCCTACTGCGAACGGCTGGGGCGTGGTCAAGGGATTGAATGTTCAGATGGAGTATCCGATTACTGCCAGCAGAATTCAGACCGGAGACACCCGCGGTAAGTCGCTGACATCGGATTATGTGCCGCTCTATCACAGTGGGAGGCTTACAGATATCGAAGCCAAGAGCATTTAGCAGGATTTTGGTGAACTGTTTGACGGCGAGGCGGTCGGAGCTGGATCACCCGGAGTGCATCCCGAAAAGTCGTGAAATCTCAAAGCAAAATAATGGCAGTGTCTTTAAAACACCCGTATTGCCCGAACACGATTGTAGGACTCCTTGTTTTCGGAGTTCTGACAGCCGAAAGAGCTGAAATCCTTAATCCATGCGTAACCATCCGTGCTCTTTGAAGAACTCCAGTAGATGGCAGAAGCATGTGTGAAACCCCCTACAGCGCCTTTACGAAGGTAGAGCAGGTTCAACTGTTCCTTGTTTGGCAGCAACCAGTCGCTGTAACCATTGGATTCCGATTTTTTACATGACTTCACGGCATCTTCCCAGTTGAATAATCCTTCCGACAGTCCTTGTAACGCAGCTATAGCGGCAGAGCATCCCGGCATGTCAGATTTTGCGGCAATCAAACCATGTTGTCCGGTCTGATCGGTATAAAAGATAATGCCACCGCCGTATTGAACGCCGATTTTGATGTCAGGTGCCGCTGACTCTTTGCGTCCGAAGACTTTGTTCAGCAAGGTCATAGTATTTTTTCTTTAAGCGTTTTCAGTGTTGAACGATTTCGGGATCGTAACTCAACAGGTGAAATAAAAAAATATTGGATAACCCGGTTCTGCATAGCGAAACAGCTATTCCGCTAAAGTATAGCCGGTTTTCATACAGAATATACCTTGATTTTAATGTTTACCGTATTCACTTATCGTATTGACATTTTTGTAAAGTGGCAGAGCGTGCATGACTCTGCCGTTCCAGAGAACTTCATCATTATTCAGGATTGAGCAAACGCCGCTGCAAATACGGGCCCGAATGCCTCAAACCTTATTTTTCCGGCAATTGCCGGATGGATTTCGTTGTAGTCGGATGCCATCTGGCCGTTACGCATGGCAGCCCCCATCTCAGTATAATTTCGGGCGATTTCTTCAGGAATGCCGGCTTGAAGCAAGCCACTCAAGGTGGCCTCATCGCTCTGGTCAACCCACGGTAATCCTGGTATTCCAATGGCTTTTCCAAGAATGGTGGCTATTTCATCAGTTGTTTTTTCATCGCTTGCGACATAGCGGATACTTTTGCCGTTGAATGACAGGTTAAGCATTGCTTCAGCAGCAGCTTGGGCAATATCGACAGGATGAGCTAAAACAAGTTTTGTGCCTTTTCCGTAATTTCCGCCGATTACCCCTGCAACCTTGATCATGCCGATACTTGAAAGAAAATTGGTATAGAAAAATCCCGGACGAAGGTGCAGCACATGCACCCCGTCAAGGCTGTTCAAAGCCTTCTCGGCATAGAACAAGCCGCTAACCGGACCGCATCCGTCAGGCATATGCGCACCAATGCTGCTCAGGTTGACCACACGGGTTACGCCTGAACTGCGGATAGCCGCAGCATGATTATTGCCAATGCCGGCAATGTACTGTTTCCAGTTGCTTGCTACGAAACTCGGCGGCACCATGCTATAGACGGCATCGGTGCCCTTATAGATACGGGTGAGAAAATCGACATCTTCAACGCTCCCGATGGCGGCTGTTGCACCCAATGCTTCAATTGTCGTTTTTTTTTCGGTGCTGCTGCTTACAATGGTTACAGAGTGTCCTGCAACCAGTAATTTTTCAGCAAGTGGTTTGCCTATATGTCCCAGTGAACCTGTAACAACGTATTTCATGGCTGTATGGTTTTCATTGATCAAGCTGTAAGCATTTCGCAGTTTTTACGATACAAACAAGTGACATCACGGGTACTTCTGCATGATCGATAATAACATCATGATGCCTTGTAACAGTTCCGATTCATGCGACAGTCAGGGGTTCTGCTCAAAAAATGAGGCAAGTCAGGGAGTGGTATTGATTGCAGGTCGTTGGCTGATCGGGACGAGAAGCTGGAGTTCTGGTGTTGTCGGATTCGGGCATCAAATTTCCATTCGAAGTTATTGGCACTTGTTTCAGGAACATTCGGTCTCTTCTCAGGGTTTGGTTGAAGATGAACATGACGCAAGAAATTTGGCATTCATTTTTCGGGAGGAACAAGTGATGCAGAAGATTACTTCGTTTTTATGGTTTGACACGCAGGCCGAAGAGGCGGCACGGTTTTATGTTTCAGTGTTTAAAAATTCAAAGGTTACCGGTGTTGTACCATACGGTGAAGGAGGGCACATGCCGAAGGGTACAGTGATGACCGTAAGATTTATTCTTGCTGGTCAGGAATTTGTTGCGCTGAATGGTGGTCCGGAGTTCACGTTTACACCTGCTATATCGTTTGTTGTGAATTGTGATACCCAGGAAGAGGTCGATGAGTTCTGGGAAAAACTGTCGGAGGGAGGCCATATGGTACAATGTGGCTGGCTTACCGATAAATACGGGTTATCGTGGCAGATTGTACCGAAAATCCTTCCTGAGCTGCTGGCTGATCCTGATGAGGCCAAGGCACAGAGGGTGATGACCGCGATGCTCGCCATGATCAAAATAGATATCGATGGGCTAAGGCAGGCAGCGAAAAATGTCTGATACAACATACCCGCTCATGGGGAGGTCCATGGTCAGTCCTGCAAGGGGATCCCGGTTCATGATCTTCTCTGAAGCCCAGCTTTAACTGGAAAGGGGTTCTTTTTTTCGTAGAAAGTCGGGAACAAAAAATAATTACAGACATGTTATTGAAAAGATAATTGTTGCATTACTATTCCGGAATTTAACAGGAGAAAAAAATGGCAAGCAATCCGGTAATCTGGTTTGAAATTTATGTGCAGGATATGCCTCGAGCGAAAACGTTTTACGAATCGGTGTTTCATGCCAAGCTTGAAAAACTGAACACTCCGGATACGAATATCGAAATGTGGGGATTTCCCATGGTAATGGATCAGGTCGGCGCCAGTGGCGCTTTAGTGAAGATGGATGGAGTGGCTTCAGGGGGGAACAGCACGATGGTTTATTTCTCCTGCGCGGATTGTGCTGTCGAGGCAGCTTTAGTTCCAAAATATGGCGGTAAGATTTACCGCGAGAAGATGTCTATTGGTGAATACGGCTTTATTGCTCTGGCTTTGGATACCGAAGGCAATATGATTGGCCTGCATTCATTGCAGTGAGTTCATCTCTTTTGACTGTCCATTGAAACAGCAGATGAATGAATGATTGTATATGTTTTGAGGACTTGTCAATAAAGAAAGGCTTTTGCCAAACGGCATCACCAGTCAGCTGTTTTTTTGCCTTTGCGTAAGAATTCTGTAAACTGTCAGGTGCTTGATAATAGCATAATCCTAAAACGTAAGGAAACCATGGACTTTACAAAACTTCTTCAACTGGGAGCTTCGGTTATCCAGCAGAACAGCGATCAGTCAACCACTGGTCTTGGAACGGATCAGCTTGCGTCAGCACTTGGCAACCTTTTCGGAGGTGCAGGGGGAAATCCTGATTTCGGGCAACTGCTTTCGAAAATGCAGGCTGGTGGTCTTGGTGACATTGTGTCGTCATGGCTTGGTAAAGGCACAAATGCGGCGGTATCTCCCGATGCTCTGACAGCATTGCTTGGCTCTGACAAAATACAGGCATTTGCATCGCAGCTTGGCCTTTCGGAACAAAGTGCCAAAACAGCAATTGCTGATGCATTGCCGGAAATGGTCGATAAGGCAAGTCCCGATGGATCGCTGCTTGAAAATATTGCTGGCAATATCGGAGGAATGGCGGGATTGACGGATTTTGTCGGCAAGTTTATCTGAGCACCTGCTCTGGTTGTAACGGACGGGTTCATTTCCGGCATTAGGAGCTTACTTTCTTTTATTACCCTGATATTTTTCCATTGAATTTTATCGAGACACACTGATCATGTTGAAAGATTTCAAAGAGTTTGCCATGAAGGGCAATGTTGTCGATATGGCTGTCGGTATCATTATCGGCGGAGCTTTCGGCACGATAGTCAATACCCTTGTCTCCCAGGTTCTGATGCCGCCACTGGGGCTGCTGCTGGGAGGGGTTGATTTTACCAACCTGTATATCGTTTTGAAAGAGGGAGCAAAGGCCGCAGGCCCGTATGCTGCATTGGCTGATGCAACTGCAGCCGGTGCGGTAACGGTCAATTATGGCCTGTTCATTAATTCTGTGATCAGTTTTCTGATCATGGCATTTGCTGTCTTTCTGCTTGTCAAGGCAATCAATTCGTTACGTCGGGAGGTGAAGCCGCCTCCATCCACCCCGTCAACCAAGGAGTGCCCATATTGTCTCAGTGTTGTACCCCTCAAGGCGACCCGTTGTCCCAACTGTACGTCAGAAATAGGAAAATAACCGGCAAGTGAATTTGCTGTTTCAAAATGGTTAACCTTAAATCAAGCAAATATGAACTTTAAAAAAATTATTGCCAGCCTTTTGGCAGCTTTTGTCATGAGTGGAGCTTTAAGCATTGTCTCTGTTGCGGAAACTGCAGCTAAAGCATCGGCAGCAACTGAGGTTTCTTCAAAAACAACAGAAAAAAAGGAAGCCGCAAAGAAGAAAACCGAAAAAAAGAAA
>JAAXWX010000095.1 GCA_013334755.1 Chlorobiaceae bacterium | reverse complement strand
TATAACCGGGAAACCTTTCTTGAAGAGGCGATCAGAAGTGTTTTGGAGCAGAAGTATGACGGATCGCTTGAAATCATTGTTTCAGATGACGGATCTACGGACCGATCTTTAGAGATAGCCCATTCCTTTGGCTCCCAGGTTTGCGTCGTTCTGAAGGACGATAAGTGTAAGTCTCAAGGTGTTTCCGGAGCAAGGAACAGGGGAATTGTCGCTGCAACACAACCCTATTTAGCCTTTCTTGATTCGGATGACTTCTACCTGCCCAACCACCTGAATCGTATGGCCGAAGTGCTGGAAAGCAGTCAGGAGCTTGGCTTTGTCTTTTCCCGCATGTTGCAGATGAAGGAGCAGGCAGGCCGCCGATTATTTGCTCCGTGGACACGTGCCCGTGTTACAGCGCGAGACATTCGATACCCTGTAATAACAGGAGCATATGTCGTTCATACCAATACATTTCTGTTTCGGAGATCTGTTATTGTAACTGCTGGCATATTTAATGAGTTATACTCCAATGGGGAAGATGGAGATTTATGGATGAGGATCAGCGAAAAGTTCAAAGGAGCGTTCGCAGATCATTACGGGGCTGTATACCGAATTGCGCATGAATTCGGTCAGTTGACTAACACAAATAATCAGGATCAAATACAGCAATGCTTCAAAAGTATTTTTGCTGATGCCTTGTATCGTTGTCAATCGCAGTCAAGTATAGATCGTTATCGTTTATTCAGATTGCGACTAATATTGGCTTTTTATAATCAGCCATATTGGCTTGCTCTTCTTCGTGTTGTTTTTCGTCATCCCTTTCTCGCCTCCATGACCTTCTTATCACCACGGAGACTACTCAATCGCAACAGTAATATTGAGTACCAGAAACTTCAGGATTTTGTTGCGTTATAATGTAAGTGCAGTTTAACGCTTTTTCTTGGTCCTAATTTTTATTAGGCCATCTAAGAGCAGGGAGTATAATTTTAATAAAAATAAAAATTGAATAAGACTGATTGTGATATTGTTTTTTTAGGTGGATTATTTCCTGAAGAAACGAAGACGGAAATTATAAATAACTCTGTTGGTTTGATAGATAATGCTGCAAATAATCTGCAGTGGAACTTGGTTCGTGGATTAGACTGTAATTTGAAATGTCCAGTTAAAATTATTAATTCTTTACACATAGGATCTTTTCCTAAAAGATATAAAAAATTAATTATTCCTGATTATGACTTTAATCATTATAGTAATGTAAAAGATATAAATGTTGGTTTTTTGAATTTATCATTATACAAGCATTTTTCGCGAATTATATCAGTAAGGCCGCATTTAAAAGAATGGGCTTTAAGTACAAATAATAAACCTAAAATTATTATTGCATACGCGCTGACAAATGTTTTCACGGATTTGCTTCGATATGTGAAAATTACTTTTCCAGATATTATAACTATTATTGTAGTGCCGGATTTGCCGGAGTATATGAATACTACCAATAATGCGGGGGTCACATATAAAATGTTGAAAATGCTGAGTGTTAGGCATATAATGAGTTGCATTCATTATATTGATGGATTTGTTTTATTAACAAAGCAAATGGCTGTTCCTTTGGGAATAAATAGCGTAAAAACAGTTGTAATAGAGGGAGTGTCAGAAAGTATTGAGAAGAGGCCTGTATCTGGCAATATATTTGATTCTGATATCATTAGTATCGTTTATACCGGAACATTGCATGAACGATATGGGATACTGAACCTGTTGAAAGCATTTATGCTTATAGATAACAGTAATTATAGGCTTGTCTTATGTGGTGCGGGTGATTCTGAGAAAAAAATATTTGAAATGGTAAAGTTTGACGATAGAATTATTTTTAAAGGTCAATTAATGAAAAATGAAATTATTGATATACAGAAAAATGCAACTGTGCTTGTAAACCCAAGACAAAATAATGAAGAGTTTACAAAATATTCTTTTCCTTCAAAAAATATGGAGTATCTTTCATCTGGAAGACCACTTATTGCGTATAAGCTTGATGGAATTCCGGATGAATATGATGCTTATACCTATTATGTGCAAGACAATAGTATTGAGGCTTTATCAAATAAGATTGTAGAGGTATGTAGTTGTACTCATGAATATCTAACATGCTTTGGTGCTGCTGCAAGAGACTGGGTAATAAAAGAAAAGAATTGTGTTGTGCAAGCAAAAAAAATAATAGATATGATTTCCGAAATGTAATAAAAAGGTATTGATGTTCAATTTTGGTTACTGTTTATAACTCTCTTTCCTGACTGCAAAGTTGAAAATAATATAGGGAAGAATAACGAATTAATTTAAACGAAATGCTTGGAGATTACAATGTTTAGAGGTAAAACACTTCTCATTACAGGAGGAACAGGGACTTTCGGGAATGCAGTACTCCGCCGCTTCCTGCAGACAGGTATAAATGAAATCCGTGTATTCAGCCGGGATGAGAAGAAGCAGGATGATATGCGCAAGGAGTATGGTAATTCCAAGCTGAAGTTTTATATCGGGGATGTACGCAATGCAGATAGCGTACGTGATGCTATGGAAGGGGCAGATTTTATCTTCCATGCAGCAGCACTGAAACAGGTGCCTTCCTGTGAGTTTTTTCCCATCGAAGCTCTCCGTACAAATGCGATAGGCACTCACAACGTACTGACCCAGGCAACTGCTGCAGGTGTTAAACGGGTTGTGGTGCTTAGCACAGATAAGGCAGTTTATCCGATCAATGCCATGGGTATTTCAAAGGCTATGATGGAGAAAATTGCTGTGGCCCAGTCAAGAGTCTCGGGCAGTCGGACAGTGATTAATGTGACACGCTATGGCAATGTGATGGCAAGCAGGGGTTCAGTTATACCACTGTTTCTCAAGCATATCCAGGAGAATAAGCCCATCACAATTACCGATCCAAACATGACTCGTTTCATGATGAGTATCGATGATGCGGTCGATTTGGTGCTTTATGCCTTCATTCATGGCCAGCCCGGTGACACTTTTGTACAAAAGGCTCCCAGTGCCACCATCGAAACC
>JAAXWX010000053.1 GCA_013334755.1 Chlorobiaceae bacterium | reverse complement strand
CTCGTGGTTTGCGGTTTAGGTGTTACAATAGAAAGTTTATAGTCGAGAAGCTCGTTGAGCAGGGTTGACTTGCCTGCATTGGGCGGGCCGATTATAATCGCGAAACCGCAGGAAAAAGATGTGGATGCCATGTAACTTTTTTATGAAAGGTTCAATCTGTTTTACACGATACTATACTAAATTATAGAGTCTCATGATAATGAAAAAGGCGTAACGAAATACACGTATGGAAAAACAAACTAAACTCGACCCCTGGCTTCTGGTTCCGATGACAGGGCTTGTCGTGTTCGGGCTGATGGCCATCTACAGTGCAACCAATGGAACCGGTGACACATCACTCTTTTACCGCCAGTTGGCATGGGCAGTTTTTGGTGTTATTGCTTTGGTACTGGTCTACTATAATGATGTCCGTTTTATAAGGGATAATGCATATATATTTTACGCTGTCGGACTTCTTCTTCTTGTCGCTGTGCTTATATTCGGCAAAAAAATAGCTGGACAGACAAGCTGGATGAGAATTGGTTTTTTCAGTTTTCAGCCTTCCGAAATAGCCAAGATGGCGACCATTCTTGCGCTCGCAAGATTTCTTTCCGATGATGAAACCGATATCAGTTCAATACAGCATCTGCTTATTGCTTTGGCAATTCCTTTCTTTCCCGTTCTGCTCATCATGCTGCAGCCGGATATGGGCACCATGCTTACCTTTCTTCCTTTGATTGCGTCCATGATGATACTTGCTGGTTTTAATATCTATACACTTATGCTGATTGTATTTCCTGTCATTCTCATGATATCGGGTTTTTTCAATATTTATTTTATTTTTATTCTTTCTCTGCTTCTGATGACAGCCTTGCTCGTGCAGCATAAAAAATTCAAGCCTCATCAATTGTTTGTTATTGGATCAGGCCTTGCTGCGGGTTTGTTTACACAGCGTTTTGCAAGTGAAATTCTCAAGCCTCATCAGATAAAAAGGATTCAGACGTTTATTGATCCCATGTCGGATCCTCAGGGAGCAGGATATAATGCTCTTCAGGCAAAAATAGCGATAAGTTCAGGAGGTGTTTTCGGAAAAGGCTTTCTTGAGGGAACACAAACTCAACTGCGTTTTATTCCTGCCCAGTGGACTGATTTTATTTTTTGTGTTATTGCGGAAGAGCTTGGTTTTATTGGGGCATCGCTCTTGATCATGCTTTATCTGGTACTGATTCTCAGAATTATTCGGGCGATTTATTCAATAAACAACAAGTTTGTTGAGCTGACACTTACAGGATTTGTTTCTCTGCTTTTTATACATGTTATTATCAATGTTGGCATGACACTTGGCATTATTCCGGTTATTGGTGTTCCATTGCCGTTTGTCTCTTATGGTGGTTCTTCTCTGGTAGGAAATATGATTATGGTTGGATTGGCAATGAATTTTTTTCGGAACAAAAGAAGTTTGGGATATGCCGGAAGATTGGAGTAAAAGCAAAAAAGCGCATCATGATGCGCTTTTTTGCGAAACTTTAATGATTGAAAGATTTTACTTGATTTTGTAAACAAAACGTTTGCCTTCTTTGCCTGCAGGTACGCGGTCTATTTCAGGATCATTCAAGCCGTATTTGTTGAACCATAGGCTGACCGTTGTCCCTTTTGTGTTCAGTGCTTCAGCAATATCTCGTGGTTTAAAGCTTTTTTCAGGATTTGAACGGAGCAGTTCTTTGATTGATGCTCCAAGCTGGCCGCGTCCGAATTTAGGGTTACCCGTCTGAAGAGGAGCAGATCCTTCAAGTTTTGAAAGGTTGGTCTCAAGCTTTTTTATAATAGTGGAAAGTTCATCTTCTAATGGCCGTATTTTTTCATGGAACTCTTTTTCAATCCGGCTTATTTCTGCCTGCAGGTTCTTTTTTTCTTCAACAAGTGATTGAAAGTAATCAATGCGCTGAATAAAAAGGTCATATTTGTCAAGCGATCCAGCATCTCTTTTTATGGGATTCATTTTTTTTCTGTATTTGTGTTTGAATAGCATTAATATTAATTATTGAAATATATAATAATATCTTTTGCTCTGCAAAATGATATTATTTAGTCATTTTTTTGGTTTCTTTTTTTGTTGATAAATATAGATAAGTTGTTTCGGAGTATGACAATGGAACAATGACAGGAATATGAAAAATTATACAAAAAAAAGCGTTGCGGCTGTAACTCTTGGATGTAAACTGAACTATTCTGAAACATCTACTATTCTTGATAATTTATGCAAACAAGGGTGGAAGTTATCATCGATTGATGATGGAGCGGATCTTATTATTATTCATACCTGTGCACTGACGAAACAGGCAGAACAGAAATGTCGTCAGAAAATAAGGAGCATTATAAGAAAAAATCCTGAGAGCCGGATAGCTGTTATAGGATGCTATTCACAATTCAATCCTGTGGCACTCTCTGAAATAGATGGAATAGATGCAATCCTGGGCAGCAATGATAAATTTAATATACAATCATATAGCGATATAACTTTCGGAATGATACCGCGTCCTCTTGTCAAGGTTACTCCGGAATACAAATTTGATGCAGTTTACCCTGGATATTCACTATCTGCCGAAGTGAGTAAGGAAAGAACTCGTGCGTTTTTGAAAATACAGGATGGTTGTGATTATGGATGCTCATACTGTGTGATTCCACTGGTCAGAGGCAGATCGCGATCGATTCCTGCCGGTAAGATTGTTGAGCGGGCCCATTTATTGGCATTATCCGGATATCGTGAAATTGTGCTTACCGGAGTCAACATAGGCGATTATCGTTGCGGCGGTTTGGTACTGTGTGATCTGTTGCGCATGCTTGAAGAGGTTAGTGTCAGTCGTATCCGAATCAGTTCCATTGAGCCGGATATGGTCGATAGAGAATTGATTTCGCTTGTTGCAGGATCGAAAAAAGTTGTACCGCACTTTCATATTCCTCTGCAAAGCGGGGCAGACACTATTCTCAAGGCCATGCGCCGCCGTTATGATACGGCACTTTACCGCGAAAGAGTGTTGCAGTCGGCTGATCGTATTGCAGGGTGTACCATCGGAGCTGATGTGATGGTGGGCTATCCTGGAGAAACAGAAGAGGATTTTATTCAGATGTACCGTTTTATTGAACAACTTCCCCTTGCCTATCTTCATGTGTTCAGTTGTTCTGTCCGATCCGGCACATTGCTTGCCCGTCAGATAGAAACCCAGGAGCGCAAGCCTGTAAAGTCAGATGAGATTGCCCGGCGCTATAAGGAGCTGGTCAAGCTTGGTAGTAGACATGAAGCCTGTTTTAAGTCACGCTTTATCGGAAAAGAGTGTATGGTGCTTTTTGAGGGATCAAGGCCTGCAAGGGCGGGTATTCAGCAATGCAGCGGCTATAGTCGTAACTATCTCAGAGTTTTGGTTGAAAGTGCCGACAGCCAAGAGCAGGAAACCCTCTCAGGAAATGAATTGCCGGTTTTGATCGACTCTATGGACGAGGATTTGAATTTAAAAGGGAGAGTGCTATCTTGATTTCCAAAGGTTCACCGGTCTCTTTTTATCAACTAAATTCTTCCACTCCATGCCCATTAAATCCCGTATCCGTTCGATTCCCGACTATCCGAAAAAAGGGATTCTTTTTCGAGATATTACTACACTTATAAAGGATCCTGTAGGCTTCAGGCTGGTTATTGACAACCTGACGCAGCACTATCTGCAGGAGGGGATGGATTTTGACGTCATTGTTGGTATCGAAGCAAGAGGATTTATTATCGGTGGTGCGTTATCTTATACGCTTGGTAAAGGATTTGTTCCTGTCAGAAAACCAGGAAAACTGCCTGCAGAGGTTGTTTCTCAGGAATATCAGCTTGAGTATGGAAGTGACAAGATCGAGATTCATGTTGATGCACTTGTCGCAGGTCAAAAGGTTCTTCTTGTTGATGATCTGCTTGCCACCGGAGGTACTGCTCTTGCTGCTGCAGCATTGGTTGAGAAGGTTGGAGGGATTGTTTCCGAGATGGCTTTTATTGTGAACCTTCCTGATATCGGAGGTGAACGAAAACTTCTTGAAAAGGGATACAGTGTCTACTCTCTTACCGATTTTGAAGGAGAATGATGAGGCGTTAAAAAAAGCGATCTTTATGGCAGCACCTCATGAAACGGCAGCATTGGCTGCCGTTTATTTTTAGCAGCAATCCTCTCTTTTGTCACCATTCATGCTGTTGGCTCCTTCTCTGCAGCTTCTGTTAATAATCGCAACCTGCCTTTTTTTATCCATACATCTGATAGTATCATGCTGTAAAGATATCAATCGGACTCCATGGAGTTGCTGCAGCAAGGCCACCAGATTTTGCTGCGTATGCTTGAACAATACATTTTGTTTGTTGCATTATAACGGCGCTCTTAGTTCTTTTTTTGAGCATTGTTATCCAATCTGAGTGATAACCATAAGATTAGTATCAGGAAAGGGAGAGCTGCACCAATCTGGTTTTCAGTGATCGGGAAGATCTCTGCGCAGAATTGGGACAACACCAAAGGAGTCTTATCCTTAATGCAGCTGAAAAAGGCTCATACAATATCTTTTCAGGTAAAGGACACTATATTTCCTGCCGTGTTTCAGGATATATCAAAAGAGATCAGTATCAGGCCAATCAATCATTTCATTTATCTGCAGGCGATTTTCCACAATGAAGAAACAAACTGTAATGATTGTTATTCATCATGCCATATTATTCAGGGGAACGAAAGCAGGGAGCCTTATTCGCCGTTACTGTTCTTCAGGCTTTCACTCACCGCGATCTTGAACTCCTTCGAAATTTTGAAAGTCGGTACATTTTTAGGCTCAACAGTCACCTTCTCGCCTGTTCTCGGGTTTCTTGCCTGGCGAAAATTTTTATGCCTGATATTGAATGAGCCAAAACCCCTGATTTCAATTCTTTTTCCTGTTTTCAGTGAATCAATGATGCTTTCAAACAGGCTGTCAACCACGGATTCCGTTTCGTTTTTTGTCAGGCCGGTTCTGTGAGCGATAACATTGACAAGATCAGCCTTTGTCGTTGTTTTTCCCATGGTGATGAATGGTTTAGTTTATTGTGAAGTATATATTTATTTAAACCACAGATAAAGAGCGACAATTCCCATAAAAACAGCAAAAGCTTTACGAAGCATATCATTTGGTAATTGTGTCGCTATTTTTGCGCCAAAATATGCCCCGAAAAAAAGTCCAGCGGCAATGATAAGGCCAAACCAGATGTTCTCCATCGAAATTTTTCCGGAACGATAATACTCCATCACTCCAAGAAGGCCAACCGGGAGAAGAAGGGCGATAAGTGACGTTGCATTGGCTGTCTGCTGAGTCATCCCGAAAAGCAATACCATTGCAGGTACAATAATCAGGCCTCCTCCAACACCGAACATTCCTGACAGAAGACCGGCCGCAATGCCGATAGAAAACAACCCAATAAATTGCAGAGGCATTTTTTTATTGGATATGTTTAAGCTGCTGCGGGGTCAGGAGCTGATTGCCCGGCATCTGTGATCTCTTTTATCTCCATGGCGTTGAGTGATTCCTTTTCAATAAGTACTTCGGCAAGTCGATGCAGAATGTCGCTTTTCTCGATGAGAATGCGTTTGGCATTTTCCATGCAGGCCATAATAATATTGCGTACCTCGACATCAATCTGCAGGGCTGTCTCCTCACTGTACTCGCGAATATGGGAGTAATCCTTTCCAAGAAAAACCTCTTTATGGCTGTCACCATAGTTGATCGGGCCGAGTTTTTCACTCATACCCCATTGCCGCACCATCCGACGGGCAATATCGGTTGCCTTTTCAATATCGTTTGCAGCTCCCGTGCTGGTTTCATGAAAAGTAAGTTCTTCGGCCACCCTGCCTCCCAGTGCATAGGTAATCATTGCCAGCAGGTACTCCCGGTTATGGGTATAGCGGTCTTCAAGTGGCAGGTATGCGGTAAGCCCGAGGCTCCGACCCCTTGGAATGATGGTAACCTTATGGATTGGATCAGAGCCCTTGGTATAGGTTGATACAAGCACATGACCGGCCTCGTGATAGGCTGTCAGCTTTTTCTGTTCATCTGAAATAAACATACTTTTTCTTTCCGGCCCCATCAATATTTTGTCACGGGCTTGCTCAAAATTTTCTGCTGAAATAAGCTCCTGCTCATTTCGGGCGGCCAGAAGAGCCGCTTCATTGACAAGATTTGCGAGATCGGCGCCGGAGAATCCCGGTGAGCTTTTAGCCAGAACATTGATATCGACACTTCCATCAAGAGGTGTGTTTCTGGTATGGATTTTTAAAATAGCCTCACGTCCGCGGATATCGGGTTTGTCGATGGTTATCTGACGGTCAAACCGTCCTGGCCTCAGCAGTGCGGTGTCGAGTACATCAGGCCGGTTTGTTGCAGCAATCAGGATAACATTCTCATTTGTTGTAAAACCATCCATTTCAACAAGAAGCTGGTTCAGGGTCTGCTCTCTCTCATCGTGCCCCCCTCCAAGGCCGGCACCCCGACTTCGCCCGACAGCATCAATCTCATCAATAAAGACAATACATGGCGAATTTTTCTTTGCCTGCTCAAACAGATCCCGTACCCTTGCCGCACCGACACCAACAAACATTTCAACGAAATCTGCGCCGGATATTGAAAAGAACGGTACCTTGGCTTCTCCTGCAATTGCTTTGGCAAGCAGGGTTTTACCGGTGCCAGGGGGGCCGAGCAACAGTACTCCTTTTGGAATTTTTCCGCCTATTTTCTGGAATTTTTCAGGATTTGTAAGAAACTCTACCGTTTCTTGCAGTTCTTCAACCGCTTCATCAACGCCAGCAACATCCTTAAAGGTTATCTTAACATCAAACTCGCTGATCAGCTTCGCTCGGCTTTTACTGAAACTGAAAATATTTTTTGCCTGGGCCCCATTTTGTGCGCCCATTCGTCTGAAAAGAAAAAAATAAAGAAGACCGAAAATAATCCATGGGGCTACAAGCACTAAAAAAGTGTTCAGGCCACTGGAGCCCTCTTCAACTTTCAGCCGGATTCCCTTGTCTGCCAGGAGGTCTGCCTGCTCAACACTGAATGACGGAATCCGGACGGCAAAGCGATCTGTCTGGAGAGTTGTTCTGTTGATCAGTTGAAGCGGGATCGGAGCGTTCAGTTTACCGTTCAGGATAGCTGATTTATCCTCAAAAGTTTTCACAGTAACTTCAGTAACGATGGCTTTCGACAGAATGGATCTGTATTCGTTATAGGTGATTTCAGGACTGTCGGTGCTGCTAAAAAATCGTTGAAACATAAAAAGCATCAAAAGTCCAACCATCAGAAAAAGGATAAACCGGGGAAATTTTCCCTGAGGACTTTCGTCTTTATTTTGAAACCAGCCAGGGGTACGATCCTCCTCATTCAACGGTTTGAATTTATTACGGGAGGCATCTTTTCCTGACTTTTCCGAGGGTTTTTCAGGCATAAAATAGGTTCAGTGATGACAATAAATGTAACTTACTACATTTAAAGTAATTAAAAGTAAAACTACAATTGAAAACAAAAAGTTTTTTTTAAATGTTTCCCGGACTGAAAAGATGCAGCCTTTATGACGGTATTCAAGACTTTCGGGTTAATCTTTTATCTTGTGACTGAAAGCCTTGAGTTTTTTTCATAAATTCACAGCTCTTGTTATAGTTCCCTGTCAATAATTAACAGTACGACGCTCATTATGGTTGGTCAAAGGGTTAGAACCAGGTTTGCACCTTCACCAACAGGATATTTACATGTAGGCGGACTGAGAACCGCACTGTATAACTTCCTGTTTGCAAAAAAAATGCATGGTGACTTCATTATCAGAATCGAAGATACCGATCAAAGCCGAAAGGTAGAGGGGGCGCAGAGAGATCTTATCAAGACTCTTGAATGGGCAGGAATTGTGGCGGATGAAAGTCCTGAAAAAGGCGGAAATTTCGGCCCCTATATTCAGTCTGAGAGGCTTGGTATATACGGAAAATATTGTCAGCAACTGCTTGATGATCAGCATGCCTACTACTGTTTTGCAACGCATGAGGAGCTTGAAGAAAACCGGCAGCTTCAGATAAAACAGGGCCTTCAACCGAAATACAACAGAAAATGGCTTCCTGAAGAGATGGGCGGATCTATGCCTCCGAGTGCCATCAGAAAAAAGCTGGATGAGGGCGGCCCGTATGTCATCCGTATGAAAGTGCCTGATTACGTTTCAGTCTGGTTTGAAGATATTATCAGAGGTCCTGTTGAATTTGACTCAGCGACTATTGATGATCAGGTCTTGATGAAATCCGATGGTTTCCCGACCTATCATTTTGCCAGTGTTATTGACGACCATTTAATGGAGTTCACTCATATCATCAGAGGAGAGGAGTGGCTCTCCTCCATGCCCAAGCATCTTCTTCTCTACGAATTTTTCGGCTGGGAACCTCCAAAAGTTGCCCATCTGCCGCTTTTGCTCAATGCTGATCGTTCCAAGCTCAGCAAAAGGCAGGGTGATGTTGCGGTCGAGGATTATATCCGAAAGGGTTACAGCAGTGATGCGATTGTCAATTTTGTCGCAATGCTTGGCTGGAATGAAGGCGAGGGCAGTGAGCAGGAAGTATACAGCATGGAGCAGCTTATTGACAAGTTTTCGCTTGAAAGGGTAGGCAAAGCAGGCGCGGTATTCAATGTCGACAAGCTCAACTGGCTTGAAAAACAATATATCAAGAACCGCCCGACAGAGAAGCTTGTCGACGTTATAAAACCGATTCTTCTTGCTGAACTGGAGCAAAAAAAGTCATTGATGCCGGAGGAGATGATTACCAGCGACGCCTATCTTGAAAAAGTTATTGAGCTTATGCGTGAGCGCGTTGGATTTGAGCATGAATTTGTAACATTTTCCTCCTACTTCTATTTTGAGCCTGAAGTATACGATCAAGAGGCTGTCAGAAAGCGCTGGACGATCGAGACCAACGAACTCCTTCGTGAGTTTACTGACATCCTGTATTCCCTTGAAGTTTTCAGTGCTGAGAATATAGAAACACATCTCAAGGAATTTGTTTTACCAAAAGGGATGAAAGCCGCAGTTCTCATTCATCCTTTAAGAATACTGACATCAGGAGTGAGTTTTGGGCCAAGTCTTTACCATATGCTCGAGGTGCTTGGAAAAGAGACTGTGCTTCGACGCATTCTCAAGGGGATTGAAAACATCAGTTTTCCGGTTTAGCCAGGCAACTGCACTACGGAGTTCACCATGGTGTGCTCCGTAGTTTTGTTTTTTCTTTTTGATGTGAGAGATTTATTCCTATATTTTGCCATTTAACGGACAGATAGCTCAGTTGGTAGAGCAAAGGACTGAAAATCCTTGTGTCGTGGGTTCGATTCCCTCTCTGTCCACACCGGTTTAACGGCCTCTTTTCTTATGTTGCCACGGTTGCAAAATGCATGTCCACCCCATTTTTCCTTCGATCCACATTACCCGGCTTTCATATGTCATGCAAGGCATCCAGTAATGCTTTCGTGTTTGAATATCACCAACCGCCCGCATGAATATTACCACAAAGCTCGATCAGGAACTCTGGCACGAAATGCAGGAACCGGGAGCATACGAGTGGTGGTATTTCGATGCTGAAGACAAAGAGAATGGTTTTTCTTTTGTCCTTATCTGGTTTTCCGGCTTTCCTTTTTCCCCTTACTACACCAGCCATTACGAAAAGTGGAAAAACCGGAGCACTACTGATGCACCTTTTCCTTCCAATTACTCGGGTTTCAGTTTCCAGTTGTATGAAAACGGACGAGAGATCATTAACTTTATCCGGGAGGGGCGAAATGAGCTTTTTGAAAGCAACCTTACCGATACTGGTGTCCGGTTCGAAAAAAACCGGTTTATTCATGACCCTCTGAGGGACGAGTATACTCTTGATATTGATTTTTCCTTTCCTGCCCGTCACAAAGAGGTCAAGGCAACTTTTCTGTTCAAATCGTGCCGGAGGATCGTTTATGAAAAAAAAGATACGAATAATAACGGCAAGGTTCCCCTTCATCAATGGCTTTTGAGCGTTCCACGGGCCAATGTAGAAGGCACCATTGCAATTACTGAACAATCAGATGGTAGCGTTCGTACGATTCCAGTCAAGGCGAAAGGGTATCATGACCATAACCTCGGTGCAGTGCCCATGCAGGAATATATTTCTCGCTGGTATTGGGGCCGTGCTTTTTCCACGCACTTCGATATCATCTATTATGTGGTGTTTTTTAAAAACAACGACTATCAACCCCTTTCTCTGCTGGTTCTTCACGACAACGTGAGTGACGCCTTTACCGTTTATGATACGGTGAGGTTTCATGAAAGCAATTTCAGGCGCGGCCTTTTTTCGCCCCTTCACAGTCGCGATCTTCACCTGCATTTTGAGCATGCAAGCCTGAAAATACATCACGACACAGTGCTCGATGCCGGGCCTTTCTATTTACGTTTTGCATCCTCAATCTCCCTGAAGACTCGGGACAAGCACATTGAGGAAATCACGGGGATATCGGAATTTCTCAATCCACTGCGTTTAGAATCAAGATTTATGCGTTTTTTCACCCGCAGCCGGATCTGGCGAGATGGGGAGCAGTCAATCATGTACGGGATCTATAACAGTTTTAAGCGCTCTTTCGATTGGAATAATCGATGAAAAAATTATAAATTCACTCTCTATTTGGGTTCGCCTGAATGTATATGCTTGAATGTTGCTGTTATCCTACATGAATTAAGGAAAATGGCGGCAGTGACGGTATTGTTTTAGCCTACAGGCGGCAAATGCCTTTTGATTTTATAACAATAGATATAAAAAAGGAGACAGGTTGTAATGGCACAACAAGGTAATTTCAAGAGCCCGTCAAGAATGGGAGGACTTGGAGATGGTGGGTCACTCTCTTCGGCCGGTTCAGTTTCCGGTGGCAAGCCTCGGGATCAGGGTATCAAAGAGGTTGATTTTGAACGTCGCAGTTTTCTTGGAAAAGTTGTTGGTGGTGTTGGAGCGGCAGTAGCCATATCAACGCTGTATCCGGTTGTCAGGTATCTTATTCCACCTCCTCTCAAAGAGGTAAAGAGCGTCAATGAACTGACTGTCGGCAAGGCATCTGAAGTTCCTGAAAATACCGGCAAGATTTTTCAGTTCAACAAAGACAAGGTCATTGTTATCAACGATAACGGAAAACTCACCGCATGCAGTGCAGTCTGTACGCATCTCGGCTGCAGTGTAGGTTGGGACAATGCCCAGAACCTCATTTTCTGCCCCTGTCATGGAGCAAAATACCAGCAGACCGGCGAAATCATTTCAGGCCCGCAGCCGAAGCCCTTGGCACCGTTTAAAGTAAGGGTTGACGGGGAAAATCTCATTATTTCGAAAGCTTAACCTTTAATTTTTGAAAACCAAGGGAGTCAGGAAAGATGGCTGAAAACAATAAAAACGCTATGGCAGGAAGTGCTCCGGCCAAGCCTAAACCCGCCGATCCAGTTGCCGCCAAGCCGGCTGCTCCGGGCACGGCTAAACCCGCTGCTCCGGGTACAGCTAAACCTGCGGCATCCACAGGCGGCGTCTATAAACCTCCGGTAGAACGTGCGCCCTCAAATCCCTACAAGGATTCCAGGGTCAGTGATTTGGGCGCATGGTTCAGTGAGCGATTCTACGTTG
>JAAXWX010000052.1 GCA_013334755.1 Chlorobiaceae bacterium | reverse complement strand
AGCTGGCCATTTACTCGTTTTATAACCGCACGACCTGCCTATAGGTTCATTGTTCCATGCATTCTTTCACACCGTGAATTATTCACCTATGTATGATGCTGTCATGATGATGGAATCTTTTTTCAGCAGCAATTCCATAGTTGAGCTTTGCAGTGTAAGCCGATCATTTGTCATCTGTTCGTTTGCAGAAATCGTATCTTTCCTGAAACAGGGTTGACGGCTTGCCAATGCGGGCCAGGATGAACGCATTGCCGCACCTGCCTGGCATAAAGCGAACAGTATTATGGACATACAAACTATCACAGAATCGTCCTGTTGAGTTCTGACTTTATTTGTTATGAAAGCACAAAACTTTGACCTTCAGGCATATTTCGACAGAACAGGCTTTCAAGGAGCCGCTTCGGCGGATTTTGCCACGCTGAAATGCATGATGCGCTGCCAGCTCTTTTCGGTGCCGTTTGAAAACCTCGACGTTCAGCAGGGGAAAGTTGTCTCACTCGTTCCGGAAGAGATTTACCGCAAAATCGTCGAACGGAACCGCGGGGGGTATTGCTATGAAGTGAACGGATTGTTCGCCATGGCTCTCAATGCGTTGAGCATTCCTTATCAATTTGTCGCCGCGCGCCCGATGACCTATCCTGTCCGACGTCCCAAGACACATATGGCGATTGTGGCAACAATAGAGGGCGAACAATGGCTCTGCGACCTGGGTTTCGGCAGTTACGGCATACGGGAACCGCTCAACCTGCACTGGCTTGAACGGGAAATCAGGCAGGATTTCGACACATTCAAACTGTCGAAGAGCCCGGAAGGGGATTATCTTTTGCACTCATTTTCCGATGGTGCATGGAAAAAACTTTACGAGTTCAACCTTTACCCTCAGGAGTGGGTGGATTTTGAACCTGCCAACTATCTGAATTCGACCCATCCGGACTCGATTTTCGTCCAGTGGCTGATGGTCGTTCTGCAGAATCCCTCAGGAAAGGAGGTGCTTACCGGTGATCGCTTCAAATCCATTTCGGAAGGCCGGACAAAGGGGTGGACAGTCAGGCATGAAGAGATCCCCGCATTATTGCATCAAAAGTTTTCACTCCGCTATCATCCATGAATCTGGCAACGGCCACGCTGTTTTTAGAATCCCTTATATGAAACGATCACTTCATCCGGCAGCTTTATTTTTTTACCGGCAGAGGCCACTTAATCGGTTGATCGCTGGATTTTTTGGTTATTGTGGATCCGATGCCTGTTGATTGGGGTTTGGCCTCATTTTCAACAGTCTTACCTAAAAATTTTTTTAATAAGGACTTAACGTTTTCAAATGCCGAATTGAGCGGCGTTTCTGTCTTTTTTTCAGTTATTTTAGTAGCCATAATGATCTTAAACTTAAGAGTGATCCCCGGAAAAATAATTGCGTTCTCATGATTGCACTTTTTCATTTCATACCGATACATACACATAAACGGAGTGACTAACACTATTAAATAAACTCATTGGTTCCTTTTGCGAGTTAATCCTTTGGCACCGTTATTTAACTGGTAACTAACGGATATACCCGGCAATCAGGGATTGAGCTTGCTTCAAGACAAAGCGACGGAAACATCCGAAATCCTTCTATATGGAAAAGATGGAGGACTTGACGCAACGGTTGTCGGACCATTGAGGAAAACCATAAACCAAACTCCGTTTGACCTCAAGAGCGCGGAGAATCGTCAAACGTTTGTTTCTTCATATCAGGAGTCGAATATGAGAAAAATCATTGTTTTAACTTTTATTTCACTTGATGGCGTTATGCAGGCCCCCGGAGGTCCAGGAGAGGATGAAAGCGGCAATTTCAGGTATGGTGGGTGGACAGCTCCGTTCTTTGATGATTCTTTAGGCAAAGTAATGGTTGAGCAAATGAGCCGTCCCTTCGATTTATTATTAGGCAGAAAAACTTTTGAGATATTTGCAGCTTATTGGCCACATCATGAAAATGAAGGAGCTGGTATCAACAAAGCAATAAAGTATGTTGCTTCGCGTACACTTACAACTCATGAGTGGAGGACTTCTGTTATTTTAAACGATGACGTTGTAAAAGAAATTACAAAGCTCAAACAGCAAGATGGCCCTGAATTGCAAGTGCATGGCAGTAGTAATCTCATCCAGACGTTATTAATGCATGATCTGATCGACGAATTTTGGCTCAAAATATTTCCTGTGACACTCGGTACGGGAAAGCGCTTGTTTGATAATGGTACTATGCCTGCCTCCTATTCATTGGTTAAATCTGAATCCTTTCCAAGTGGCGTAATTATCGCTAATTTCAAACGCGCAGGAGAAGTCAAAACGGGATCATTTTGAGCCTTGGTGTGCACCATTTAATTGATGGTTGAATGTTTGGGTTTCCGAACTTTGTCCCTGCCTCTCAACCAGCCACTATCACAAACAGTCAAGCACTTCAAGTCGCTGCATCAACAAAGCAAAGTGTCATGAACCGATGGAGTTATGCGTAGCACAAAAATTCAGGGACTCTTCAGCCTGTTTCGTTTTGAACTGCCATTTACCGCAGGAGTCTGCGTCATATTTGGCGAATTGCTGGCATTGGGCAGACTCCCTTCGACAAGAGAGATGGTGTTGGGGTTTTTGAGCGTTTTTTGTATTTCTGCTGCCGCGCTGATTCTCAACGACTATTTCGATGTAGAAAGTGATAAAATCAATTCACCGCAAAGGCCACTACCGTCCGGTCTTGTTACTGGGCGGGATGTTATTGTGCTCTTTGTTGTGGTAACGATAATCGGATTTGTCACTGCCTGTATGATCAGCATGGAGGCGTTCATTGTCGTTTTTCTGGTTTGGATCGCGGGATCTCTTTACAATTGGAGATTAAAAAAGAGCGGTTTTATAGGAAATCTGATCGTTTGCGTTTCGGTTGGGATGACGTTTATTCTTGGCGGCATTACCGTAAACAAGCCATTTGAAATAATTGTATGGTTTTTCTTCCTCTGGGTTATGCTGATCGATCTGGGAGAAGAGATTGCGGCTGATGCTATGGATATAGAGGGTGATCGTAAGGCAGGATCCCGTTCACTGGCTTTGGTGCTTGGTCCTCAAACTGCATTGAAAATCAGCGGAGCTATTTTCCTGCTGGTCGTTGCGGCAAGCTTCATTCCTTTTTTGCTGGGCTGGTTGGAGTTACTGTACCTGCTTCCCATTTTACTCTCAGACGGATTTATTTTATACGCTACGATGAGATTGCTTGACTCGAGAACAGCAAATCGGAGAGACTATATTCGCTGGATTTACCTGAGCGGGATGGTGTCATTACTGCTTCTCATCATCATTCGTATCAGTACGCGATAGGGGAGGTTGAATGCAAACGACCGCTCACTCATGCTTTTTATTATGAGGCTTGCCGGAATCAGACCGGAGTAACACATGAATTTACGAGTGCTTGTTGGCTTGTCGGCAGTGATTGCCCCGTTTCTGCATTCTCTGTCGGACCTTATTGAGTGGTACCAGGGAGGCTTTTCGTCAGGCCAGCTCTGGCTCAATTATATTGCGTTTCTTCCCATGCCCTGGCTGCTGCTCGGCGTCTACGCGGTCCACAAAGATCCTGAGCCGGGTTTGTTCGCTCTCATCGGTGCACTTCTCTATGGTGCGGCATTCACCTATTTCAGCCACACGACGCTTCTGGCTCTTGAACAGCATAAGGTTACTTACGAGGCACTCTGGGCAGGTCTCGGAGTCACCTATACCGTTCACGGAGTGCTCATGGTTTGTGGCGGCCTGATGTTCACCGTTTCAGCGCTGGGTGCTGGTTGGCTTCCAAGGTTGGCACTGCTGCTTTTCGTTTCCGGTTTATTGTTAAATCTCCTTCTTGCTCTTCTTCCGGTCCCGGATATCTTTCAGATTGCGGGCAGTGCTCTTCGCAACATCGGCCTTATTGCAATGGGCTACGCTATACTCTTCAGTGAGCCGGAAGCAAAGACCTGAGAGGGTTACTGGTGGATATTCTCTGTTTTTGCGCTTATGCAGGAGGAAACCGATACTCCCATCCTTTGTCGATCCTTCCAGAACCAGGAAGGATCGACGAAGAGTGCCTGGTGCCAGAGCCCGGCTCTTTTCGGAATTTCGGCATATTGCGCAAGGCATGCGATGACCGGCAAGGCGGTCAAATCGTACGAATCCGGATACGATGCGACAATATCGATTAAGCCCTTGTCGCTCTCTCCTTTAAGATGAAGTGCTGCCCATTCTTTACTGGACCCGAAAGTCTTCAGACCCCAGACGAAGAAACGCGCTACTTGTTTAGCTGCGGGAGGGAACAGGTTAAGAGCTAAAAGTGAAAGGGGCAGTATTCCCCAGTCAATTATTCGGCCAAAACCTGCAATATAGAATCCAGCGTTTCTGAGGGTGGGAACAACATTAGGTAGAAGCTGCATTTCATCCATTCCCATCGCCGCGCAATCCTGAACGCCGCGGCTGTCTCCAAAATCAAAACGTTTCATATGTTTCCAGCTTGAAATCCATTTCCCCTCCTTCAACACAGACATCTCCATGTTTTTTAGCTCGCTTGCAAAATCGCTTATCGTTTCCGCCGAAAAGCTTCTTTCGCGCCAGTTTACGCCGAAGGAACCATAAATATCGATGGAATGAAGGCCGGGGCAGAGTTCCTCGGCCCATCGGGCCATAGCGGCAGGAACGCCGGGATGATAACCGCCGTCGGAAATGTAGCACAGCCCCTGCTTTTCGAAGACTTCCCGCTGAGCATTAAGAAAATTTCGTTTGGCTTCGCTGCACAGAAGAATATCCAGACAGTCTGTTTTTGTGTGTATAGCTGCACGGACGATAACAGGGAGGTGTTCGACCGAACTGAGTGCGATAATGAGAAAGTCGATTGTTCGAAAAACCCTTTCAAGTGCGTTTTGGTCATGCACATCGACCACGGCGATTTCGGGAATCGAAGAAGTTTCCGGCAGCAGTGCATCCTGCAGTATTTCGAGCTTTGCCTGATTCCGACCCAGCAATACCACATCCCCGATTTTTTCGGACACCAGCCGTTTGGCAATGTGTTGCCCGGCCTGACCTGTTGCACCGAGTATTCCGACTTTCATTGGCCTGTTTTTTCAAGGTATAGATGCGACATATCTGTGACGCCTCCTCATGGCATCAGCGATCCGCCTGAAACCGGAACATAGCAGCCTGTCACAAAGCGGCTGTGGTCGGAAGCCATAGCCAGAATAGCGCCAGCAATATCTTCAGGCGTGGCGACACGCTGGAGCGGAGTCATATTCGCTATCATTGTTTTCTGCTCTTCGGGAAGCCATGCTGTTGCATCGGTAAGCGTTAGTCCGGGCGCGATGACGTTAACACGGATGCCTGCCGGCCCGACCTCTTCTGCAAGTGAACGGACAAAGGCGTCAAGGCCGGATTTTGCTGTGCAATGGGCAATGAAGCCCGGTGATGCATGCCGGGAAAGTGTGCTTGATATCGCGATGATACACCCCGACCTCCGTTCGATCATTTTAGGCAGAACCGCCTGACAACAGAAAAATGCTGACTTGAGTTCGCCGGTAAGCTTTGCTTCGAACTCCGGCCAGGAGAACTCCGTTAGCGGTTTAACCGGAAAACCGATAGCGGCATTGCTGACAAGCGTATCGACGGGGCCTAAACTTGTTTCGATGCCGGTAATCATCGCCTTTACCTGTTCCTCGTCACGAACGTCGGCCCGTACGGCAATTGCCTTCCCGCAAGCCTTCGTGATTTCCTCCACAACAGCAAGGGCCGCGTCTTCGCTCCGGAAATAGTTAACCGCTACTGAAGCGCCATTTGCAGCAAAAAGTTTTGCGGTTGCGGCACCGATACCACGGCTTGCTCCAGTCACTAAAACGACTCGTCCTTTCATCATATTCCAGCCCTCCAATTATTTTTGAAGAAATTCAGTTGACGTTGGTCTATCTGTATGGCAAGAGAAAAGTGTTATTCAATAAACGAAAGAAAAGCTGTAAAGCAGGTTTTTCCGATATTAAATAGTGTAAGGTTCGATCATTGCAAGCGAACAGGCCTTATCGGTTTATGAACAATTAACCTATATAGATTGCCTCAGGAGTGGGCCCGGTAAAAAAAAGGTTATTAACTTGCTGTTACCGAGTTGTTTTTTACAGGAGTTCTTACTCACATTAGAAAAGGAATTTAAGGGATATAAACATTACTGTGGTTGCAGCAAGTGTCATCTTTTTTTCAGGTTTGATTTGAGTGGATTTATGTTGTGCCCGTTTTGTTTCTGACGGGGAAATTCTTTACTCAACGATGGGATGAAGATAGCCGGATCATAGAGAACGCTCGCAAGGCCATTTAGCCTGACATCTTGGGCATTCTCAGGAAAAAGGTTTCAATGAATCTTGCCGAACATCATGGGTTTACCTATTTCTATCACTGCAGATCCGGAGCTGATGAAATATTTATGCCAGAAGCTCGCGATGTTATTGATTCTGTCTGAATCAAGATAATTTTCACTTTGCGGTCTCCATGCAGTTCTGTTATAAAACCCTAATCCCAGGATATAGACTCTGACGTTTCTGCCAAAATCGCCAATCATATTTTTTCCTGAAACCTTCATAATTTCTTTATCAACGTCGATCAATCTGATTCTTTTTTTATAATAAAAGGATGTTATCTGCGAGTTCTCAAGCATGTCAGAAACCATGAGGACGTTCTTTACATCTGAACGGTATTGTTTTATATATTCCGACATCTCCTTTACGGTTCTTACTATATCGGTATGATAGATCTCATCCCTGCTCTCGTTAAAGGCCTGAGACATCGCATGCAACACTACTCTTCTCGCAATGCCCCTCTGCCTTGAGTGCATAACCGTAAATAATTCCCGCTCACTTCTTTTCAAGTTATCAATAAACAGCTCTGTCGGAGCATCATCGACTCTGCCACCGGTTATTCTTAGCGTATATCTACCTGGTTGAGCTGATGAAAACGAATAGACCTCGACAGCTCGACCATCGGCAATCCATTCACCAACCATCTGATATGCTTTGTTTTTGATCGAATTATCATAGAGGACGCTTTGATCTATAAAAACAAACAACACCTCTGAGGGGTAAATTCTTATATTATTTTTATATAATACCTCGTACGAGGTTTTCGGGAATGGATTTGCAAACAATCTGAAAGGGATGAGCAGCAAAATCCCGATAATAATTATTTTATTTTTCATAGATAAAAAATGCCCGTTTAACCAAATATGCAATATATGCTATTACTGATTATCAATATATGATTTCATCCTGAATACAGCCCGCTCATTTAATGCTACTTTTAGTGAGTCGCGAATATCTTCGGTCGATATGGCATTAATAAGCAAGGGATAATAAATAGAAAAGAGTTGATTTGCCTTTCTTTCAACTATCTTCTGCATTGCAGCGATTCCCTCGCTCTTTTTATTCTTTTTTGCCAGCTGTCGATCATAGTTTTTAATGGTTTTATAACTTTTTTCGCTTGTATCATTATAAAAACTGTACTTATATCCACTTACTCCGCCCATATAGTTGATAATCAGAAATATTACCATTAGAGCCAGAAGAGCGGCATACATACTGTTTATTTCTGTTTCCCCGGCTGCATTTGCATTGGTGATATCAATACTGTCTTGCCGGTTGATAATCTCTGATGATGAAGCGTCAAAAAAATCAGAATCTTTTACCTGTTCCTGATTAACACGATTATTAATTATTCCTTTATTGAGATTTGCTCTCGAAAAAAAAGCAAAAACAGATAACAGGAGAATCATGATAACAGCCCAGATTAGTGGGCCGTATGTCCTGATAAACCCATTCTTTTTGAACGTAATGGAAGGGTTTATTTTTTTCAGCTCCTTGATGATAAGGCGCTTGTCAGCATCATTGTTATCTTTGCTTTCATGATCTATCGCTGACCACATTTCTTTTCGATGATGCTCTTTATAAAGTGACTCACCCGCATGATGCACGGTCATTGCAATTGTTGCCGCGACTGCAGTCCCAAGCGCCATGCCAAAATATAACTCCACAGTTCTGGTTGTATTGGCGAACCAGGATATGATGACTATGATAATTGCGACAGCCTCTATCAATACACCTACAAATGTTATAGCCAGCAACCATTTCGGCATAGGTCTTCTGCTCTTTTCACACATATAATGAAGCCATTCCTTGGCGGTCTTATAATCGTCCTCATTAACAGGTACCTCAATTTTCCTGACCAGCATTTCATATAAAAACAGACCTGAAAAGACAATTGAGAGAATTATTGCTCCAAGCACAAAGTAATTATCATATAAAAAATTGATTTCAAACACAGTTTTCAATACAACAGAGAGTACCAGTACAAGAATACATATAAAATATATATTCATTTTTACCAGTGAGCTGTAGTCCTGATTCCAGAATTCGTAGTATCTGTCTGCTACATGCATCTCGAAGCCAAAGGGAGAACCTTTCCTGATAATCTCTTCCTTGCCTTGGCCGATTTCATGCACATCAGTTGTCGCTTTTTTTCTCAATAATCCAAACACTCTTTGCAAATAAAGCCCAATATTAAGAACATTCCATTTAAACCAGTTCATACCTTAAACTCCATTTATTTTGGTGTTATGAATAGGGCACATATTGCCATACCCGATATTTACAACAACATATCTGGTATTTGCTTTAGTTTATATCAGTATTTGCTCCCAAGGAAAAAATATGAAAGCAAAAATGGGCATAAACTTTAAGTTCTCAACATTTATTAAAGAATGGATTTGATTGTTATCATTGGCATGGAAGCATGCCGGAAATACCGTTAAAGCTTACTTCGCCATATTATAGTTTGAACTGATGAACAATAAATCAGAAAACTTGTATTGAGAAAGAAATAGTACAACGCTATCAGAAGGATTCCGGTGCCAGTAACACAACCCGTTGGCAACCGGAATATGGTTGGGGGGAAATGATCAAGTCTGTTTCACCTTGAAATCATTCAGCTTTAATATATTTATTTACCTGTATTTTTCTATATGCTTGCTTCAAATACGAACAGATTTTTTTGTGGATTATCAATTCTTTTTTTTTCATTGCTGCTTTGTACTTCAGTTACAAATGCTTTTTTCTTTCAGTATGCCATCAATTCCTCCTGTCGGGGGGGCAGTCTGATACCCGAATCTGTGAATCCGGTAACGATCCAATGATGGTCGATGGCATGAAGGGGTGAACGCATAAACTGTCATCCGTCCGAACCAATTGCGCTGAATGGCAGAAATGGAGAAACTATAAAGCCTTTTTTTGCTTGAGTTTATTCCGTATGCCTTTTCATGAAATGAGAAAAAAAACGTTTTCCAGTTAACGTATTTGTTTCAATCGTGATCATTATGATGTGGACTATACCCGCCGTTTTACTTTTTTGCGTTTTTATAGTTTTGTGCGTGATGCTGGCATACAGTCCCGGAAAACCGGTGCCCTTTCTGGATGAAAACGGAAAAACGCTCGAAGGCAGTATTTCTGAAAAAATCCATCTCAACATCAACGGCGTTGAACAGGGCATGTTTATTAAAAGCAAGAATGCTGCGCATCCTGTGCTGCTTTACCTTCATGGCGGTATGCCTGACTATTTTCTTACGAAAAAATACCATCCCGGATTTGAAGAGTATTTCACCGTAGTTTGGTGGGATCAGCGCGGTTCAGGAATCTCCTGCAGCGCTGATATTCCTGCAGAGTCGATTACCCTTGAGCAGATGATATCTGACACGCTGGAGTTGACGAATTTCCTTCGTCGACGCTTTGATAAAGATAAGATATACCTTATGGGGCATTCCGGGGGAACCTTCATTGGCATCCATGCGGCTGCTCGTGCTCCGGAATTTTACTTTGCATACATTGGTGTCGCTCAAATGTCAAATCAGCTTAAATCTGAAAAACTTGCCTATGACTATATGCTTGAGCAGTTCAATGAGAACGGAAACCGAAGAATGGTTGGAAAACTTCTCACGGTACCCGTCACGATGAGGGACGGCATACCGGACGGATATCTTGCCGTGCGCGACATGGCGATGCACAGCCTTGGTATTGGTACAACACGTGACATGAGGTCGGTAGTCACTGGAATATTTTTACCCTCTTTGCAAAGCCGGGAGTATACATTACGCGAAAAGATCAATATGTGGCTTGGAAAATCCCGTTCCGGTGTGAGCATCCTGTGGGATTCAATGGTCGGTACGGATCTGACAATACAGGTACCGGAGCTTGAGCTTCCAGTCTATTTCTTTGAAGGTATCTACGATTACACCTGTTCTTATACGGAGGCAAAGGCTTTTTTTCAGAAATTGAAGGCGCCTTTGAAAGGCTTTTACACATTTGAGCAATCTGCGCACAGCCCGATATTTGAAGAACCTGAAAAAACGCAGAGAATCCTGCGGGATGACGTATTGAGGGGAGTGATTAACCTTGCCGATGCACTGTAGAAGGAATGACATCTTCATGCTTCCAGCCGGAAAGAGGAATCCATTCGGAAGATCATTTCCCGGACTGCCCGCTCTGTCTCCATCAGCGATTTATGATCTAGATGGTTGTCGTTCGATTGTCTGCAATCTATGACCAGACTGCTTGTTTTTATTGCGATGGCAAGGGAACGGTAATTGCGGTTTTTCAGGGTGTAAAGTCTGCCGCCTGGTTCTCTGATGTTGCATCTCGGCTTCAGAGAATTGGGGATTTTTTCTTAAATTCCGCCTTCATGAAGAGTACTGAAACGATAACTACATAAACTTTCTGCAAATGTCTGATCCTGTCATCAAGCGGGCTCTGGTCTCTGTATCTGATAAAACCGGTATTGTGGATTTCTGCCGTGAGCTTTCGCGCCTCGGTGTCGAAATTTTTTCAACGGGCGGAACCCTGAAATCTCTTCAGGATGCCGGAATTGCTGCCGCATCAATTTCAAACATTACCGGATTTCCTGAGATCATGGACGGCAGGGTCAAGACGCTGCATCCAAAAATTCATGGTGGACTGCTTGCTGTCAGGGAGAATGCCGACCATGTCAAACAGGCAACGGAGAATGGGATCAGTTTTATTGATCTTGTTGTTGTAAACCTTTACCCTTTTGAGGCAACCGTGGCAAAACCGGATGTCACTTTCGAGGATGCTATAGAAAATATTGATATCGGAGGCCCGTCAATGCTCCGCAGTGCAGCCAAAAACAACGAGTCAGTAACGGTGGTCACCGACAGTTCCGACTATTCGCTTGTTCTGGAAGAAATGCGTGCGAATAACGGTGCAACGAAAAGGGCGACACGCCTAACCCTTGCGCTGAAGGTTTTTGAACTCACTTCCCGTTATGACCGTGCAATTGCCACTTATCTGTCTGGAGCTGTCGGAGGCGAGCAGTTTGGAGCGGCAACAAAGATGACCGTCACTCTTGAGCGTGAACTTGATATGCGATATGGTGAGAATCCACACCAGAGTGCAGGGCTTTACCGCCTTACCGATGAGAACGGAACACGCTCCTTTGGAGACTTTTTCGAGAAGCTGCATGGAAAGGAGCTTTCCTACAATAACATGCTTGATATTGCCGCAGCAGTCTCCCTGATTGAGGAGTTCCGGGGTGAGGAGCCTACCGTGGTCATTGTCAAGCACACCAACCCGTGTGGTGTTGCCCAGGCCTCAACCCTTTCCGAAGC
>JAAXWX010000007.1 GCA_013334755.1 Chlorobiaceae bacterium | reverse complement strand
CCCTTAGTGCCCGTCTGGACATCGATAAATCCGCCATCCGTGTCGCAAACTTTTTTAAAGCCGTCACCGAAGAACTCCGTGACTTTGCCCGTCTGACCGGTAATGATAATGTTCACCATCTCTCGCCAGCTGATTTATGTACCACCAATTCCGAAATTTCCAATCATACCTCTATCGAGCACGTCTGATCAACAATACTCTCCTGAAAAAACAAGGAGAGGCATAAAAATCAAGGGAGAAACACACCATGGCAACAAACGAGAATCTGCAGAACGCTTTCGCAGGAGAAAGTCAGGCAAACCGGAAATATCTTGCGTTTGCCAAAAAAGCTGAAGAAGAAGGAATGCCACAGGTAGCAAAACTTTTTCGCGCCGCGGCTGAAGCAGAAACCGTTCACGCCCTTGCACACCTTCGTGTGATGGGGGGAATAAAAAGCACTGCTGAAAATCTTCAGGAAGCCATCGAGGGCGAAGAATTTGAATTTACCCGGATGTATCCCGACTATCTTGCTGAAGCACAGCAGGAAGGCAACAAACCGGCCGAGTTTTCCATCAAGAATGCGCTGGCTGTAGAAGAGATCCATCACGGACTCTACTCAAAAGCACTTGAAGCCGTAAAAGGCGGCAAAGACCTGCCCGCTGGAAAGATCTACATCTGTCCTGTATGCGGTAACACCGTCGAGAACAGTATTCCTGACACCTGCCCCATCTGCAACGTTCCCGGGAGCAAGTTCATTGAAATCAGCTAATCAGAAACCCTGTCAACGCCCTGAATCATCATTATTCCACATATCCTTGTAAGCGTAAACATATTCTCCTGTCGCAACCGGATCGATTGTATAATAATGGCGGCAGAGCTTTTTGAATAACAGCAGCATATTATCGTCAAAGCAAAAACCCAGAATTCCGTCAAGGCAATGTTCTATTCGCCCGGGGTCGCTTTCCTGATCTTTTATGATCGCAGCAACTTCCAGGGTATAAAGCTTTTCCGCCTCTCGTGCGAGTTGGTGGGAGTATTCAATGAGAGGCCTGATTTTTTCAACCAAATTGGTTGTTGCAGGAGCGTCCGAATGATTCTTCTTCATCGATTTGCCATTATATGATCAGCAACAGAAAAAACTACACCCAGCAAAAACTAACTGAAAATATTGTATCGCCCAAGGCAGGTAAGTGCCTGTAGATGGAAGTGCCAGTTTCCCGTCAAGCTACTCTGGCAAACACGGCTGGTTTTCTTTATGCATTCGCTGGCCGATCTAAAGGTAAACCGACTTGAGAAAAAGGTAGGGCATGTGAAGATTGTCATGGTATTTTTGCCGGAGCACTCTTTGTAGGTCGTCGAGTTTGATTCCGGATGATGACCATGACTGTTAATACTCGTGGGTTCATTTTTCACCTCAGCGGTTCAATTTTGTACGGTTGCTGCCCTGAGAGTGCAAGTTGCCAGTCCGCTATCAGTGAAGTCCCGCGAACCTGATCCCATTGTCAGTTTTCGAAGAAAAGCCTCGCCAGTTCTCTCCGTGCACTTGCAAGCAAATTCTGTACTGCTGATTCCTCCCTGCAAGTCAGTTCAGCCACCTCACTCAGAGCCTTCTTTTCCTGCTCCATCATCCGGTAGACCTCCTGTTCTTCTGAAGGAAGCTTGTCAATGCATTGCGCCATCTTCAGATCGTCACTTTCGAGTGAACTTTGTTCCGCTATCGTTTCATTGCCGGAATTGATTCCTTTTCGCCCGAAAAGCTCATCTGCAGTTGCGGGTTGCGGTGCATCATTGCTGACTTCACCGAAAAGGCGGACAAAGCCCATGAAGTCGAGACCGACGGCTTCGCAGGGGGTGATGCGGTTGTCAATAATATCCTGCGCAAGTTTTTGGAATTTTTCCCTGATTTCAGGCAGGCGGATGGCGAAGTCGAAGCTGTCGTCCTTGTCGCGGGCGTCGGCGTTGTAGGGCACTTTCATGAGCACCGTGATGCCGGCCGCTTCGGCGTATCGTTCGGCTACGCCGCTGCCGTCATCACGGTTGATGATAAGACCGAGAAGGCGTGACTCTCCGCCGATAGTTCTGAAATAGTTGTTGGCCTGGCAGATGTTGTTGGCGGTAAAGATGGACTGACGATCGTTGTTGGTGACCAGAATGACCTCTTCGCTGAGCGAGCGGGCAAGCGGTGTGGCAAATCCTCCGCAGACGACGTCACCGAGAAAGTCCATCAGGATGATGTCGATATCCCAGTTGAAAATTCCGAGTTTTTCAAGCACATCAAAACCCGAGATGATGCCTCGCCCTCCGCATCCCCGGCCAACTTGCGGTCCACCGAGTTCTATACCGTATATGGGTTGCGGAAAGCCAGCAATATCGCGGCGGAAGACGATGTCACTGATGGAAACCGGCTGGTTCAGCGCGTTTTTTTCAGCAAAAACATCAGTTACCGTGGGCAGAGGAATGCCTCCGAAAAGGGAGGTAGTTGAGTCGTGCTTGGGGTCGCAGCCAAGCTGAAGAACCCGCTGGTTCATCAGGGCAAAGGTGGCGCTGAGGTTGGTGGTCGTAAAGCTTTTGCCTATGCCGCCCTTGCCGTATATCGCTATGGTTCTTGCTGTCATCAATTACGGCTTATGGTTCTCCGGTGATAGTGCATCTCGATTCATCCTGCTGTGTACCGGTTTTCCAGAGCAGAATCATTTTCATGCAGTCCGGATCAGTAAATGCCTTCTGGTAGGCCTCCGTGATAAACTCATCAACGGCATGTTGGTGGGTGAATATCCTTTCAGCATTGAGTTTCCGCTGAGCGATCAGCTCCCTTACCCGCTCCAGATCGCCTTTGGCCCACTGTTTTGCGGCAATGAACGATAACTCTTTCTGAAAGGCCTGGGAGTAGTCGATGTTTATTCGCTGGTAATAACCTCCAAAAATAACGGTTCCCTGAAACTTCAGAAAGCGCAGGCCGGTGTCAATGGCGCTCATTATGCCGGTGCTGTCGATCAGAATATCGAACTCATGTCCGGCCAAGGCGGCAGAAACATCTTCAGTTTCCGGATCAACCTTCAGATCGGCTGATGACAACTGTAACCTGTTCTTGTTTGGTTCAGTTGCTGCCACCAGTTTAGCTCCCATAAGCTTTGCCAGTTCGGCTGCAAGAATGCCGACTGCGCCCTGACCAAGCACCAGTACTTTCTTGTTTTTAACCTGCGCCAGATCCACAATATGCAGGGCAGTAGCGCCAAGAGGCAGGGCGATGCCGCACTTTGGATTTTCGATATTGTCAAGTATAGTGATACTCTCGACAGGGCAGACGATATATTCGGAAGCTCCACCAAAAGCTGCGTTGACTCCCTCATAACCGAATGATCCGGCAACATAGGCGAACTTGCCTATCAGGCTCTGGTTGACATGATCACCAGCCTGAATGATTTTTCCGACGGTTTCGTAGCCGGGAATAAAGGGGAAGATGAATGGCCAGGAAGGAATCAGTCCGTTCCAGGCCATTTTTTCCGTGCCGGTGCTGATTGACGACCACCAGGTTTCAACTAGTACATCAGTTGACGAGAGGGGCTTCAGGGAGACATCACTGAGCTCAATCTGTCGTACACCGGTGAATACAATGGCTTTTGCGTTCATAATAGTACTTTCTTTGTCAGTGCTCAGACGACCTGACGCTGTTTGAGCTTTTTTTCATTGTGCTTTTCAAGAAGCAGACGGATGACAAATTGTGCGGCATTGACGAGATAACTCAGATAGGCGAGCAGTGCAGTCCAGATAAGGGTAGCTTCATCAAGCCCCATGAAGAAGAGGATGAAGTATGAGAGATGTACTACCATTGCTATGGCGCTGCCGAAATCTTCCCAGAAGAATTCGTGAGCAAAGGCAAACTGGCCGAAAACCTCAAGTTCAAAAAAGCCGCCGGTCACAAAAATCAGGACAAGCATGAGGGTTTTCAGGGTGACAAAAAAGGTGATCCATGCAAAGTTGTCGATTCCGTTATGGGTCTGGTAGAGCCAGGTGACCGTCAGGCCGGCAAGAAACATGACGAACTGGATAGGTGCAAGGATTCCCTGTACTTTTGTCCAGACTGATGCATTTCTTCGTTCCAGTTGTTCAGGTGTGTAACGAGGCATAAAACAATGAGTTCACAGATGATGGCGGAAATTCTTTAACTGCTTTGTAAAAAAGTAGTTGAATATAGTAAAAATCGGTACTGGCGGCAAACTGTGCCGAACGGCCTTTTACCGGATGCTTATTGTACACTCCATTCCCCGGCGTTATAGAGTGTGGAGATAAGATTGATATTGGTGTTCTTGATGCGGTTGCTGACACCTTCAAGTTCATCGTAGTAATAGAGGAAGCTTCTCGGCTGCTCTTCGTGCAGGATTTTCTGGTAGCTTTTCCAGAGCGCAACACTGCGCACTTTGGGAAGGGGGCTGCTCAGTTCTGCAATAATGGTGTCAAGCTGTTTGTTTTGAAAAGCTGCTGAGTTGAATGGCCGACGGGCAAAGTCAGAACCCCAGATAACAAGCTGGAAGGGCAGTGTTTCGGCAGCCATGCCTGAAAGTGCGGCATCATAGCGGTACTCGTTCTGGTTTTTGTTGAAAATAAGGCTTTCGTCAAACTTCAGGCGACAATCGATACCGATTTCGCGGAGGTTCTGCTGGATAATGGTCGCGGCATAGTTGCGCCGGGGATTGCCGACCGGGGCGGCAAGTTCAAAGGTAAATTTCCTGCCGTTTTTCTGCAGGATACCGTCCGGGCCGGGCGACCATCCGGCTGAGCGCAACAGCGCTGAAGCTTTCTGTGGGTCATAACGGTACGGGTCAAGCGATGTGTCGTTGATTTCCCGGTAGGCAGGTGACAGTGAGGTGTTGACGATGGTGGCATGTTCCGGTCCCATGAAGCCGTCAATGATGGACTGCCGGTCTATGGCAAGCGTAAGAGCCCGGCGTACTGCTTTGTCGCCAAACAGCGGATTAGGCACCACCTTGCCGCTTTTGCGCCAGGCTTCACCGTCTATGTTCAGCCAGACGATACTGTCAAAGAAACGGTTTTTTACCGGTTTGATGATAATCGAGGGCGAGCTTTTTGCAAGCTCCCTGATGTCTTTCGGATTGATTCCGCCCGCTGAGATCATGACATCGATTTGAGCTGATTTCAGCATGGCAAGGCGGGTTGTGTATTCCGGTACCACCAGAAAAACCATGTTTTTTATGGTGGCAGGCCGGGGGAGGCGCGAAGTGGGATTGGAGACAAGCTCCAGTTTTGCCTGGCGCGCCCATTGTTTAACCTTGAAGGGCCCTGCGCTTACTACCGGTATTTCGGTCGCCCTGGAGCGGATTTCATCCGGGGAATATGCCTTGAAGATATGCCGGGCTACCGGCATCAGATCGTTGAAATGGTCGAGCACAATTTCCTGTGCCATCGGTTTGCTGAAATGCAGCACCAGCGTTGAATCGTCGGGAGTTTCAACAGCGCGTTCGATATCAGCCGTACCATCAGGAAGAAGCAGCAGGTCGTTGAGGTAATGCTGCCGGGAGCTTGCTATTTTTGGATGTTTGTATAAGGCATAAGAGTATTTGAAATCATGTGATGTCACTTTTTCCCCATCTTCCCATATCGCATCGCTGCGCAAGTGGAAGGTTGTTTTTTTGCCATCAGCAGAGAACTCCCAGCTTTTGGCGGTATTGGGCAGAAAGGTGATCTCACCCTTTTTGTCATCATAGAATGGTTTGACCAGCGAAGGGTAGAGAAGCGTGCACACCTCACGCGACATGGAGAGCTGAATGAGCAGGGGGTTGAGATAGTCGAAGTCAGCGGAAATACCGGCAACAATCTGTTCATTTCGAATCTTGTCGCTGTTCTGGTGGCATGCTGTCATTCCGGCAAGAAGCAGCAGGATTGCAGCCGCTGAGAGCATTTTTCGGAAGATGGTTTGTCTCATTCCTGGGTAATTGATTAATAATCGAATGACCATAAGGTAGGCAAAACAATTGATAAATGGACAATGTCGGGAGAGCTTTGATCATCCCGGACGAAAACTTGATAACATGAGATTTATTGATGTAACCGTCGGATTGAGTGTGGGTTATAAGTTGTTTTATATCAAGATAATACGGTTATTTTAAAGAACGGATACAGCAATAACTCTTTAAAGGGAGGACTTTGTTTTTGTTCCTTTTCTCTTTTTTCTCAATCTTTCGATAGTAGTCATTCAGATACGCAAGAAGCTTTCCAACCCCCAGGCATCATCATAGCAATGCACAAAAAATCAGAACGTTTGATATGGAAGTGATACCAATGAAGGCAGAAGTGATAGAATTAATCAGACATCAAATGTAAAACAACGGAGGATCTATGGATCAAATTCTGGAAATATCGGGAATGGGATGGCTGCCGGATTATCCTGATTTCAGGGATTACACGGCAGATCACAATCAAATTACACCTGGCATGAAGCAGTTTGGACAAAAAGACTCCATAAAGGCTATGCTTGCAAAATCAGGAGTTGCTAAACCGGCGAAACTCACATTGCCCGCTTCTGTCGATTTACGAGCATGGTGTTCTCCTGTCGAAGACCAGGAATCAATTGGTTCATGTACGGCACATGCCGGCGTAGGAATCGTTGAGTATTTTGAAAGAAGGGCATTTGGAAAACATATTGATGCATCAAGGCTCTTTCTTTACAAGGCGACAAGGAACCTTTTGCGCTGGACAGGAGATACAGGAGCATTTCTTCGTTCAACCATGGGTGCGCTGGTACTTTTCGGGTTGCCACCGGAAGAATATCTTCCCTATGTTGTTGCTGATTTTGATAAAGAGCCGGCGGCTTTCTGTTATGCCTTTGCCCAGAACTTCCAGGCGATAAGTTACTATCGTCTGGATCCGCCCGGAACGTCAAGGGAGGCATTACTGACACAGATCAAGGCAAATTTATCAGCAGGTATTCCCTCAATGTTTGGTTTTACCGTCTATAATTCGATATCACAGGCGGCCAAAACCGGAAAAATACCCTATCCCACTCGTGGAGAAAAAATAGCTGGCGGCCATGCAATTGATGCTGTCGGTTATGATGACAGTATGAAGATCAGAAATACCAATGCCAAGACAGCTGAAACCAAAGGCGCCTTACTGATAAGAAACTCCTGGGGAAGCGGATGGGGTGACGGTGGGTATGGATGGTTACCTTATGACTATGTCTTGAAAGGATTGGCTGTTGATTGGTGGGCGCTCCTGAAAAATGAATGGATTGACAGTGGGGAATTCAAAGCCTGAGTTGAAATCGATGAAAACGAAAAAGCCCTCCTGGAGTGAGAGAGGGCTTTTTCGTTTTGGCTCTTCCGACAGGATCGCAAGGCTGATGCCGGAAGGAATCAATCAATAATAGTTGACAAAACCGGTCTCGCTGATGATGCGTTTGCCGTCAGCGGTTTTTGGCAGATCGATGAACTGTTTGACAGCTCCGGTCGGCTGACCGTTGGTGTACATGAAGAGTGCGCGGTGGACAGGATAGGTGCCGTTTTTAACTGTTTTAACGTCGGCGTCAACACCGTCAACCAATACAGATTTGACTGATGAATCAACAAAGCCAAGGCCAATATAGCTGATTGCTGCAGGTGTAGATGCTACTCGACTCTTGATGGCACCGTTGCTTGACTGGGTTTCAGCTCTTTTGGAAATGGGGTTCTCCTTGCCCATAACCAGCTCTTTAAAAGAGTCTGCAGTACCGCTGTTCGATTCACGCTGGATTATCACGATCGCAGAATTAGGTCCGCCAACCTGGCTCCAGTTGGTGTACTTTCCCATGTAAATGCCGCGGATCTGTGCTTTTGTAAGTGCATTGACGCGGTTGCTCGGATGTACAACGATGGAAAGGCCGTCAAGAGCGACGATGTGCTCAACAGGGTTGACGCCTTTGCTTTTTGCTGCCGCAAGTTCATTGTCTTTCATTGGTCGCGACATGGTGGCGATGTCGCAGGTTTTATTGATCAGGCTTTTTGCACCGTTTCCCGAGCCCGACTCGCTGACGGTAACCTGTACGCCTGATGTTTTGGTATAGTGGTCAGCAAATGCTTTTGCGATTGGCCCCACAGTGGTTGAACCGTCAATAACAATTTTCCCGGCGGCCTGGGCTGTTCCGGACGCCATGACGCCGAAGACGGTTGCACTTAAAAGTATTTTTTTGAACAGTTTCATGTTGATTGTCATGATTGAGTTGATAAAATGAAAACGATACAAGAGTTTGATGAGCATAAACCGGTTCAGCAAGGCTGCCCTTCGGAAGCAGGTAAAGCCTTGCAAACCAGCCATACAACGACACAAAGAAAGAACAGCACACACACAGTTTTTTAGAACTTGACAACAGCATCTGCCATGAAAATATGCCTTGTTGGAGCTGACTCATCAGCAGCTGTTGTCTTGTCATCAATTGTTTTGAAATTGAAATAGTTTACGCCGAGTGTCAGATTCTGCACCAGATGGTAGGCCGCTCCGATTTTAAATCCTTTAAGGTCAGTGGCGGCTCCCATATTACGGTCTGAATCGGTGAGAACGGTAAGGGCGTCGCGTTCGATTCTCACATAGTCAGCATTAAGTGACCACTGCCCAACCTGTTTGGCATCACCGATTTTGGCTTCGACGAGGTAACTATTCCTTTTTGAGTTGTCGATACCGGGATAGCTGGAGGATTTTTTAGCAGTGTTGAACGCATACTGACCATTGATCTGCCAGGGAAGCGTGTCGGTGAGCTGACCGCCAACTTTCCCGAAGATCTCGACAATGTTGAAATCTTTTCCGGTATAGTTAGGTGCCGGGCTGTTTGGAGCTGCAATCTGATAATTGAAGTTTACATAATTATAATAACCCGCACCGAGTTTGTAGTTGAGATCACTCAGTTCACCGCTGCAGGCTGCCTGGGCGGCAATAAGGTAGGCATTCTGTTCTCTGCCTGATGCTGGCGTTGCGAGTTTGGACTGGATACCATTGAACTCAGTCAGTTCGTAGTATCCTACAACAGCATTGATACAATCTTTTTCTTTTCCATCTTCATCTTTGCCGTACTGCAGTGTGGCACCTTCAAAGGTAAGATCGCTATCCCATACGAGATCGTTAACAACGATGAGCGAATTTGCAACAGCTCTTTTGCCAAGGACAACATTGACGTTTCCGTTGAGGGCGGTAGGGTGATAATTGATAAAGTATTCATTCAGGTAAACAGCGTCAGCAAGGAAGATGCCGTTAAGGGTTTCATTGCGCGAGGTCGTTTCGCTGGCACTTCCGGTTGAGAGTTGAACACCGCCAGAAAGCTCTTCATTGATCCATGGATAGACGCCGAGACGCACGCGGGCGCGATGCCGGTCGCGACTGTTTTCATTCTTCAGTGTTGGGAAATCCGTCAGGTCAGACTGGTAACGGTATCGGATATCTCCTTTCCAGTTCAGGTCGACGGCGTGTGCGTTGTTGAACCCAAGGGCAGCAGCCAGACCGACTATCATTGCAACTTTTCTCATAAGAAATATATGATTGGTTTGTGTGATGTGTTCATGAAAATCCCGGAACTCTTTCGCATATCTTCATGCGCCACACAAAGTACTATTCGTTCTGTTGAGGAATTGTTAAGGGAGTGCTACAAGATTGTGAACTCCCGGAACGTGTTCAGTTCATGTGTTGGTTTTCCGAATCAGTGCCTCTCAATGCTCATCATTTCGCGTGAAATGCGCTCGATAGCTTCGATATATCAAACGACTGGTTGGGCGACATCAGGCTGTGATAGGGCGTGAAAGCTCTGCGTTGAATTTCTTTCAAACTGTAATTAATCAGGGTTTTCGGTGAAGAAAACATTTGTTTTTATAGCGTGATTTTTTATATATTATCAATTGTTAAGCTATATAGCTATATGGTTTTCTTATAGGACTGATAGCGTGTGCGGCAAAGGGTCTGCATATATTGACCGTTACCCAAGAGACATCTAAGCCTTTCTTAAATAACAGAATAGTGCTTCACTGAAGTGCCGTTCTATACGTAACATCTGCAACAGCATGTGTGCGTTGCTTTGGTGTTTTTTTCTCTTTACTTCAATTTTTTTTACAACTGATTTCTAAAATAAGGGGGCAAGAATGTCTAAAAAGATAGTCGTATTAGGTGCAGGTACTGGCGGGACGATTGTTGCCAATAATTTGAGGAGGCATTTGCCAGAGGAATGGGAGATCACGGTGATTGATCGTGACAACCAGCATATCTATCAGCCCGGCATGCTCTTTGTTCCGTTTGGACTTCAAAAGGCGAAAACCCTTACACGCTCAAGGAAAAAGTACATTCTGCCCGGTGTGGATTTTGTGATTGATGAGATAACTCATGTCACTCCTGACAAGAAGGAGGTAAAGACCAGAAACCATACGTTTACATACGATTTTCTGATCATTGCCACAGGATGCAAGATTGCTCCTGAAGAGAATGACGGGCTCATGGATGCATGGGGGAAGAATGCGTTCTCATTTTATACGATAGCTGCCGCAGAACAGCTTCGCCAGAGATTGAAAGAGTTTAATGGCGGGAAACTGGTCATGAATATTGCAGAGCTTCCCTTTAAATGCCCTGTGGCTCCTATTGAGTTTGTCTTTTTGGCGGACTGGTATTGCCGTAATAAAGGTATAAGGGAGAAGACTGAGATTGAACTGGTTACGCCTTTGGCTGGAGCGTTCACGAAACCAAAGGCCTCGGCAGTCTTTACTGAGTCGGCAAAAAGCAAAAACATCAAGATAAGCACGAGTTTCGAACTCAGTTCGGTGAATGGAAAAGAGCGGTATATCGAGTCTGTAAAAGGTGACAGGATAAACTATGACACCCTGGTCATTGTTCCCACTACTATTGGCGATGAGGTGATCAGCAAGTCGGGTCTTGACGATGGCATTGGCTATGTGCCTACTCACCAGAACACTCTCAAGGCTCTCAAGCACGAGAGTGTCTATGTCATCGGCGATGCCACCAATGTTCCTACCTCGAAGGCGGGATCTGTTGCCCATTATGAAGCTGATGTCGTGGTTTTCAATATCATGGCTGAAATTCATGGCGTCAAGCCGGAAGAGATTTATGACGGGCACTCAACCTGTTTTATTGTCTATTCCAAAGGCAGCTCTTCGCTTATAGACTTTAACTACAAGATTGAGCCCCTGCCAGGAAAATTCCCGATGCCTAAACTTGGCCCATTCACTCTTCTGAAAGAGACGAAGATGAACTGGAAGGGAAAACTCGGTTTTGAGTGGCTTTACTGGAATGTACTTCTTGCGGGAAGGCATCTTGGAGCGCCACCAACCCTTGTTATGGCCGGAAAGGAAGTTGGCTGAAAAATAGTCTAACCGTATAGTTGTAAGGTTATGCGGTTAGAATTGATTCTGTGTTCGTGACTCACACTGTTTTCTTCCAGATATCGAATCGTTTACTGTATTATTGCGACTTGATTTCAGCAGGTCGATAGTGATTTTTTGTCATTTCTATGGGTATGGTGCCGGTTTAATGTGTCTGTCGAAGTTGAGCCGGTAATTTTAATTATCTGTTAAATCTATCAACAAATATGATCAGTAAATCAGTTTTTTGCGTCTCTCTGTTGATCGTGCTCTCGGGTTCTTCTACAGCTTTTGCCACAAATGGCATGAACCTCGAAGGGTATGGTGCAAAATCCCATTCACTTGGTGGAACCAGCATGGCCTTTGACACCGGCAACTCCGCCGTGATGAATAATCCAGCCACACTTGGCATGATGAAAGAGGGAGAGGAAGAGCTCGGAGTTGGTATCAGAGGGCTTCATCCCGATGTAGCTGTCGATTACAATGGTAATGAGGTCAAGTCGGCGGGGACGGCCTATTATATGCCCTCGGTTTCTTATATGAGAAAGGATGGAAAGTTTGCCTGGGGTTTGGCTGTGCTTGCCCAGGGTGGGATGGGTACGGAGTATGGCAAGAATTCCGCCTTGTTCCACTACGGAATGCCTATGTCCAGGTATGGAATGCCTGTGGACATGAGCAAAGTGGTTCCCTTGAGTGGCGAGGATATTCGATCGGAAGTTGGCATAGGTCGTCTGATGTTGCCTCTTGCCTATAACCTCACTGAAAATACAACAATTGGTATCTCATTTGATCTGCTCTGGGGAAGCATGGATCTTCAGATGGATATGGATGGGGCTCATTTTGCCGGCATGGGCATGGCGGGAAAAGGAGGCTCGGTCAGTGGTTCCATGTTTAATACACTTGGTTCATTCATCAGTTCGGGCGCCATTACCGATATCAACCATGTCCGTTACAATTTTTCGAATGGCAGTTCATTTATTGGTGAAGCAATCGGGTATGGGACAGGTTTCAAGACGGGATTTACACACAAATTCAGTAAAATGGTGACCGTCGGGGGCAGTTATCACTCCCGGACATGGCTTTCTGATCTTGAAACCTCCAAAGCGGTGCTCTCTTTTTCAGGCCAGGGGCCAGCATTCGGTCAAGCAAATCCGGTATCGGTCAGTGGTACCATGAAGGTCAAAAATTTCGGCTGGCCTGAAACCTGGGCAGCAGGTTTTGCCCTCTATCCAGCAGAGCGCTGGATGATTGTGGGTGATCTCAAATATCTTGACTGGGCATGGGCAATGAGCAAATTCAGCACAACCTTTACTGCAGATAATTCAGTGACTAACGGGCCGTTCGCGGGGCAGACACTTGACGTCGATATGACCCAGAACTGGGAAGACCAGTGGGTTTATTCTGTTGGTGTGGAGTATAAGGCTTCAGAGCGGCTTGCACTTCGTGCAGGAGCAAGTTTTTCAAACAATCCCGTCCCTGACAGCTATCTTAATCCCCTGTTTCCGGCGGTTGCAGAAAATCATTATACCGGAGGTTTTGGGTACAAGTTGACTGATAAATCAACAGTTGCTGCGGCTCTTGTTTTTGTCCCGAAGGTATCAGCGACCAATGCTGACGGTCTGCTCATCAGTCACGGCCAGGTCAACTGGTCACTTAATTATTCGCATTCACTGTAGTTACGCACCGCTGTCATCAAAAATCGACCAGATGACTTTTTTATAGATGATATTTTTGGGAAAATTTCAATATTTTTTGAATATTTATAACAACCTTTTAGTTATATGGTTATATAATATTTATCTTATGACCCATTAGAATATTATATTTTCCTTTCGTCTGCGCTTTGTTCCCGATTATATTTTATGAAGTCATGCTTGGTCTGATTTTTCCGGTCAAGTGTCTTGCAATTATTTAGAGCAAACCACTCTATGAATTACGGTTTTGTTATTGATGCCCGGAAATGTATCGGATGTCATGCGTGCACGGTAGCATGCAAATCCGAAAACCAGGTGCCTCTCGGTGTAAATCGTACCTGGGTTAAATATGTTGAAAAGGGTACTTTTCCTGACAGCAGAAGATATTTTACTGTTCTCCGCTGCAATCATTGCGCTGAACCACCCTGTGTTGATATTTGTCCGGTAGAGGCTCTGCACCGACGTGATGATGGGATTGTTGATTTTGACCAGCGTCGCTGTATCGGCTGTAAAGCCTGTTCCCAGGCATGTCCTTACGGCGCGCTCTATATGGATCCAGAGACTCACACCTCTGCGAAATGTAATTATTGCGCTCATCGCAAAGAGGTTGGACTCAAGCCTGCCTGTGTTTCGATTTGTCCGCAGCAGGCGATTGTTGCCGGTGATCTTGACGATCCCAGAAGTCCAATAGCTCTGCTTGTGGCGAAAGAGCAGACTATGGTGCGAAAGCCGGAAAAAGGCACATCTCCCAAGCTTTATTATATCAATGGAGATGGGGCTTCACTGGATCCACTTGAGGTTTCGGAAGTCAACGGTTATCTCTGGAGTGAGCAGTCTCGCGGAGTTGGCCATTTTGCAGGTAAGCATTTTGTCAAACCTGCAAAAAAATTGCTTCCATCATCTGGAATCGATGGAAAACCAAAGGCCAGAAAGGTGTATGATACTCCGTCAAAGGGTGTTGTCTGGGGCTGGGAAGTTCCCGCATATGTCTGGTCGAAGGCTGTTGCTTCTGGATTGTTTTTACTGATGTTTGTGTTGCAAACGCTCTTGGTATACTCCCTGTCAGATTCTCTGCAATGGGCCATATGGGCGACATCTCTTCTTTTTCTTGCTCTTACGGGAGGATTTCTTGTCAAGGATCTTGATCGTCCAGAGCGCTTTTCCTCGGTGATGCTCCGCCCGCAATTCAGTTCATGGCTTGTAAAGGGCGGTTTGACGATTGCCGGATTTGGTGCTTTTCTTGCTTTGTGGGGAGTAGCAAAATATTTTCAGTTGCCTCTTCTCGAAACAATATCGTTGTGGTGTGGATCGCTTTTTGCACTGTTGACGGCCATCTATACGGCATTCCTTTTTGGGTCAGCAAAGGGGAGAGACTTCTGGCAAAGCCCGATGCTTCTGTTGCACATGTTTCTGAACTCGCTGCTTGCAGGAGGTTCTGCGATGCTTGTTCTTGGCGTGCTGACCTCCAGTGCTCCTGACCTTTTTGAAATATTAAGGCCAGCGCTTGCGGGCGGTTTTATACTCCACATCCTTGTCATGCTTTCTGAACTCTATGGCAGGCATCCCTCAAAGTATGCGGAACGCGCTGCTGAGGTCATTCTGCATGGATCTCTGAAGAAGCAGTTCTGGTTTGGCAGTTTCATTGCGGGAAATGTGCTACCACTGTTGTTGTGTATGGCTCTTTCCTCTCCTTTAATGCTTGCCGTAGCCGCCATTTTTGGACTTTGTGGTGTCTTCTACACCGAAAAAGTCTGGATTCATGCGCCGCAAACAGTTCCGTTAAGTTAATCAAGTGCTGGAGTAAATATGAGTTATACCCATAAACCAACGGTTATAGAAACGATAGCAGAGAAATTGCATCTGATCGCTGATCTTCATGCTGAGGGGAGTGGCCCTGCAACGAAAAGTGCTGCTGTAGATGGCGCACAGGTTAATTGTCCGCCTCCCGATCAGTGGGACAATTGGGTGGAATATGATTCGAAAAGCTGGCCTGAGCGCAAGTCGAAAGAGTATATGCTGATTCCAACAGCCTGTTTTAACTGTGAGGCTGGTTGCGGACTTCTTGCCTATGTTGATAAAGAAAGCATGACGATGCGCAAGCTGGTCGGGAATCCATACCATCCGGCAAGTCGTGGAAGAAACTGTGCCAAAGGTCCTGCAACCCTCAACCAGATTGAGGATACTGACAGGGTGCTTTATCCAATGAAACGATCGGGAAAAAGAGGTGGTGGCAAATGGGATCGGGTAAGCTGGGATAGTGTGCTGGATGACATTGCGGGAAGAATGCGCAAGGCCATACAGGAGGGTCGTAATAACGAAATTTCCTACCATGTCGGTCGTCCCGGCCATGAAGGGTTCATGGAGTGGGTGCTCAGGGCATGGAATGTAGATGGTCATAACAGCCACACCAATATTTGTTCATCAGGTGCACGTTTTGGATATGCTATCTGGGAAGGACTGGATCGCCCGTCGCCCGACTACACCAATGCTAAATTCATGCTTCTGGTAAGTGCCCATCTTGAGTCGGGTCACTATTTCAATCCTCATGCCCAGCGCATTGTTGAGGCCAGAATGAAAGGGGCAAAACTTGCCGTACTCGATCCCCGTCTTTCAAACACAGCAAGCATGTCGGACTACTGGATGCCAAGTTATCCGGGCAGTGAGTCAGCGGTACTGCTTGCCATGGCAAAAGTGATTCTTGACGAAGGGCTCTACAACCGTGACTACCTTGAAAATTGGGTGAACTGGAAAGAGTATCTGCAGCAGGATTATCAAGACACTCCTGTAACCTTTGAAGAGTTCATTGAGGCACTCAAAAAAGAGTATAGCTCATACACTCCCGATTTTGCTGAAAAAGAGAGTGGTGTCAAGGCTGGAACGATTATCGAAGTTGCCCGCAAAATAGGCGAGGCCGGGACCAATTTTGCAACACATGTATGGCGAAGTGCCAGCAGTGGAAATCTTGGCGGATGGGAAGTATCGCGTACGCTCCATTTTCTCAATGTTTTGACAGGCAGTGTTGGTACTCCCGGCGGTACGTCACCAAGTGCCTGGAACAAGTTCCACCCTGATGTTCATGCCAAGCCAAAACTACAGACGTTCTGGAATACACTTCACTTGCCTGATGAGTATCCTCTGGCTCATTTTGAAATGAGCTTCCTGCTGCCCCATTTTCTTAAGGAGGGTCGAGGCAAACTTGATGTCTATTTTACCAGGGTGTTCAATCCCGTCTGGACCTATCCTGATGGGTTCTCTTGGATTGAGGCGCTGGAAGATGAATCAAAAATCGGTTTGCATGCCGCACTAACTCCTACGTGGAGTGAAACAGCCTATTTTGCCGACTATGTCCTGCCGATGGGTCATTCTGCTGAACGACATGATATTATCAGTTACGAAACCCATGCTGGCAAGTGGATTGCTTTCCGTCAGCCGGTTCTTCGTGTTGCTCACGCAAAGATGGGGCATCCGGTGGAATACACCTGGCAGGCAAATACCGGCGAGGTGTGGGAAGAGGATGAGTTCTGGATTGAGCTTACCTGGCGGATTGATCCTGATGGAAGCCTCGGTATAAAGCAGTATTGCATGTCGCCATACCGACCTGGTGAAAAAATCACGATTGAGGAGTATTACCGCTATATTTTTGAGCGTGTTCCCGGTCTGCCGGAAACGGCGGCCAAAGAGGGAATTTCAGCATTGGAATACATGCAGAAATACGGTGCATACGAAGTTGAAAGCAACGTATACAAGGTTAATGAAAGAACTTTGTCGGAGGCTGATATGCAAGGGTCAACCGTGCAGCCTGAGACAGGCCTTATAACCAAAAACGGAAAATCAGTCGGTGTTCAGGTTAAAGGCGCCAATCGAATCGGCTTTCCTACTCCATCGCGCAAACAGGAACTTTATTCCCGGACGATGGTCGACTGGAAGTGGCCTGAGTATAGACTTCCCGGCTACATCAAAAGTCACGTGCACCAGGAGATCATGAACCGGAGTAAAGGGGAATTTGTGCTTGTTCCTACTTTTCGTCTTCCTGTCCTGATTCACTCCCGTTCCGGCAATGCTAAATGGCTTGCCGAGATTGCGCATCGTAATCCAGTCTGGATCAATGCTGCAGATGCAAAGAGTCTCGGTTTTGAAGATGGAGATCTCATCAGGGTCAATACTGATATCGGCTTTTTCATAAACCGGGCATGGGTAACTGAAGGCATACGGCCCGGAGTGCTGGCCTGCTCACATCATATCGGTCGATGGCGTCGTGAACAGGATCCGGCGGCTAACCGTTGGTCGACCAACAGGGTGCAGATCAAGCATGAAGGAAGCGGTAAATGGAAAATGCGTGTTGATGAGAGCATTGAACCCTACGAGAGCAGCGATCCCGATTCATCGAGAATTTTCTGGTCTGACGGAGGTGTGCACCAGAACATCACGTTCCCGGTTCACCCTGATCCTATCAGTGGCATGCACTGCTGGCACCAGAAGGTGCGTATCGAAAAAGCGCATGAGGAGGATCGTTACGGTGATGTTTTTGTCGATACAGATCGTTCACACCAGATTTACAAGGAGTGGCTTGCTATGACCAGGCCTGCGCCGGGGCCTGGCGGTCTTCGCCGTCCTCTCTGGATGAATCGTCCGTTCAGGCCTGATGAAAAGACCTTCTATATTTCAAAACCCTGACAGAGCGATGAATCAAAGTTGTTATAGATCAATTGGCTCCGGTTTTTTCCTTACCCTGCTTGCCGGCATGCTGCTTTTTTTGCCGGCAGTGGCTTTTGCGGCACAATCTCAGCCTCCTGTACAAACGGAGTGGTGGATTTGGGAAATTGCGCTTTTTGTCTTCTCTTTTTTTCTGGGCATCATCGCAGTTATCGCCGGGGTCGGAGGGGGAGTGCTCTTTGTTCCGATTGTCAGCAGTTTCTTCCCTTTTCATATTGACTTTGTGCGGGGTGCGGGACTGCTTGTGGCGCTTTCCGGAGCGCTTTCAGCAGGCGCTCCTCTTCTGAAAAAGGGATTGGCCAATCTTAAACTGGCTCTTTCGATGGCGCTGATCGCCTCCATCAGTTCAATAGCCGGTGCCATGGTCGGCCTTGCAATGCCGGAAAATATGGTGCAGTTATCTCTTGGAACGGCAATTCTTGGTATTTCAGTGATCATGCTGCTTTCAAAAAATTCGGCCTATCCTGAAATATCTGAACCGGATACGCTTTCCAGGATATTGCATATCTATGGAATCTATTACGATGAACATCTTAAAAAAGATGTCAGTTGGCAGATTCATCGCACACCAGTTGGCCTCTTTCTTTTTATTGTGATTGGATTTATGGCAGGAATGTTCGGGCTTGGCGCCGGTTGGGCAAATGTGCCGGTATTCAACCTGGTTCTTGGTGCTCCGCTGAGAGTCTCCGTGGCGACAAGCATTTTTGTACTCTCTGTCAATGATACTGCTGCAGCATGGGTCTACCTGCATAAGGGTGCAGTTCTTCCCCTGATTGCAGTGCCATCCGTTGCGGGTATGATGCTCGGTACAAAAATTGGCGCCAGACTTCTGACAAAGGTTCACACCAGTGTGGTGAGGAAACTTGTTATCACCCTCCTTGCTGCCGCCGGAATGAGGGCTCTTTTAAAAGGATTTGGAATCTGACGATAATTGCACCATGAAACAACAGCTTCACGCAAACAGGATTCAGTTGACTTATGCCACTGTGCTCTCCTGGACCTCTACTTTGGGAATAATCTTTGTTGTAGCAGGATATCTTGTTTATGTTTTTCAATTGCTTCCCTCCACGGTTTCTCCTTCTGAGGTAGCCTTGCACTGGCATCTTCGGGCTGCTGAATTACACAAGATTGTTCCTGTTCCTTCCGGTTGGGACTGGATTTATCAATTGGGCCGGGGAGATGTTCTCAGTTATGCCTCTGTCGTCTATCTTTCATCGGTAACGATGCTCTGCCTTGTTGTTATCATTCCTCTTTTTTTGAAGGAAAAAGATATGATTTATGCAGTTATGACATTGCTTCAGGTACTGGTACTTGTTTTTGCTGCAGCGGGAATAGTTTCCGGAGGCCATTGATTATCCGTCAACTAGTCTTCCACTGCATTTTTTGCTGGTGACGAACATTTTGCCGGAATATTTTTATAGTTCTTCTTTCAGAAACTCGTAATCGAAAAAATTGAGGAGTTATGGCTGATACAAAAAAACTTGCAATCATTGCATCCCAGGGAACACTTGACTGGGCATATCCTCCGTTCATTCTGGCATCAACTGCTGCGGCTATGGATATGGAAGCTGTTATTTTTTTTACTTTTTATGGGTTGCCATTGCTTAAAAAGGAGATTGATGCCAAAGTATCTCCTCACACAAATCCGGCCATGCCGATGAAAATGCCCTTCGGCAGCAAGGATTTCCAGTCAATCAACTGGCCGGTACCGAATGTTATCTCCGGTAATATTCCCGGTTTTGATAACATGGCAACCATGTTGATGAAGGAGACCTTCAAGAAAAAAGGCGTGGCCACAATCGAGCAACTTCGGGGTATGTGCCAGGAGTTCGGTGTACGCTTTATTGCCTGCCAGATGACCATGGAGGTTTTTGGATTTGAAAAGGAGGAGTTCATTGACGGCGTTGAATATGGCGGTGCGGCAACCTTTCTTGAGTATGCGGCCGACGCTGATATTTCACTCTTTATCTGAAAAAAAATTGATGACCATGCTGACTTACAGGGAACTTGTTCAGAACTGTTTGTCTCAGGTCAGGGAGATCATGCCCTGGGATCTTGTCCTGCGCATGAAGGAGAATCCGGAGCTGCTTATTCTTGATGTGCGTGAGCCTTATGAGTTTGATACCCTGCATATCAGGAATTCCATCAATGTTCCAAGGGGTATTCTTGAATCCGCCTCTGAATGGGACTATGAGGATACGGTGCCGATGTTGGTGAAAGCAAGGATGCGTGAAATTGTGGTGGTTTGCCGTTCAGGCTCCCGTAGTGCTCTTGCTGTCCAATCCATGCAATTGCTGGGCTATCAAAATGTTTGTTCTCTGCGGACGGGGTTGAGGGGATGGAATGATTATGAAGAACCGCTCTGGAGCAGTACCGGGACTCTTGTTGACGAGGCAGATGCTGACGAATATTTTACGGTAAAGCTTCGTCCGGAGCAAAAGGCGCCGAGACCTTAGCCGATGCTGAAAGATTTGAAGTAAATACAAAATTATCATCAGGAGGTTTTTATGAGTGAAATTGCAAGCAATCTTGAGCTGAATTGTGAAGGCCTGAATTGTCCTTTACCGATTCTGAAAACAAAAAAAGCTATTGATTCACTGAACAGTGGCGAGATACTGAAAATGACCGCTACCGATCCAGGTTCAGTTAATGACATGGAATCATGGGCAAAACGTACCGGGCATGAACTTGTTTCTCATACCGAGGCGTCGAATGTGCATACCTTTCTTATCAGGAAACGGTAACTCGAGAATGAAGAGGGCTGGGGGGAGATGAAATGGATTTGGTAAAGGTGCCTCGTCTGATGATATCTGCGCCCCATAAGAGCGCAGGCAAAACGACGGTCACTCTTGGTATTTTACGACATCTTGCAAATCAGGGGATTGCTGTAAGCAGTTTCAAGAAAGGGCCGGATTATATTGATCCGCAATGGCACAGGTTGGCCAGTCGTGCCGAGAGTTCGAATCTTGATCCCTGGCTTATGGGAAGAGAGGCATCTCTTGATTTGTTTCATGCGAAGAGTTCTGCCGGGAATGGAAGCCTTGCTCTCATAGAAGGCAATCATGGCCTGCATGACGGCATCTCCCTTGATGGCTCTGACAGCAGTGCGGGAGTTGCCCGAATGCTTGAAACTCCGGTGGTGCTGGTGGTTGACAGCAGAAAAATGAACAGGGGAATAGCGGCACTGGTTATGGGTATGCAGGTGATGTCGCCCAAGGCTGATATCAGGGGAGTCATACTCAATCAGGTAAAAAGTTTGCGGCACGCAGAAAAACAGAAGCGTGCAATTGAGCAGTACTGCCGCGTGCCTGTACTTGGTGAGATTCCCAGTGATAATGAGCTGGTTATTTCGGAAAGGCATCTTGGTTTGACAACAGTCGCTGAAACAGCTGATGCTGAGAAATTTATTCAGTGCGCGGCGGAAATGGTTGAGCGTTATTGTGACATGCAGGCTCTTCTTACCCTTTTTCATGAGGCTCCAGCGATGGCCGGGCGCAGGCGAGGAAGTTCCAGGAAGCATGTTGCGGCAAGAGTAAGGATCGGGGTATTCATGGATGCGGCGTTCTGTTTTTATTATCCGGAAAACCTGGAAGCGTTGAGGAGCAACGGTGCAGAGCTTGTCTTCATCAACTCCCTTCAGGAGAATTCGTTGCCTGATGTTGACGCACTCTATCTCGGCGGTGGTTTTCCTGAATCGTTCTTTGAAGTTTTGAGTTCAAATAAGGGGATGCTGAAGGATGTGCGCGAGAGGATTGAGGGAGATTTGCCGGTTTATGCTGAATGCGGCGGGTTGATCTACCTTTGCCGGAATGCCACCTATGAAGGCAAACGCTATCAGCTTGCGGGTGTTTTTCCTTTTGAGATCAGCTTTGGCGAAGCTCCTGCGGGACACGGATATCTTGATTTGAAAAGCAGGGAAAATTCTCCCTGGTTCAGGAAGGGTGAGTGTGTAAAGGCTCACGAATTTCATTATTCCAGGGTGCTTCTGCCAGCAGGGCTTCACTCCTTTCAGTTTGATGTCATGCGGGGAGAGGGGATAACAGGAAAAAATGATGGCGCGTTATACAGGAATCTGTTTGCATCGTTTGCGCACCTGCATGTTGTTGCCTGTCCTCTTTGGGCTGAAACCTTCGTATCTCTGGCCAGTGAATATAAAGCCAGAGAGCATAGGTCTCGGTTATAGTGTTTTCTTGTAAAAAAATGTTCCGGAATTTGAAGCTTGGTGTGTATTTTTTATGGTAGCAGAACCTGCAGTTTAACGCTTTTTCGCTATCGTATCTATTTCACCCTTTCCTTGATGATTAAAAAAACGTAACTCATAATATAATATTGTATTAACTGTAAAGGAGCAAATTATGGCGATTGAAGTCAATGGTATCCGTTACGAGACCGATGAGAATGGCTATCTCGTTAATCTTGAAGACTGGACAGAGGATATCGCAAAGGTGCTGGCAGAGGGTGAGGAGATCGAAATGACTCCAGCACATTGGGATCTTATCAATTTTCTCAGAGGGTATTATGAGGAGTATCAGATTGCTCCTGCCGTCAAGGTACTTACCAAGGCTATTGCCAATGAGAAAGAGATGGACAAGAAAGCGGCGTCCGAATTTTTGTACGGGCTTTTTCCGAAAGGCCCAGGTTTGCAGGCCTGTAAAATTGCGGGATTGCCGAAGCCTACGGGTTGTGTTTAATGGATAAAGAGAGGTTTGCTGATCCCAATTTACTGTGAATCAAAGGAGGTCATGATGGATGAAGCTCAAAAGGCTGCTTCAGAGGAAGTAATGCGTGATAAAAATGGTGGCCCGGATGGAAACGGACAGTTTCTGAATCCTACACCAATGCTTGATGAATTGGAAAAAGGCCCATGGCCAAGTTTCATTTCAGGGTTCAAGGAACTTGCTGAAAGAACAGAAAAACCCATGCTGCGTGGGGTTATGGATCAGCTTGAGTACTCCTACAATACCAAAATGGGGTACTGGAAAGGTGGTCTCGTGACGGTGGACGGTTATGGTGCAGGTGTTATTACACGCTACTCGATGATAAAGGACAAGTTTCCGGAAGCCGCTGAATTTCACACCATGCGAATTCAGCCTGCTCCGGGGCTTCACTACAATACAGCGATGCTTCGCGGGCTTTGTGATACCTGGGAGAAGTACGGCAGCGGCATAATTACCATGCATGGGCAGACTGGCGACATCATGCTGCAGGGTATTGAACAGGATAAAGTGCAGGATTGTTTTGATGAACTTAATCAGGCAGGATGGGATCTTGGAGGTGCAGGTGCCGGTATGCGTACGGCGGTTTCCTGTATCGGGCCGGGCCGCTGTGAGAATGCCTGCTACGACAATCTCAATGCTCATCTCAAACTGCTCAAACATTTTGTGGGACCACTGCATCGCCCCGAGTGGAACTATAAGATCAAATTCAAGTTTTCTGGATGTCCGAATGATTGCACCAATGCAATTATGCGCTCTGATCTGGCGGTTATCGGGACATGGAAGGATGCTATCCAGATTGAACGCGAGGAGGTATCCGCCTGGGTCAAAGAGCATGGGATTGACGCAGTGGTTAACCAGGTAATTAATCTTTGCCCGACCAAGGCGATATCGCTCAAGGATGGGGAGATGGTCATTGACAGCAGGGACTGCGTGCGTTGCATGCACTGCCTGAATGTCATGCCCAAGGCACTTTCTCCTGGCAAGGAGCGCGGAATATCCCTCTTGATGGGTGGAAAGAATACCCTGAAAGTCGGTGTCAACATGGGATCGCTGGTTGTACCGTTCATGAAGATGGATAGTGACGAGGATATCGAGGAATTTATCGAACTGGTTGAGGGGATTATCGACTGGTGGGATGACAATGGTCTTGATCACGAACGTATAGGTGAAACGATTGAGCGTGTCGGTTTGAAGCTTTTCTTGGAAGGCGTCGGTCTTGAAGCAAATATCAATATGGTGACAAGGCCTCGTGACAATCCCTATTTCAAGGCAAAGTACTGAGCCGTTGAGTGTATGCAAATCTTTCAATGAGGCAGTAAAAAACCTCAAAAGGAAGGAACAACTTATAAGGAATTAACACTATGAGCAGTCCTGAAAAAAAGTGGAAAACCGTTGAGTCGGGGCCTCACAGCTATGAGGAGGCCTTGCATCCGGTTGTAAGAAAAAACTACGGGAAGTGGAAATATCACGAGATACCAAAGCCTGGAGTTCTGAAGCATGTGGCGCAAAGTGGTGATGCCATCTACACTGTCCGGGCAGGAACGCCTCGTCAGGATACGGTTGATATGCTCAGACGGCTTTGTGATGTTGCCGATAAATACAGTGACGGTTATCTTCGCTTTACGGTACGCAACAACGTTGAGTTTCTGACTCCCAACGAAGGAAATGTTGAACCGATGATCAGGGAACTCGAAGAGATGGGTTTTCCTGTCGGTGGAACAGGTATGTGTGTCTCCTCGGTTTCACATACCCAGGGGTGGCTTCATTGTGATATTCCGGCGACTGATGCATCAGGAGTTGTGAAATCAATGATGGATACGGTTTACAATGAATTCAAGGGGATGCAGATGCCCAACAAGGTAAGGCTTTCGACCTCCTGTTGTGCAATCAACTGTGGCGGCCAGGCAGATATCGCTGTGGTGGTCAAACACACACGTCCTCCAAGAATCAATCACGATCATCTCGCAACAATATGTGAATTACCGAAAGCGGTTGCTCGTTGTCCTGTTGCGGCTATAAGGCCGACAGTGATAAACGGCAAGAAATCGCTCATGGTCGATGAGGAAAAATGTATTTGCTGCGGCGCCTGTTTCGGAGCCTGCCCGGCCATGGAGATCAACCATCCTGAGCATTCGAAATTTGCGATCTGGGTTGGTGGCAAAAACAGCAATGCCCGCTCCAAACCATCAACAATGAGTATTGTTGCCCACAATCTGCCAAACAATCCGCCAAGATGGCCAGAGGTCACCGAGGTAATCGGAAAAATCCTGACCGCATACAAAGAGGGTGGACGTCCCTGGGAACGAGTAGGGGAGTGGATTAACCGGATTGGATGGAAGCGCTTTTTTGAAGAAACAGGACTTGTTTTTGATGATGATATGATCGACAGCTACCGTCATGCAAGAACTACGTTCAATCAGTCTGCTCATGTCCGTTTTTAGACTTACAGGAGATAATTCATGAAGGTAGAATCGAATCCTATCCTTGATTTTGCGACATCTTATGTTTTCCCGCCATTCAGTGAAATGAAGGGAACCGATAAAATAGTTGCATTTGGAGACCATAGCCACAAGTGTCCGGTTTATGTGAGCCAGCTTGCGCCATGTATGGCGGAGTGCCCGGCAGGGGAGAACATCCGCGGCTATCACCGGTTGCTGAACGGTGTTGACAAGTCTGACAATGCCTTGAAAGCCGCATGGGAGACAATTGTCGATGCGAACCCATTTCCTGCCGTTATGGGCCGGATATGTCCGCATCCCTGCGAAAGCGCCTGCAACCGCCAGTACCATGACGAAAGTGTGGCTATTAATGCCGTTGAGCAGGTGATTGGTAATTACGGCATTGAAGCAGCCCTGCAACTGCCGGGAGCTGGTGCTGACACAGGAAAAAGGGTCGCCGTCATCGGAGGTGGCCCGGCAGGACTTTCAGCAGCATATCAGCTTCGCCGGAAAGGCCATGCAGTGACGATTTACGATGCCAATGAGAAACTTGGTGGAATGGTGTTGTACGGTATCATGGGATATCGTGTCGACCGCAACATTCTTGAGACGGAAATCCAGCGAATCATCAACCTTGGGGTTGAAACAAAAATGGGCATACGCATTGGAACAGATATTTCCCTTGCACAACTGGAGGCAGAGTATGACGCGATTTTTATTGCTCCAGGAGCCCAGCTGGGTCGTGCTCTTCCGGTTCCCGGTTCTGCGGATATGCCGGGAGTGACCAATGCCATTGATTTTCTAAGAAACTACGAAGTACAGGGTGATGCCATTTCCATCGGCAAAAAAGTGCTGGTTATAGGCGACGGAAATGTTGCGATGGATGTAGCGCGTCTTGCGCTTCGTCTTGGTTCCCAGGCTTCTGTGGTTGCCGGAGTTCCAAGGGAGGAGATGGCATGCTTCCAGATTGAATTTGAAGATGCAGCCAGGGAAGGAGCCGTCATGCATTACATGAGCGGGGCACTGGAGGTTATCAAAGGGGAAGAGGGGGTTCAGGCTCTGCGCTGTGCCAGAATGGAGAAAAAAGTGAAGGGAGAGGATGGCTGGAATTCTCCTATACCCTTTTTCCGTTACAAAAATACCGGAGAAACTTTTGACATTGAGGCTGACATGATTGTCGCTGCCATTGGGCAGAGTGCGGATTTGCAGGGTTTTGAAAGTGTTACCGCCGGCAGCCCATGGCTCAAGGTTGACCGGTATTTTCGCCTGCAAGGCAAAGAGAAGTTCTTTGGGGGCGGTGATGCCATAAAAGTTGATCTTATCACCACAGCAGTTGGTCATGGACGAAAGGCTGCAAATTCCATTGATGCGTATCTCAAAGGGGAGCCTCTTCCTGAGCAGGGTTATCGGGAGATAACAAAAGTCCATAAACAGGACGTGCTTTACTTTACCCACTCTGAACAGGCACAAAGAGAGACGATTGAGCTGGAGGATGTGATTGGCAATCATGATGAACTTCTTGTTGCGCTGACCGAAAGTGAGGCAAAGGCCGAATCAGAGCGTTGCATGAGCTGCGGGCTTTGCTTCGACTGTAAACAGTGCGTCTCTTTCTGTCCACAGGAAGCAGTTACCCGGTTCAGGGACAATCTGCCCGGTGAGGTGGTTTACACCAATTACAGTAAATGTGTTGGGTGCCATCTTTGCTCACTGGTCTGCCCATCCGGATATATCCAGATGGGAATGGGTGAGGGTCTTTAAGCCTCTGGAAAAGAAACCATGAAAACAAGGAGATAACGGATCCATGTCAGAAGATGTCACATATCAGGTTCAGGAGGCTATTGCAGTCTCAAAAAAATGGTCTGAAACAGGATGGCCGGTTACCTTCGGCCCCCGTAATGTAGAGGTCTCGTCGCTCAAGCAGGCCCAGTCACTGCCGAAAAATTTTATTTTTCGGCAGGAAGCTGTCAACTATTGGAATCAGGTGAAGCTTACTGGTAATGAAGCGGCTGATTCAGGTCAGAAGGCGCTGGATGCACTGAAAGACGGCAATTTTTCTGCGGCTGAGAATGCCCTTTATTTTTGTCAGTATATAGAAAAACCGTTTACAGATTCTTCAAAAACCTGGTTGCCTCTCTATGAAGCTCTAAAAGAGAAGCTTTCCGGGCATTGAACAGTTGGGGCACTTTGCATGCTTACATAATTTTACAGAACATAGTGACAATGAAAATAGGAATTCTGCTCAAGGAGGGGCCGTACAACCATCAGGCGTCTGATACGGCCTTCAAGTTTGCTGAAGCTGCCATCAAAAAAGGACATACTGTTGATGCGGTTTTTCTATACAATGACGGGGTGACCAACGTTACGAAGCTCATGGATCCACCCCAGGATGACCGTAATATTTCTGCTCGCTGGAGTGAGTTGAGCCAGAAACATGGCGTTGAGGTACTTGCCTGCATAGCAGCATCAAAACGACGGGGAATAAACGATGATGTTCTTGTGCAAGGCAGTGCTATCACAGGCCTTGGTACCCTTACAGACATTGCCATCCGTAACGACAGACTGGTAACCTTTGGAGATTGAAGAACATGGAAAATGAAAATGTAAACAAAATCATGCATGTCCTGCGTCATGCACCTCATGGCACGATTTATTCTTATGAAGGGCTGGAGATGATTCTGATCATGGCTGCTTACGAGCAGGATCTTTCTGTCGTGTTCATTGGGGACGGGGTTTATGCGCTTAAAAAAAACCAGGAGACTGCCGGTATCGGAATCAAAGGCTTTGCAAAGACTTTTATGGCTCTTGATGGCTATGATGTTGAAAAGCTCTATGTCGATAAACTTTCACTTGAAGAACGAGGCTTGACTGAAGATGATCTGGTTGTTGATGTTGAAGTTCTCGATGCTGAAGTGATCGGGGGCCTGATGAGGGAACAGGATGTCATTATTCACCATTGACCGTACGAAATTATGTTGCATACCATCAATAAATCTCCCTTCGAGAATTCCACTTTTGAGACCTGTATCAGGTTTCTGCTTCCCGGCGACCCCATTCTTTTTATTGAGGATGGAGTTTATGCTGTTCAGGCAGGAAACAGGTTTTCAGCGATAATTGCAAACACCCTTAAAAATAATCCTGTATTTGCACTTCAGCCCGATTTGACTGCTCGTGGTCTCACCGTGGTTACTGAAGGGGTACAATGTGTAGATTATGAAGGATTTGTGGGGCTTGTCGAAGAACATCAGGTGAACAGTTGGCTCTGAGTTGTCAATTCGTTTCAGAATTTTGAGACTGTTATGAACTATTCCATGAGTACAGAATGGGCATACATCATTGATGCCAATCGCGATGTGATTATTGGGCAGTGGCTTGATTGTTCACTTGCCTTGTTCCCGGAAAAAATGGGTTATGACACACCTGTTGCAGATGCACTTGCTGAAGCATTAGGAACGTTGCTCACTGGGCTTGGAAAGGAGGATCAACGCTTCATGGACGCTCTTGATGATATCACCCGTATTCTTGCAGTACAAAACTTCCCGCCATCGAGGGCGATCTCAATTTTTTTTGAACCGAAAGCAATGTTCCGTGAGATTATGAAGAGATCCAATGTGGCGGAGAGCCTGACGCAGAAGGTGCAGACTGAATTCTCTTCACGCATCGATGAGCTTGTTCTTCAGGCATTCGACAGCTATATGCAACATCGTGAAAAAATAGCTCAACTGAAAGTTGAAGAGGGAAGTCGTCGGATGTTTATGGCACTGAGGAGGGCTGAGGCATGAAGAAAGTGCTTATGCCCCTTGGGATAGTCTTGTTTCTTGCGCTTCTCCCTTACATTGGAGTACAATACGCAGGGCTCTCTTATCTTTTTGGGGTTATAATACCTTATACAGCTTTTACTGTCCTTGTTTTCGGTTTTCTGCTGCGATTGGTTGACTGGCTCAGGAGGCCAGTGCCATTTCGTATTCCGACAACCTGTGGACAGGAAAAATCTCTTGATTGGATCAAGCAGAATAGATTCGAAAGTCCTTCTCGTTCCTGGGAAGTGATCGTCAGGATGTTGTTTGAAGTGCTGTTTTTTCGTTCTCTTTTTCGCAACACAAAGGCCGAGCTTCACAAAGATGCCAATCTTGCCTACGGGTCACACAAATGGCTCTGGCTTGGCGGGCTGGTCTTTCACTGGTCATTCCTTGTCATTGTGCTTCGTCACTCACGTTTCTTTTTTGTGATGGTGCCAGGGTTTGCTGATGTTCTGACTCATGTTGACGGTTTTTTCGATATAATCCTTCCTGCTTTTTATACCACTGATGCACTGATTCTTGCAGCAATCACCTTTCTTGTTTTTCGTCGGCTGAATGATGCTAAAATGCGTCTTATCTCATTGCAGACAGATTATTTTCCTCTTTTTCTGATTGCTGCGATTGTAGTGGTTGGAGTGCTCATGCGATACGTTGTAAGAGTCAATATTATGCCGGTCAAAGACCAGATGTTGAGGCTGGTCAATTTCAGTTTTGACGCCCCGGGAGAAATTGGCGCGCTTTTTTATGTTCACTTTTTTCTTGTTTCTGTTCTTGCTTTCTATTTCCCATTCAGCAAGCTTATGCATGCAGGTGCGGTTTTTTTAAGCCCTACCAGAAACCAGTGTAATAACAGTCGTGAGAAACGGCATGTTAACCCCTGGAATGCTGATATCAAATTCAGGACCTATGCTGAATATGAGGATGATTACCGCGAGAAGATGAAAAAGGCCAATTTGCCCGTTGAAAAGGAATAATTATGTCGAAATACCTTCCTAAACTGTCAGAGCTGAAAAAAGAGTTCGACGAAAAGCCAAGTGTTCTTAAAGGAGACTATTCTCCTCGGGAATGGTGGAATCTGCCCGTAGAGTTCCGTGATGGGAACTGGTGTTTTCCCGCCAAACCGGAGGTGCTCGATGATCTTGGTTTCGCCAATCCAAGGAAATGGGCTGCTACCGACGAAGACTGGCAACTGCCTTCAGGCTGGCAGAAGACTATCAGTGATGGATTGCATAGTCGTCTTAGGAAGTATCGTTCGCTGAAGCTCTTTCTTGATGCCTGTGTTCGTTGCGGAGCATGTGCTGACAAATGTCATTTTTTTCTTGGCACAGGTGATCCCAAAAATATGCCGGTAGTCAGGGCTGAGCTGCTTCGCTCGGTTTATCGTAATGATTTTCCTCTGGTTGAAAAAATTCTGAAGGGGTTTTCCGGGTCCCGGAAGCTGACAGAAGAGGTGGTCAAAGAGTGGCACATGTATTTTCATCAGTGTACCGAATGTCGTCGTTGCTCTGTTTTTTGTCCCTTCGGAATAGATACGGCAGAAATAACGATTATGGTCAGGGAGCTGCTGAACCTGATAGGCGTGAACAACAACTGGATTCTTGGTCCCGTTTCCAATTGCAATCGTACGGGCAACCACCTTGGTATTGAGCCACATACCTTTGTGCAGAATATTAACTCTCTTGCTGAGGATATTGAAGATCTTACTGGTGTTACGGTTGAGCCGACCTTCAACCGTAAAGGTGCTGAAGTGCTCTTCATTACTCCCTCTGGCGATGTTTTCGGAGATCCCGGTGTCTATACAATGATGGGTTATCTTTTGCTGTTCCATCATATCGGTCTTGATTATACCATCAGTACCTATGCTTCGGAGGGGGGCAATTTTGGTTTGTTCACTTCCAATGATATGATGAAGAAGCTGAATGCCAAGATGTATCATGAAGCAAAACGGCTTGGTGTGAAATGGATACTTGGCGGTGAGTGTGGTCACATGTGGCGTGTGGTGCATCAGTACATGAACACCATGAATGGTCCGGCAGATTTTCTTGAGCAGCCGGTATCTCCGATCACAGGAACCCGGTTCAGTAATGCTGCTGCTACAAAAATGGTACACATCGCTGAATTTACTGCTGATTTGATTCACCACAATAAATTGAAGCTTGATCCGAAACGCAATGATCATCTTCGGACAACATTCCATGACTCATGCAATGTCGCCAGAGGAATGGGCATGTTCGAGGAACCTCGGTATGTTCTTCGTAATGTCTGCAACAGTTTTCATGAAATGCCGGAAAATACCATCAGGGAGAAGACATTCTGCTGTGGATCCGGAAGTGGTCTGAATGCCGAGGAATATATGGATATCAGGATGAGGGGAGGGTTTCCAAGAGCTCATGCAGTCAGATATGTCAAGGAGCGTCACAAAGTTGACTCTCTTGTTACAATCTGCGCTATTGATCGTGCAAGTTTACCTCCTCTGATGAGGTATTGGAATCCAGGTGTTTCGGTTTATGGTCTCCACGAACTGGTTGGAAATGCTCTTGTCATGCAGGGAGAGAAAAAGAGAACGACAGATTTGAGAGAGAACGATATGGCTGGTTTTGAGGATGGAGGTGATGATGAAGAGTAGCAAACTGATTTTGATGGTGACTGTTCTTGTTATCTGTTGCTTTGCAGTGCTTAATGTTTTCCGGAGTGGGGAGGCTGAAACGCCACAGAAACCAGTTGCTCGAGCTTCAGCTATCGACAGCACAAAATGCATCGCGCCGTCAGAGTTTATGCGTGCCAACCACATGCAGGTGTTGAATGCATGGGAGAAGTCAGTAGTGCGAGAGGGAAATCGAGTGCATATCGCTGCAAATGGCAGCCGATTCCAGAAGAGCCTGAATACCTGCCTTGGTTGTCATAACAACCGGCTATTCTGCTTCAACTGCCATAGCTATGCCAATGTTAAACCAAAGTGTTGGAATTGTCATCTGTCGCCGATGGAAACACCATGATGAATGAACAAAGAAGAGAATTTATCAAAAAAACCGCATTAGGGGTTTTTGCAGGGCTCGGTGCTTCATCCGGGCTTGTTCCTGCATTTTCACTTGAAAAAACGGCTCTTCCTGTCTGGGATGAAAAACCTGTTCAGGGAAAAATTCGCTGGGGAATGCTGATTGATACCCGCAAATGCAAGGAGGGCTGCCAGCAGTGTGTTGCTGCATGCCATCATGAGCATAACGTGCCTTCCTTCAAAAACAGGAATGAGGAGATCAGGTGGATCAGGAAAAGCTCATACAAGAATGTTTTTCCGACTTCAAATGATGCCGGTGTAAGTAAAAAGATTCAGAATCGCGCTGTCCTCTCCTTGTGCAATCATTGTGCAGATGCTCCCTGTACACAAATCTGTCCGACATCAGCAACCTTTAAACGCTGGGATGGTATCGTTGAGATTGATTATCATCGTTGTATTGGATGTCGTTTCTGTATGCCCGCATGTCCTTATGGCTCATTGAGTTTTAACTGGCAGGATCCCCGGACTGCGATCGTTGATCCGGTCACGGCGTACCCGACAAGGCAGCAGGGCGTTGTTGAAAAGTGCAATTTCTGTTCCGACAGACTGGTCAAGGGCTTGCAGCCAGCATGCGTTGAAACATGTCCTGAAGAGGCTCTTACATTCGGTGATCTGAACGATCCAGCCTCAGATATCCGCGTGCTGCTTGAGGACAATGTTACCATGCAGAGGAAACCTGAGTTGGGGACCAAACCTTCAATTTTTTACATTATTTAACGATTTCCCATGATTGAGAACGCTCTGAAAGGAAACCGCGCATACTGGATCTGGATTGCATCTCTTTTTGCTCTTATTGCCACTGGTCTTTCTGCCTATTATCAGCAGAGATGGTTCGGGCTTGGTGTTACCGGTATGGGAGTGGATGCAAGTTGGGGTATTTATACAGCGCAATTTACGTTTCTCATTGGTGTTGCTGCTTCCTCTGTTCTTGTGGTTTTTTTATACTATCTGCTTCACCAGCACGAATTTGCAAAAACAGTTATTATTGCTCTGTTCATGGCAGCATCAGCAGCCTTGATGAGTATATTATTTGTTGTGGCTGATATGGGAAAGCCTGATCGTTTCCTTAATCTCATATTCTATCCAAACCCGAGATCTCTGGTTTTCTGGGATCTCCTGCTGCTTTCGGGTTATCTTGCCACCAGCATCATTTCCGGATGGGCGATGCTTGGCGCTGAGAAGAAGGGGGTGCCGCCGCCTGTATGGGTGAAGTCTGTCTTATATATTTCAATTCCTTTAGCACTCTTTATTTATACGGTTACAGCAGTTCTCTATGCTGGATTGCCTGATCTTAATCTCTGGTTGACGATTATGCTGGCCATTCGTTTTATTGCTTCTGCATGTGCGGCCGGGTGCTCGCTGTTGATTGTGGTTACACTTATCCTTAAGCGAACAACAGGCTTTGATGCCGGAAAAAAGGCAAGTGAAAAGCTTGTCACATTTGCTGCATACGCAGGACTAGCCAATATCTTTCTGCTTGGCCTGGCATTTTTTACTACATCCTACAGCAATGTTCCATGGATGTGGTTTTCCTTCATAACCGGTGTTGTTTCGATTATTATTCTCCTTGTTCCAGCATTAAGAAAATCACAGCAGTTGTTTGTTGCGGCTTGTACCACTCTTGTTCTCTCAATATGGATTGACAAGAGTGCCGGGTTAATGATTGGTGGAGGGCCTGTTCCTGTCCCGCTTGGGTCAATTGCTGAGTATGTACCGACGTCAATTGAAATTTTTGTTGCTCTTGGAATATGGAGTTTTGGTACGCTTTTGCTTACAGCGCTGTTAAAGGTTGTTGTTGCAGTAAAGGTTGAAAATGAATGTTGATTGTTTACTATAGATTCCGGTTTTGCAACGGTATTTTAACCAAAGGGCTCCCTGCTTTTCGGGTATGCAGGGGGCCGGTTTTTTTACCATAAATGGAGAGATCATGAAGAGTTTTCTACCACTGAATATCAGGATAGATAACAAAAAAATTCTTTTTGTTGGCGGTGGTAAAATTGCACTTCACAAGATCAAGACGGTTGGGCAGTACACCCGTAATATTTCGATTGTATCGCCAGAAATTCATGACGAGTTGCATCAGATGGGATTGACAGAAATCCGTAAAAAGTATGAAAGTTCAGATCTCAAGGGCTTTTTTCTTGTCTATGCCTGCACCAACAATATTGATGTGAATCGAAGAATAAAAAACGATGCGGGTGAATATGGAATTCTGGTGAATGTTGTCGATAACAGGGAGTTGTCCGATTTTATATCACCGGCAGTTATAAAGCAGGATGAGATGACTATTGCGGTATCTTCAAATGGTGAAAATGTAAAAAAGTCAGTTGAGTGGCGGGATAAACTGAAATCTATCTTGCAGCAAAGTGATTTCTGAGTTATTGGTCGCGATAAGAGAGGTCAAGTCATTAATATGAAAGTAGATAATAATATACAGGGTTCGGATCAGCAGAAAAGGGGATATGTCTATATTGTTGGTGCTGGTCCGGGTGATCCGGAACTGCTGACCATAAAGGCGGCAAGGGTTTTAAGGGAGGCTGACGTTATCCTTTATGATGATCTTGTCAGCAGTGACCTTGTTGCACAGTTTAGTGCGCTTAAAATTTATACCGGAAAACGGAAAGATAGTCACCATTTTGAACAGGATGCCATCAACGAAGAGATTCTTCGGCATGCAGGGGAAGGAAAAATAGTTGCCAGGTTAAAGGGTGGAGATCCCTTTATTTTTGGACGTGGTGGTGAAGAGATAGAGGTGCTTCGTCAAAACGGAATCGGGTATGAAATTATTCCCGGTATTACGGCAGCTCATGGTGCCAGTGCCTATACCGAAATACCACTGACCATGCGAAAAATTTCTTCTTCCGTGGCATTTTGTACCGGTCATCCGGTCAGTAAAATCCAGGTGCCCGATACGGACACCATTGTTTACTATATGGTTGCCTCAACTGTTTATGAGGTGCTTGATGCTGTCGTTCAGAAGGGGAGAGATGAAAATACTGCTGTTGCTATCGTGCAGAATGCAACAAGGTATAATCAAAAGATTATTACCGGAACGTTGGGGGAGATGAGGAAAAGAGCACCATCGGTCTCTTCACCTGCACTGCTGCTTATCGGTGACAGCATCAGGCAGGTTATCGAGGATAACTGGTACTCCAAAAAGAAAAAGTTGCTGATTGCTGGCGAAGATTCCATGATTTCCAATACAAGAGATTTTATCAAGGTACATTTTCCCTGCAAACAGGTTGAGGATGATGATCATGATTTAACTGAGAACATGGAAGCTTTAGATCTTGATTTTATTGATGAGATATACTTCTCTTCACCCTCTTGTGTCAGGGATTTCCGGCAGCTTCATAAAACACTTCCGAATAGAATTGTTGTAAAAACAGCTGATCATGACACTCAAGCCGAGTATATAAAGCTTTTCAGTGGTAATGTTGATCACTGAAGCTTGTGACCAGGCTTTTGTTATCTGATTATACGATGAACGTACCTGTGAATGATTTGATCCCGAGCGTTCCGGCAAGTTTGAATCCTTCACCATAGATGGTGCCGATCTGTTCACCGAAGTATCTGGCGCGCGCTTCAAGTCCGGTGAGAAACTCTCTGCGCTTGATCATTGTTTTCGGTTTTTCGGTTGTGCCTTTCTGGTAGAATTGTGAGGAGAAGGCGAGCACTCCTTTTCTTGATGCTTCGAAGGTTTCCGAGATATCGACTATGATGTCGGGTTCCAGATGTTTGAACTGGATATAGTAAAGCAGGTGGGCTGGACGGTATGGTTCCTGGGCATTTCCGTTCATGGTGGTGGCAAGTTGCTGCAGTCCGGCATAATAGCAGGCTTCTGTAACAAGTTTAGATGCTTTGATATGGTCGGGGTGTCGTTCGTCCGGAGAGTTGGCAAAAACGACCTTTGGCCTGAATTTGCGGATAACCTTGATGATTTGCGCAATATTCTCTTCGGTATGGAAGAGTTTCGAGTCGCCGAGGTCGAGTGTTATGCGGTTGCTGTACCCCATAAGCGTCGTGGCTGTGGCTGATTCTTCTTTTCGTGTTTCAGGGGTTCCAAGCGTTCCCATCTCTCCCCTTGTGAGGTCGCAGACGGCGACTGATTCTCCTTCGCCCATGATTTTCAGCAGCGTAGCTCCGCATGCAAGTTCCACGTCATCGGGATGGGCGCCGAATGCCAGCGCATAGACGTTTTCAGGTGATTGCATCAATTGCCTTGTGGTTAATGTCGTTATATTGGGCATCGTATAAAAATTGACAACAAGCCAGTTCTGACTCATGCTTAAAGTAAAGATTGTTCGCCTTAACAAGCAAGCCTTACTTCCGGTTTATGCAACTGCACATGCTGCCGGAATGGATGTCTCTGCATGTATTGATGAGCCTGTTACCATTGAACCTTTTACAACAGCATTGATTCCTTCAGGTTTTGCCCTTGAGTTGCCCGAAGGGTATGAGGCTCAACTTCGTCCGAGAAGCGGTCTTGCTTTACGCTCCATGATATCATTGCCAAATACGCCTGCAACTATTGATGCCGATTATCGTGGAGAGGTGAAGGTGATTCTTATCAATTACGGCAAGGAGTCATTCATTGTCAATCATGGAGATCGTATTGCGCAGATGGTGGTTGCAAAGGTCGAACAAGTTCATTTTGTAGAGGTTGAGAAGCTTGGTTCAACAGTGCGGGGTCAAGGAGGATTTGGTCACACTGGTACCGGCTGCAAATAAAACAAGGATTGGATATCGTCATCGTGAACATCAGCAAAATATCCATGCGACTCGATGGATTCTTCGCTGATGCTCAGAATGGCAGAGAATAAGCAGTAGTGCCTGACCGTTTTGTCAGCTTTTTTTTGTCTGATCAAGAGGAAGAGCTGGAGCCGGAGGCTTTATTTCAGCGGGAATCTCTTTTGGAGTGTACCGGATTTCCGTGACATCCTTTTTATGCCGGTTTTCACGGCCTGATGGCATGCCTGGTGCCGAAAAGACATTGCCCACAAGTTGTCCAAGTCCTGAGCTTACATTCTCAAAGAGGTTTTGCACCTGATTTGAGCTTACCGTGGTATTGAGGTTTTCAAGCAGACCGGTCCATAATTTGCCGAATTCATGAACAGAGTTTTGAATCGGATCTGACTTAAGGGTGGCTGTGACGCCCTCTATCAGTTGCCCGGTAGCGGAGTTGACGTTATGGAGAATATCTTTGACCGGTTCGGAGTTGATAGTCGAGGTAACTCCATCAATCAGTTGCCCTGTTGCAGTGCCTACCGAGTTGATCATTCCCTGAACTGAATCGGAGTTAATTGTCGACGAAACGCCTTCGATAAGTTGGCCGGTTGCGGAACTAACTGAGCTGATTATTCCCTGCACAGACACTATTGTTGAATCAATCAGACTCCCCATGCTTCCTATCAGATGGGCCATGTCGCCATTTCCGACACCGGATCCCTGATTATTCGGAGAGGCCTGCTGGAGTGATCCTGCTGGTTTGTTAATCTCTTCTGCTGCCATAATTATTTGGTGGATTAAAGGTAAGTAATAGAAAATATTTTCCTAAATATAACAACTTATTTACTAAGTCATTCACCTCTCAGAAGTATTTTAGAAGGGGTGAGCGGGTTTGCGTTCGATCACATAATATTTTCCCTGTAGTAACGGATAATGGTTTCCTGGTCAAATCCGAGAGCATACATGAGATGAAGCATTCCAAAAAGGAGTTGGAGGCGGATAATGCCGTTTTGGTGGTACTTTCTGGCCGAAGTTGTGACTTCTGCTTCGATGATGTGAAACTGCTCATGCTGCTCGATACGGGTAATGATGTTGTAATCTTCCATAATGAGCATGGTTTCGTCGAACCCCTTAATGGCCAGGAAAAGTGCTCGATCAATAAAAAGCGACTGATCTCCTCCGCGACAAATCATCAGAGGAAACTGGGTGCACCATCCAAACAATTTCATAAGTGGGTCATCATCATCAAAACACATTCTGAAACACCCGGCTTTTTTCCCTGAAAACACCGCTGAACGGATATCTTCGATAAATGTTCCCGGGGGGAGGGTATCGGCATGGAGAAAGTAGAGAATATCACCGCCAGCAAGACGGGCACCGCTGTTCATCTGTGTGGCTCGACCTTTTGCGCTGTGGCAGATAGTTACCGGAAAACGGGATAGTATATCTGGAGTGCTGTCCGTACTTGCATCAGTGACAATGATCTCGATTCCTTCCGAACGTCCGGTTATTGTCAGAAGAGTCTCAAGCGAATGCGCAATGATAGTCTCCTCGTTAAAGGTTGGTATAATGATGCTTATGGTTTGATTGTCCATAATCCGCTTTTTTTCAGGTCGTCCAGCGTATCGATATCCGATAATGCTGAGAGTAGTTCATAAGGTATATTGATGCGTTGAAGTATATCGATACTCTCTTTAAAGACTTCAGGAGTGCTCCACTGCCGATCCAGAAAGAGCTCAGGTATCAGCCTGTTCAGCCCTATAAGGTAAAACCCTCCATCAATGGCTGGTCCGACAACTGCGTCGGATTGTTCAAGGGAGCTGAATGCATTATTGAGGATCTCGGCACTCAGTTCGTAACAGTCTGTTCCAATGAGCACGATGTGTTGAAAGCCTGCTTCAAATCCAGTGCGCATGGCATGCAGCATACGTGCCCCCAAATCATCACCTTCCTGCAGCCGGATACTGTATTTTTCGGTAAAAAAGAGGTCTGAAGAAGGGAGAAATCGCGAATAGAATACCCAGCGTTCGGTGTCAACTTTCTCTGCCACCAGAGCAGTGTGGTGTCTGAGGGTATCGTAGATCTCAAGGGCTTTCTCGTTTCCTATCGAATACGCAAGGCGTGTTTTGACCTGTCCCGCTTCAAGGTTTTTTGTTAAAATAATGAGGAGTCGGGCATTGTTCATAACAGAGATCCCTGGCAGCTTGATCCTGCTCCTGCTGCACATCCGTAGCAGTGCTGTCCAATAGCGATATCTCTTTTGCTCAGCAGATGTTCATCGAAATTCCTGATGTTGCCCGGAGCCGGAGAGCATAAGGACAACTTGAGCATCTGGTTAAAATCGCAGTCATAAAGTGTGCCGTCCCAACCGACCGAAACCGTGGTGCGGCACATCAGGTTTTTTACGGCATCAGAATTGAAGTGACCTGCCAGCAGACTCATATAATGGCAGAAGCGTCCGGTATCAAGAAGGGATTCGAGAAACCTGCTGACCGGCATGTTGGTTATAGTATAGAGGTGGTTGAATTCGATACCGAATTCATTCTGTAGCTTTGTTTTAAAATCCGCTTCAAGTCCCTGTTGCGCTCCAGGAAGGGATGGGCCTCCGGGGTTGTATACCAGGTTCAGTGCAAGACCGCTTCCCTGTTTTCCGTATCCGAGAGTGTTAAGCAGTTTTAGCGCTTCGATTGAGCGGTCGAACACTCCTTCACCGCGTTGTGCATCAACAGTCTCCCGGGTAAAACAGGGGAGAGACGCGATAAGCGTGACAAGGCTTTCTTTAAAGAGTTCTGGAAAATGCTGGTATTGTGTTCCTGAAACCAGAACTGCCAGGTTCGTTCTTACCAGGATCTCTCCATCGGGGAGTATTTTTCTTGCTTCCTTGATAAACCAGGGTAGTTCGGGGTTCATCTCAGGGGCGCCGCCTGTAATGTCTAGTGTCTGTATGTGGTTTTTGTGCAGTGCATCGAGACAGTACCGCATGGTATCCCGGCTCATCATTTCACTCCTGTCAGGCCCTCCGTCTACATGACAATGCTTGCAGATCAGGTTGCAGCGATAACCGGTGTTGACCTGCAGGATGGTGGTTCCATCCGGACGAAGCGGAAATTGGCCGGTTTCGGCAAGTTTTGAGGCGAAACTGACAATCTTGCAGTCTGTGTGTTCAAGAATCCGGATTTGTTCCCCGCTATCAGCAAGGGCGCTTTTTCTCTTGTGGAGCGACGGGCGTGTGTTCATGTATGGTTGAAGCTGAGAGGTTTGTTCCTGCAAAGATCGTTTTACCGTATGTATTGTATAACCTTTTTACTTATGAAAATCGTTCAACCAAGATTACAGGTTGGTTAAGGGGGAGTGCAGTTTATGACAAAAGCCTTCTTTTGAAGGCTTTTGTATGAGAAAAAGTATCTCAGTTGCCGAACCTGATAAGAAGCTTTTCTGCAACCAGTTTTCCGCTTAGTGCGGCCCCTTCCATGGAGGCCAGATAGTGCTGGTCGGTGTAATCACCGGCAAGGAAAAAGTTTTTGACCGGGCTGATCTGGTCTGGACGGAATTTATCAACATCGGGCACAGCCTTGTAGACTGACTGGGGAATTTTGACAATGGTTGATTTGAGTAGTGTCGCATTACGGGATTTTGGGAACCGGTCGTGAATGTCTTTCATGACAAGCTCAATAATGACCTCGTTTGGCATATCCATCAGTTGGTGCGCAGGTGCAAGCACCAGACTCATGACGCTGCCGCCGTTTGCCGTGCCTGTACCGCTCTGGAAGTCATCAGGACAGGTGATAGACACATCGGCAAATGTGGCGAAAATTGTGCTCTGTGAAAACATGAGATTATCGGTGTCGGTGATTTTTCGGTCGAACCAGAGCTGACAATTTGCTACCGGACTGCCGACGAACTCGTGGAGATTGCGGAAATATTTATGGGCGAGCCACTGTTGCGGTACAATAGTTTTAATGTTGTGAACAGGGATGGCAGAAATATAGGCATCAGCTTCAATTTTATGGCCATCCTGCAGGACGGCCTCTTTAATGGTTTCATCACTGTTCAGTTCAAATCTGTTCAGTTTTGCATCAACAAAAATACGTCCACCCTTGCTTTGAATATATTGCCGCATCGGCTCAATCATCGAATCACCTGGATTTTTGCGGAAAAAGGCAAATTTAGTTGCAGTGTAATTGGTGCCGAAGTATTTGAAAATGGTGATCATCGGCCGAGCACTGATGATGTTAGGTTCAATGAAATTCATTGCAAGTGCGATGGCCCTCCACAGCTTCTGCAACGAATGCTCGGAAGCTCCACGAAGCCGGTGCCATTCAGAATAGGTCATATGGTCCTGGCTTCGGAAATACTGTTCATTGCCAGTAAGGGCAGGGTACAAGCCCTTGATCAGCGAAATTTTATCCCACATGGTGAGAAAATCAGTCTGAAGACCGCCAATGACCTCAGCCCATGGGCTCGGCAGTTTTGCTTTTTTGAAAAACGACTGTTTTCCGTCCTGTTCGGCATAGATCAGCGTATGATCTTTCCACTGATAATTATCCTCAGCACCAACTCTTTTGAGGTATTGCTGAAGTTGTTCATAACCCCCGAAAACAATATGCAGTCCGGATTCTATGGAGTCTCCGTCACTATCCTTCCAGACAGAAACCTTGCCACCAAGTACTTTGCGTTTTTCGTAAATCTCAACACTATGTCCACGGTCTACCAGTTCTATTGCTGCACTAAGGCCTGCAACTCCTGCCCCGAAAATTGCTATTTTCATGTTTGTTAAAAGTCTCAGTCGCTTTAAATTCTTTCTTTATATTCTGTTATTCTGTTTCTAACGCATTACTTCTGCCGTCTTGGGAAACAATTTAGCTTATGCTCGGGGATATAACATTCAACTCGACGAAGAAGAGATGCGCTTTTTCCCATGGTCAAAACTCTCTATTTTCAAGCTGGGCACAAGATATTGAAATATTTTCAATTGTAAGAGCATTCGATGTTCTGATGACATGCCTGGCAAGCACTGAATGAACAGGTATTGCGCGGTAATCGCGCCTGGTGAATATATAATTTTGAAACATGCTGCAGATATTTTTGAAGAATGTGTAAAAAAGGAGGATAATCCCTCAACTGCTTTTGGAATAGGCAGTAACACCGTACTGAAGGGCTTCGCCCTAAATTTGTTAAGATATTTGCCGAAAAACTTTCTAATATTAAAGAGGATGGTTGTTTATTTCTTATAATTGTGTAATTTCTTTAAAATTGATTTAAACAGTAATGCTATGTCCGGTCATCTTGATCTGATCGATCTTAAACTTATTGAATCACTTGGAGAAAACGGTCGAGTTCGCTTGAGTGAACTTGCTGAGGTCGTCGGTCTTTCAATACCGTCTGTAAGTGAACGGCTTGACAAGCTGCAGAGAAGCGGTATCATCAAAGGCTTTACCATGGAAGTTGATGAACGGCAGCTTGGCTTTGATATTCATGCGTTTGTAAGGGTAAGAATCGATTCGTCCAAGCACTATAAGTCATTTATGGAGCATGTGATGAAAGAAGATGAGATCATGGAGTGTTTTTCAGTTACCGGTGAGGGCTCTCATATTTTAAAGGTTATGACCCACAATACAGCATCTCTTGAACAGTTTCTTTCAAGAATACAGAGCTGGCCGGGCGTTCTTGGAACCAATACAAGCTTTGTGCTGAGTCAGCTGAAGAAAAACAAAAAGATCAGTGCGGAAATCGTTCGCAATAATCTTCAGGACCGGCAGGTGCTCATAACGTTTGATGAAAAGAAATCGAGAAAGTAACAGTAATCAGTTTTCATTTTTTTTTGAGGTTAATTCAGCTACATCATTGCAAATCAACAAGGAGGTTCATTTGAACAGCGATAGTAAAATCCCAGTCTCCACCTATTTTGGTTCGTTGACATTTGATCAAAAAGCCATGCGTGCAAAACTTCCCAAAGAGGAGTTTGCCGCATTGCAGGATACCATCAAGGCGGGTAAAAAAATTACCGGCGAAATTGCCGGAGTTGTTGCCCATGGCATGAAAGAGTGGGCTATGGAAAACGGTGCAACCCACTACACCCATTGGTTCCAGCCGATGACCGGTTCTACGGCTGAGAAACATGATGCATTTTTGTCGATTGATCGCGATGGTACTCCTATCGAGCGATTTTCCGGTGAACAGCTTATTCAGGGAGAGCCTGATGCATCAAGCTTTCCTTCAGGCGGAATGCGGACCACTTTCGAAGCTCGTGGCTATACCGCATGGGATCCATCCAGTCCAGCATTCCTCATGAAAGGTGGAAAAGACCTGACTCTTTGTATTCCAACGGTCTTTATCTCTTACCATGGCGAAGCGCTTGATGCGAAAACTCCGCTTTTGCGTTCCATGGAAGCTGTCAGCAAGTCGGCCATCAGGCTTCTTGAGGTGCTTGGTGTTACTGGTGTCTCACGCGTAAAAACTTTCGCTGGCTGTGAGCAGGAATATTTCCTTATCGACAAGAAATTCTATTCCGAGCGCCCTGACCTTGTCATGTGCGGCCGGACCTTGCTTGGTGCTCTCCCGCCAAAAGGTCAGCAGCTTGAGGATCACTATTTCGGATCGATTCCTGACCGTGTACTTGAGTTCATGCAGGATGTTGAACATGAGCTTTATCTGCTCGGCATTCCAGCCAAGACCCGTCATAATGAGGTTGCACCTCACCAGTTTGAAATTGCTCCGATTTTTGAAGAAGCCAATATCGCTGTTGACCATAACCTGCTGGTCATGGAGGTAATGAGAAAGATTGCCGATAAGAAAGGTTTTGCCCTGCTTCTTGCTGAAAAGCCTTTTGCCGGTATCAACGGTTCAGGCAAGCACAATAACTGGTCGATCGGTACTGATACCGGTATCAATCTTCTTGATCCAGGTGATACTCCTGAAAAGAATGTTCACTTCCTTGTTTTCCTTGTTGCCGTTCTCAAAGGTGTCTTCAAAAGAGCCGATGTTCTGAGAATGTCCATTGCGAGTATGGGTAACGATCACCGTCTTGGTGCCAATGAGGCTCCTCCGGCTGTCGTAACTGTTTTCCTTGGCGAGTTGCTTGAAAGGGTTCTTGATGCAATCGAAAGCGGCAAGGTTGATCTGAAAACGGAAAAACAGGTACTCAACCTCGGACTTTCACAGGTGCCGGTTGTCAACAAGGATTATACAGACCGTAACCGGACATCACCATTCGCCTTTACCGGTAACAAGTTTGAGTTCCGCGCTGTCGGCTCTTCACAGGCAGCCTCAGTACCGAACATGGTGCTCAACACCCTCATGGCTGAAGCTGTTGACGAGATTGCGGATGCTATACTGGCTAAAATCAAAGCTGGAAAAGAGCGGGATGCAGCAATTCTTGAAACCCTTCGCGAACAGATCACTGCGACCAAGCCGATCCGTTACCAGGGAGATAACTACAGCGATGCCCTTCAGCAGGCGGCCAAAGAGAGAGGCTTGCCTAACCTGAAGAATACACCGCAGTCGCTAAGAGTACTGCTCAAGAAGGATGTTCAGGATCTCTTTATCAAATATGGCGTTCTGACTGCAGAGGAGACCAATTCCCGTTTGCATATACGTCTCGAACGTTATGTCAAGGGTATTGACATTGAGGCCCGTACCCTGCAACTCATGCTGAAGACCTTTGTCATTCCCGATGTTTCTGAGTATCAGGGTGATCTTGGCAACTCCTTCAATAATCTGCTCTCTGCGGCTGATGCAATCGGTCTTTCCGACAAGGCGCTCCAGAGTCAGGCAGGTAATCTGAAATTGCTTGCTGAGAGTTTTTCAACACTGATTGACCTGACAGCAGAGCTTGATGAAGCTGTCGAGAAAATCGAGACACTGGCAACAGAGTTCGACAAGGCTGATTACTGCGCTGATGAACTTCTGCCGTTGATGAACAAGGTGCGCGCCGTCGCCGACAGTCTCGAACAGATTGTTGACCGTAGCCGCTGGCAGCTTCCTACCTATTCTGAAATGCTGTTTGAGCACTGAGTCCAAGTCTATCGTAAAACACAAGAGGTTCGCGTTTGCGGGCCTTTTGTGTTTTTGTATGCAGAAAAACGGATTTTTCTGCATAAGGAATGAGCTGTTAACGAAAAGGAGTATTCATGATATCGCTCATTCACCGATAATCTTGACAAGTACCCGCTTCTTTCTCATACCGTCGAATTCCCCGTAGAAGATTTGTTCCCATGTTCCTAAATGCAATTTGCCTTTTGTAACTGCAATAACGACTTCCCGTCCCATAATCTGCCGTTTATGATGGGCATCACCGTTATCTTCGCCTGTAAGGTTGTGACGATATCGGCTGAGAGGATCATGCGGTGCAAGTTCCTCAAGCCAGCGTTTATAGTCATGATGCAAACCGGGTTCATCATCATTGATAAAAACCGATGCTGTTATGTTCATTGCATTGACGAGGCAGAGTCCCTCTTCTATATTACTCTCCTTGAGAGTATGTTCGACATCGCCCGTAATGTTTATGAAATCCATTCTTGCAGGCACATGCATCAAAAGTTCCTTATGGTACGATTTCATAAGATATAAAGAGTTTATCGTTGTGGTGCCGGAATGCACTTTTTTTATTGCAAACGTTAAGTTATGCCTTATTTTTAGCATCCGTATACCCTTAATATGAAAAAATAACCCATACCGATATGCCTGAGGTTTTTCAATATCCCATGAGCTATCCTGCCCTGTGGCTTGATTACTATTTCATCGCGACCTGGTCTTTCGGCATGCTTTTTCTTGGTCTTGTGTGGGCTGTTTTTTATCGGTATGGTAAATTTTCCTACGGTGTTGACCTTGGCTGTTTCTGGAAAACCACACTGCTTGTTCTGTTCACTACTGTATCGCTTGGCGGACCCAATTTCTATAATACCCGTTTTGCCGGGGAGCACGGACAGGATGGTGATTCTATAAAAATTTCAGGTGATACACTGCTCTATCTTGATCGTAAAGGCAACGAAAAAAAACTTGGAATTGCTGATATTAAGTCAATTTATCAGGAGAGTATCACCTATAATCCTCCACCGAAAATCTTTATTGTTGCCGTAAAGTCTCCTCTCAGGGACTCTCTTTTTGTTACAACAAACCTTCCAGGTTACAAGCGTTTTCTTTCTGACCTTTCCAGGAGAACCGGAATTGAAGCAAAGCTTCGCTGATTTTTTTATTAAGGATATACGATTATGCATTTTTCCGGCGAACAACCGCCTCTTGATTTCCTGCTTCTTGTTGTTGAAACAGGCAACACTACTACCTCAATTGCGGTTTTCAGGGCCGAAGAGTGCATTGAAATTCACAAGGTACCTACGCTTGCCTTTTTTGGTCAGGAGAGCATTGATGCACAGCTTGCGCCGTTTATCACGAAATATCCAGACCTCTGTGATGCCGCACTCTGCAGTGTTGTTCCTTCACTGGACGCTCCAATAAGCAGTTTCCTTCGTTCTCATCTGACTGGTGAGGTTGTGATGGTCACCTCATCAATGCACCTTCCCTTTATTCTGCACTATGATTCCCCAGGCTCATTTGGAGCTGACCGCATTGCGCTTTGTGCCTTGAGTCGTCTGCGTTATCCAGGAGAGGCGGTTATTGCCCTCGATATTGGTACTGCCATTACGGTTGATGTGCTTGGTTCCGGTCAGGACTATCTTGGCGGTCTCATTATGCCGGGTCTTGATCTCATGGCAAAGGCCTTGCATGAACATACCGCACGTCTGCCTCTGGTCGGTATTGATCGTCCGGAAGCCCTTGTCGGATCTTCAACTGTAGACTGCATCAGGAATGGGATCGCTCTTGGATGTGTTTCCGGTATCGATGGGCTGCTCGTCAAAATTAAAACATGGCTTCATGACGAGCACAATGAGAAGAATATCAGGGTGATTGCTACGGGAGGCAATGCGCCACTTATTGCGGGTATGCTTAACATTTCTCCCGAGCTTGAAGAACTTGCGGTGCTCAGGGGTACCCGCTATCTTTTCTCGCTCAATGCACACCCTTTCGGCTGAAGAATGCACGTCCGTCATTAATGGCTTTAAGTACAAGGCTCTCATCAATACTCTCTTCCAGCAGAAAAGCTTCTCCCAGCTTTTTCAGGAGGACAAAACGAAGCTTTTTATCCAGCTTTTTTTTGTCTGAAAGCATGTTTTCAAGGAGCAGAGCGCTGTCGATATCAAGAAACCTTTTTTTCAGAAGCCCTTTTGGAAAATGGAACTTTTTCAGCAAAGAGAGCCCGCGTTCAAGTGAATGGTGATCAAGATAACCGAGCTGATGTGATAAAAAGAGGGCGCAGACCATGCCGATGGTGACTGCTTCACCGTGTCGAAGATAACGGTACTCAGCAAGCTTTTCAAGTCCATGTGCAAAGGTATGGCCGAAATTGAGGGTCGCCCGAAGTCCTTCAGTTTCCCTGAAATCCTTTTTCACGACATCAGCTTTGATAAAGGCGCTTTTTTTGATTGCTTCGGTCACGAATGGTTCCTTCAGGTTTGTAATATCACTGAAATGGAGCTCAAGAAAGCTGAAAAAGGGCTCATCTGCAATGAAGCCGTATTTAACCACTTCTGCCATTCCGGCATAGATTTCGCGTTTTGGAAGGGTTGCAAGGAATGAAGGATCAATCAGAACAAGTTCCGGTAGATGAAAGAAGCCGATCAGATTTTTACCAAGCGGGTGGTTGATGGCGACCTTTCCTCCAATGGAGCTGTCTGTCATGGCAAGCAGCGTGGTAGGAAGCTGGATCACGGGAATTCCCCTGAAATAGCTTGCAGCGACAAACCCGCCAAGGTCACCGATAACGCCACCGCCAACCGCGAGCAGGTTCCAGCTCCGGTCAACATCGGCCTTGATCATGTCGCCATAAAGACGATAGGCGACGCTGAAGCTTTTCGAAGCTTCCCGAGCCGGGACGACCAGTTCTTTCCATTCGAACCCTTCATCATGAAGGGTTTTCAGAAGAGACCCACCGAAAAGCTTGCGGGTGTGCTCATCGAAAAGTAGTACGGTTTTTTTTGAAAGGCCGTGGGTTTTGAAGAATGATCCCAGTTCGGCGATAACCGGTGTTCCAACAATTATTGTGCTCACAGCTTCTCTTTTGAGTATTGATCACCGGATGTTGAGGACGCATTCCGTACGTGCCGTTCTATTTTACGGGTCAGCTCTTCGACTGTTGAACCGATGCGTTTCACGTCAGTCTCTACGGTTATGTCGGCACTTTTATAACGAGGTTCGCGTTTGGCAAGGATTGTCGTGATTTTCTCCTCTATGTCTTCACGCGAGAGTTTTTGTCCTTTTTCACCTTTCAGCAAAGGCCGGTCACTCTTGTTGCAGAGTCTCCTGGCAAGGGTTTTGGACGGTGATTTCAGATAGACCATGGTGCCGGATTTCTGGATGAGTTCGTATGACTCATTGTTTTCCAATACTCCTCCACCCAGGGAGATAACCATGTTGTTCTGCCTGGCAAGTCCTTTCAGAGCATATAGTTCAAGAGCCCGAAAGTATTCCTCCCCGTTTTCTTCAAAAATCCGGGTAATGGTTTTACCTGCACGTTGTTCAATACTCTGGTCAAGGTCAACAAATTCATAGCCAAGTGAGTTGGCAAGCAACGGTCCAATTGTTGATTTACCTGATCCGCTGAACCCGGTTAAAAAAATAAGGGTGTGTTCTTTAGTCACGACTGATTGTTCAAAACCTTTCTGTTTTGCATAGTGCTCAGCATAAGTCATGCAAAGCTTCACGAAAATAAAAAAAAATCCGGCACCGTCCGTCCAAAAAAGTCCGGATTACTTTGTTAAGCCCATTTTCTGCTGTCATAATTCCAGGAAGTTTTCGATTTTGTGCGGGAACAGTTTGCTTTAAGAGAAGGGAACAGCGGCTTTCAGTATACAAGAAGATTTTTCAGTAAAATTAAAAAAATGAAAAAGTTATACATCATAAAGGCTGGCACTACATATTCTTCAAACCTTGAAACTCTTGGAGATTTCGATGACTGGATTAAAAGTGCGCTTGGCGGAGTGAACGTTCCTGTTGAAGTTATCGATATCGTGGGAGGCGGAACTCTTCCCTCACCGCAGGATTGCAATGGCGTTATCGTGACCGGGTCGCATGCCATGGTCACCGAAAATCTGGAATGGAGTCTCCGAATCGAATCATGGATTCCCTCGCTGGTTGCTGCGGGGGTACCTTTTCTCGGGATCTGTTATGGACATCAGCTTCTCGGGCGTGCCATGGGCGGAGAGGCAGGGTATCATCCTCTCGGCAGGGAGATCGGTACGGTTGATGTCACTCTTACCCCGGAAGCGTGTAATGATAAGCTGTTTCAGGGGATCCCGGCTCTTTTTACTGCCCATGCCACCCATGCGCAAAGCGTTCTAAGTCTTCCTCCGGGAGCGCTGCTCCTTGCCGGTAACGCACATGAGCCGCATCATGCCTTCCGGGTCGGCATCTCTGCCTGGGGTGTTCAGTTTCATCCCGAGTACACTGCCGCTGTCATGCAGGCATATATAACAGCCCAGGCAGAAAGCCTGAGAAAATCCGGCCGCAATGCCGATGCTTTGCTGTCAGGGGTAACAACAACACCGTTTGCGCGAAAGATTCTAACCAATTTTGCAGCGCTGGCTGATGCCGACAGATGTTCTTGATGGGCCTGCTGTCTTTTTCAATACCGGGATTACTTGCTGTACCTGCAACATCTTTTCGGCAGACTGCATTGTATGCACTGCTATTTAAGCAGTTGAGTCGATTCTGTCCGCCAATAGGTTTTGAAATATCCGATGGTTATCGAAAGCTTGGTGAGTGCCGTTGATTTGGACATTAATGACAATAAGACAAAAATTACCTACATTCAGGATTGAAAAATGTGAAAACGGTTTTTGCCCGGTATCACAGGCGGGAGTCGGGTTGGTCAAAGAATCTTTGCAGACACGAGTAAGCAGTTTCCTTGCAGCATTTCTTATCTATCAGTAACAAATCAATCATGATCGCAGACAAGGTTATCTGCGTTCTGGCGCTGTTTTCACTGGGCTTTAGTGTCATCCGTGCCGATTTCATGATTATCGCGCTCTATCTGCTGCTTTTTCCTTATCTCTATTTGACACATCGCTGGCATGCGGTTTTTCATCTACTGGTCTCTTCTGTCGTAGCCTGCTGCTGGCTTTTTGTTGCCAGGGAGCAATATGGGTATAACCGTGAACTGCTGGTGATAGCCGGATATAATGTCTATCCGCTTTTTGCCTGGGCTGTCGGACTGTTCGGTGTTTTTCTTATCTACGCGCATTGGGTTCCCTCTTTTCGGAAGATGACCTTTATGAAAAAGATGGCCTTTTTTACCTTGCTCTACTGGGGGCTTCTTTTTAGTTCCGAAATTCTGGCTTATCGTTTTTTTAACTTCCGCAACATAGCGACAGCGCAGTATGCTGGTTTACCACTGCTTGACTGCATTCATGTCCCCGGCTGGATGAAGGCGGCCTATCTGCTTAACGGGCCGGTCTATTTTCTGATCTGCGAAGTTCTCCGCCTGCCTGATCCTAATATCGGCATGAAGAAACATGCCCTTACAGGATGAGTAAGGTTGATGATTTTCATATGGACCTTGTTGTCTTTGGAAAGATACTGTGAGGCTGAGGAAGCGATTATCGGCATAGTGCGCCTGTTGTTCAGGGGGGGATTATTTCGAAGTCGTTTTTTTGTCACGGGGAGCCAGCTTTTGCATTTACAGTTTTTTTTGATGAATCATATAACCCGACTGAAGCGAAAAAAATGAAAAGGATGGTATTACTTGCTGCAATGTTTGTAGTTTTGTTTTACATATCAACGGCTTCAGCTGCGGTAAAGCTCGGCGGCGAAGCCGCTATCCGTCTGAGAGGAGAGTTTAAGGATACCAAATCATATGCCGGGGTCAAGGATAATGAAGATGATCTGAAATTCCAGTACAGGGTACGCCTGAAACCATCAGCCGATCTTGGAAGTGGCTATTACTTCAAAGGATTGATTCAGAGAGAGGACTCGGCCGGAGGAGTTGCTTTCGCTGGCGGCTGGGCTGAGGTTGGCAAGAATAACGCTGGTGCCTACAATCTTGAAGTCTCAAATTTCTACTTTGGTCGAAATCTTGAAAACAGTAGGTATGCTTTTGGCCGTCTTCCTCTGGGGAGCTTCAATAATCCGATTTTTGATCTGCTTCTGTATCCGACCCGCCCGGTTGATACCCCTGTAACCTTAAGAAATTTTGATCGCCTTTTTGGTTTTCAATACGGCGCTAAACTCGGTGATGGTGAGTTGACGGCCCTGCTTGGCATTCTGGACAACACGATCAGTGACAACAAGGTTAAGGCTTCAGGCGACGGTCTTTTCAATGATGGCTACGGGCTCTACGTTGATTACAAGTTCAATGCCAGCGATGTTATACTTGAGCCGCAGGCATTCGTGACGTTAACCAATTTTGCATCCGCCTGGGGACGTGTTACTCCAAATACTTTTGGGGCGACCGCATCTATTCCGGCAGGTAAATCAAAAATTTCTCTCAGCGGTTTCTATACTTTTGCCGATGATACTCTGCCGAATACAACGACCAAGGTTGACTACAGCGGTTATCTGTTGAGAGTCAAAGGTGAGTCCGGACCGCTTAAAGCATGGGTTGACTACAACCAGACTAAAGATAAATCAGCAGCGACCAGGATTGATTACGACAATCTGTTTGTGTGGGCGTCATATAATGTCAAGCTGCATGAATCAGCGACCGGTACCTTCAGTCTTGCACCAACCTTGCGTTATCGTGCAAGTGGCACAAAAACCGGTGCTGGTACAAAAGATGATAACCAGCTTCGCACCGAGCTTTATGCAACAGTAACGTTCTAATTTTTGCAACTATCCTAGTGCCATTTGTAAAGTTATGTAGGCACTTTAGGGGTGGATGTATACATCTTGATCTTCAAGTGTGCCCGGATTTTTTTAGTCTCCAATTTCCATACCATATTTGCGGTATTTTTTTGAAAATGGTTGGAGATATCGTCTCTGATGGCTTTTATTAACGATTGTTAATACTTGCAATGGTCAGAATCCTCCCAATTGATTCATGACTATATGGAGTGTACTTTTACGGTAACATTAAAAAAAATTGGGGAATATGGCGGAACTTGAAACTGGTTTGGTGGCAGTGAGCGGGGTGATTCGCCAGAAGCAGCCAGAGTACCATGTGCTGCGTCTCAAGGCTGTTGCTGGTGATTTGAGTGCCTCTCAGCTTGCCTGTATTGCTGTTGTCGCTGAACAATATGGCAGCGGTTTTGTTCATCTTTCCACCCGTCAGGGGGTTGAGATCCATAATGTGCATCGTGACCATATTGATGATGCAAGGGTTGCTTTGCAGGCTGCGGGTGTAGAAATGGGTGCCTCTGGGACCAGGGTACGGGTGATTGTTGCCTGCCCTGGAGAAGCAACCTGCAAATGGGGAGCCTTTGATACCAGGAAGATTGCAATAGAGCTTGATAAAAGGTTTTTCAACCAGGAAGCTCCATCGAAATTCAAGATGGCGGTAACGGGCTGTGCCAATAACTGTACCAAGGCAAATGAAAACGATATCGGCATCAAGGGTGCGATTGAGCCGGAATGGGTTTCGTCGTCCTGCTGCGACTGTGGGCTCTGCCTCAAATTTTGTCCTGCCAAAGCGATTGAGCGAAAAGAGAGCGGCAGTAATGGCACCAGGGTATATGACTACAGCATTGATCGGGAAGGTTGTATTAACTGCAACATCTGTACCCAGCTTTGTCCAGGAGAGGCCTGGGTCATCGGCAGACAAGGGTACACGTTTTTTATTGGCGGCACCATGGGCAAAATACCCCGTTTTGCTACAGTACTGAAAAAGCTGGTTGAGAGCGAGGAGGAACTCTACGATTTGACCCGGAAAGCCTTGACCTGTTTTCGGAATAATGGACGGAAAAAAGAGCGATTCGGGCATATGATTGATCGTATCGGGATAGAAAAGGTCAGGGAGGAAATTCTTGGCACCAGTTAAGTGTCGAGATGATTGTTCATTGTTAACAGGAACACAACGTTTATGAGCAGGGAGATAGCAGAGAAATTGAGTAATGAGCTTTCCGGGTTGTCCGCTAAGAGTCCTGAAGAGATTTTGCGCTGGGCTGACGGTTTTTTTTCTGCCGGAGAGTGTGCGCTGGCATCAAGTCTGGGTGCAGAAGATCAGGTTATTGTCGATATGCTGCAACAGGAGAAACTGCAGATACCGGTTTTTACCCTTGATACCGGGAGGCTTCCCCAGGAAACCTATGACGTTCTGGAGGCAACGAGGAAGCGTTATGGTATAGAGGTGGAGGTGCTTTTTCCGGAAACCAGTGCAGTTGAGGGAATGGTAACGCGCTATGGGCCAAACCTCTTTTATGAGAGTGTTGAGCTTCGTCGGGAGTGTTGCCGCATCAGAAAGGTGCAGCCGCTAAAAAAAAAGCTTTCAACCCTGAAGGCATGGATATGCGGATTACGACGAGAGCAGTCCGTTACGAGAACCGCAATAGCCCCTGTCGAGTGGGATGAGTCGTTTTGTCTTTATAAAATCAATCCGCTTGCCGAGGTAACTGAAGCAACGGTATGGGAATATATCAGGAAACATAACGTCCCCTGTAATCTCCTTCATGACAAGGGATACCCGAGTATCGGGTGTGCCCCCTGTACCAGAGCCATCGAGCCGGGAGAGAATGTCCGGGCAGGACGCTGGTGGTGGGAGATTCCTGAACACAGGGAGTGCGGGTTGCACCGTGAGAAACAGTAACCTTATTGAAGAAAAAGTATGGATCATCTTGACAAACTTGAAGCACAGAGCGTCTATATCCTCAGGGAAGCATATCGTGAATTTAAAAGCCTTTGCATGCTCTGGTCGATCGGCAAGGACAGTACAGTCATGCTCTGGCTTGCCCGGAAAGCTTTTTTCGGTCATGTTCCCATTCCCTTGGTGCATATTGATACGCACTTCAAGATTCCTGAAATGATTGAGTACCGCGACCGTTTTGCCCTTGAGTGGAACCTGAACATGATCTACGGAGAAAACCTGGAGGCTCTTGACGGCAAGCTCACCTTTCCGGATGGCAATACTGATCGCATTACCTGCTGCAAATATCTGAAAAGTGAAGCGCTGAAACATACGCTTTCAGGGGAGTGGCCTCGTTACAGGATAGATCATGATAAACGGCGCTATGTTGTTGATGAGCGGAAAGAGCCCTATAACGGCGTTGTTGTCGGTGTCAGGGCTGATGAAGAGGGGAGCCGTTCCAAGGAGAGATATTTTTCACCTCGCGACAAAGATAACGTCTGGGATGTCGGTGATCAGCCTCCCGAGTTCTGGAACCAGTTCAAGACTGATTTTGCACCTGGAACTCATGTACGCATTCATCCTCTTCTTGACTGGACCGAGCAGAATATCTGGGAATATATTGAGCGTGAAAAGATACCTGTAGTTTCGCTCTATTTTAATCAGGGCGGCGGTACCCGCTATCGCTCACTTGGGTGTTATCCATGTACCAATCCAGTCAATTCCGATTCGCAAACGGTTTCTGAGATTATTGATGAAATCAAAACCGGCAAGTTTTCCAATATAGCCGAGCGATCAGGGCGCGCCCAAGACAGCGAAGACGGTGGCGGGCTTGAAACCCTTCGCCGTGACGGTTATATGTAGAGCAGGTGGATAATGGACAATGGATAAATTTATTAAAAATATTGGAATGAATGGTCGAGCGCAAATGAATATTGTTATAGTCGGTCATGTGGATCATGGAAAAAGCACCGTGATCGGCCGACTCCTTGCCGACACAGGCTCCTTGCCGCAGGGGAAGCTTGAATCGGTGCGAGAGAGTTGCCGGAGAAATTCGAAGCCTTTTGAGTATGCATTTCTGCTGGATGCGCTCAAGGATGAGCAGGCACAGGGGATTACCATTGATATGGCACGCTGCTTTTTTAAAACAGCGGCGCGGGACTACATCATTATCGATGCTCCCGGCCATATTGAATTTCTGAAAAATATGATTACCGGTGCTTCGAGGGCGGAATCGGCTCTGCTTGTCATTGATGCCGATGAGGGGATAAAGGAGAACTCAAAGCGGCACGGCAAGATGGTTTCAATGCTCGGAGTGAAGCAGGTGACGGTGCTGGTTAACAAAATGGATCTTGTCGGTTACCGCGAGGATATTTTTGAAAAGCTGAAAGCCGACTATTCCGCTTTTCTTGCCCAGATCAATGTTACGCCTCTCAGTTTTATTCCCGTCAGCGCCCGAGAAGGCGACAATATTGTATCCCTTTCTGAAAAAATGCCCTGGTATAAAGGAGTATCTGTTCTTGAGCAGCTCGACCAGTTCACCAGTGACATGGAGTTGCAGGAGAAGCCTTTCCGTTTTCCTGTTCAGGACATCTACAAATTTACCCGCTCAAACGATGATAGACGGATTGTTGCGGGAACGGTTGCTGCCGGTTCGGTGCAGGTTGGCGACGAGGTGCTTTTTCTTCCTTCGGGCAAGCAGTCCATTATACAATCGATTGAGTCGTTCAATACCTTGCCGAAACAATCCGCTTCAGCCAGCGAGGCCTCAGGCTTTACCCTTGCCACACAGATCTATGTGCGGCCTGGCGAGCTTATGGTGAACCCTTCTGAGCCTTTACCGGAAGTTGGCTGCCGTTTCAGGGTCAATCTTTTCTGGCTTGGCAGGGCGCCGATGATCAAGCAGAAAGAGTATAAGCTCAAGCTTGGTTCTGCACGGGCAACCGTCAAGCTTGCGGAAATATGCAATACACTTGATGCCTCTGATTTAAGTTACAGTAAAAGCAAGCCACAGATCGATTGCCGTGATGTCAGTGAATGTATTCTTGAAACCTCCCGCCCGATTGCTTTCGATATAACCTCTGTGAGCGAGGCAACGGGACGGTTTGTTATTGTAGATAATTATGAAATTGCCGGTGGCGGCGTCGTGGTTGAGAATCTTTCTGCGGGAGAGTCCCTTTTGCAGCAGCATATCAGGGATCGTGAAAACAACTGGGAAGCAGGGCTTGTAAGAGCAGAACAACGGGCAGTAGTAAACCGGCACAGGGCAAAATTTATTGTCTTTACCGGGGTTCCGGGCAGCGGCAAACGGGCTGTGGCCAAAGCGCTTGAGCAGGGACTGTTTCAAAACGGTATGAACGCCTACTACCTCGGTGTGGCCAATATCGACCGTGGTCTTGATGCTGACCTCGGTTCTCTGGCAGACAGTGCGGGGGAGAGGCTGCGAAGAATCGGCGAACTTGCCCGCATTCTCACTGATGCCGGACTTATTTTTATCACAACCATTGATGATGCTGACGACTACGATATTGAAACGCTGAAGCTGCTCAACGAACCGAACGATATTCTTGTTGTCAATCTCGGTGAAAATGGTTTTTCGAGATACCAACCTGATCTTCAGTTGCCGGATGGAGGGGCTGTAGCCGATGCCGTGAGTTCGGTTGCCGATCTGCTTAAGACAAAAGAGATCATCATTGACTATCAGATATGAAGGTTTGAATGTAACTGTTTACTTCGCCTCCCGCTCAATCGGGAAGCTTTTTTTGTCACCGTTTTTTAGATTTCATAATCACCGGTAAATACCTTGACGCGGTTAAGAGAAATAAAAACCTTTTCGCCCTTGGCAAGCTGAAGATTCTGGTAGAGTTCTCGGGGGATTTCCGCGTCAATTGCCTCTTTAAATTCGTCGCATTCAATGTTTAATCCGATCTGTCCACCCATCAGACGTATTTCACGGATAGTTCCGGTGAGGTCGGTTTCGTTACTTCGTATTCTGCTGATTCCGATTTCGTGAGGCCTTACAAATGCCTGACTTGGCTTTTCTTCTGTATGTTTCAGTTCATCCGGCGCATCGACATGGTGAGTGCCAAGACTGACCTTGCCGTTTTTGATACGTCCATGGAAGACGTTGACATTACCAAGAAAATTATAGACAAAGGCATTGACCGGGTGGTCATAGACCTCCTGGGGCGTGCCCAACTGTTCGATCCGTCCTTTGTTGATCACGACGATCCGGTCAGCAAGTTCAAGCGCTTCTTCCTGATCGTGGGTAACAAAAATACTGGTGATATGTATTTCATCGTGCAGTTTTCTGAGCCAGCGTCTCAGTTCCTGGCGTACCTTTGCATCAAGGGCTGAAAATGGCTCATCAAGCAGCAGTACTTTTGGATTGACTGCCAATGCTCTTGCAAGAGCAACACGCTGACGTTGTCCGCCGGAGAGTTGCGACGGGTAGCGTTTGATGGCCCAGTCCATCTGAACCAGTTTCAGAAGATGTTCCACCCTGTCACTGATTTCACTGCGGGATGGTCGATCACGGAGTGGCAGGACCCTGAGCCCAAAGGCAACATTATCAAAGACGTTCAGACGGCGAAAAAGCGCGTAATGCTGAAAGACAAATCCGACATTCTTTTTTCGGGGCGGAAGATTTGTCGTGTCCTTGTTTTCAAGAATGATTTTCCCTGAGTCAGGCAGTTCCAGTCCGGCAATGATGCGCAGCAAGGTGGTTTTTCCGCAGCCCGACGGTCCAAGAAGCGCAACAAGTTCCCCGGAAGCGACGTTGAGACTGATATTGTCGAGCGCCGTGTAGCCGGTAAATTTCTTGGTAATGTTTTGAAGTTCGATACCCATGTCAGATCCTAATGGTGAAAGCTGTTTTTCTGAAATTGTTTTTCCATTGTCACTTTAACACCCACCGTAAGGAGGGCAAGGAAGACGAGGAGTGATGCAACAGCGAATGATGCTGCAAAATTGTATTCGCTGTAGAGAATTTCCACATGCAGAGGAATAGTATTTGTCTGGCCGCGGATGTGACCTGAGACAACCGAGACTGCTCCAAATTCACCAATGGAGCGTGCACTGCAGAGAATCATGCCGTACAAAAGGCCCCAGCGAATGTTTGGGAGAGTGATTTTTCCAAAAACCTGCCAACC
>JAAXWX010000094.1 GCA_013334755.1 Chlorobiaceae bacterium | reverse complement strand
AGCTGAAGAACCTGAACCTCTTTTTCCATATTGATATTGCTGCATATCTTGAAAAGCTCGTCGTAGATCATCTCTCTGACAAAGTTATGTTCCCTGATATCTTTTTCTGAATTCAGGAGCACTTCCGATGCGTGACCGTCATCGCCGTTCATGCTTTCTTTTGAACAGGTGCCGGCAAGAGCTTCAGTGAGCAGCATCTTTCCGTCTCGCCGGTAGAGACGTTCAGGGGTAAAACTGAAAAACGCCTGGTTTTCCGCAGGTTCGAAGTAGAACCTGTAGATGGTGTTCTGTGGATAGGGGTATTGCAACAGGAAAAGGAGCGGTGAAAAGCTGTTGCTGAATTCAAGCGTTGTCTGCCGTGCAAGCATGATCTTTTCCATATCGCCGCTCTCGAAAGTTCGCAGCGCCTTCTGGCATTGTTCTATCCAGCTTTTCTCATCCGGATTATAGGAGAGGTTCAACAGTTCAGGCAGTTTCATTACAGCGGTATCAGTATCGGTTCTGACCCGCTGCAGCATGTCGGTTATCGCACTGATTTTTGTCTGGAGCTTGTCGCTGCATTCAAGCCACAGGTGGCATGAAAGAGAGTATGTGCCGTTTTCAAACGTTAACTGGACGAGTGGAAGGACAAAAGAAAATGAGGAGAACTCCTGCCAGATAGGCTCCTGTTGTTCTTCGTTGTTGAAACGGAAACCACCGAAATAGCGTGCATCAGGTTCTTTGTCTGCGACGTCATGTGCGAATTGCAGGAAACTTGCCTCATTGCTTCCTGATCCTTCAAATGTAATGGTGTCGGCGACTCCGATACCGGCAACGGAAAAATCCCTCTCCCGGTTCATCCAGAAGAGTCGGGGGTAGATCGCCTGCCGGTAAAGCCATTCAGGAAGATCTGTCGGTTGAAGAGGCTGACGGAACGTTACAAGCATGGTCCGGTCACGGTGATCGGGCAGAGCATGCTCATCAGCGTAAATATTCAATGCCGATGCAAGGCTTGAAACCGCCTTATCGATGGAGAGTGGTTCCTCTGAAGGCGTAATGATATGGTAATGCTCACTCATAGGCGTTAGTCGGCATTGTAACTCTCAAACAACATTGTTGCGTCATGAAGGTTTTCGGTTATTCACCGGTCCCCTTTTTGAGATGTTTCTGCAGAGAGACGGCAAGATAATTGTTTTTAACAAGAAGCCATTCATAAATCGCCTGTGCTTCAGCCCTGCGCCCGGTACGGATATAGCAGACCGCGAGGTTGTAGTGGGCATCGGTAAATGCATCACTGTTTTCTATGGCCTCGCTGTAAAGTTTTGCTGCCTTGTCGAACTGTCCCAGTTGCATGGAGACGTTTCCGAGATCGTAGAGTCTCAGGGAATCTTTTGGAGAAAGTTCAAGGTGCTTCTGAAAAAATTTCAGGGCTTCTGCATAGTTTTTCTGGTTGAAAGCGACGGCTCCAAGCGCATGCAAGGCTTCGTCGAGCTCAGGATTTATGGCAAGGGCGCGCTTGTATGCAGTGGAGGCTTCGCTGTAGCGTTTGGTGCGGGCATAGGCGTTACCAAGAAGCAGATAGGAATTGGCATTTTGAGGGTTCTTCCAGACCTGCTGCTGCAGGTTGTTGATCTCATTTTGCTTGCTGCTGCATGATGTGAGCATCGTCAATCCTGCTGACAGCATGAACACAAAAAGGCATGTTCTGCCGAGTCTTGAATGTGGTAGTGATGGATTCATAGTTTTTTAATATAACCACTACCTGAATGATCTGCCAATCCTGATTTGATGGAAATATTTTAAAATTGCCTGAAGTGTATGTAACTTATTCCTTAATGAGTTCTTGCGCAAGACGCAGCGGCATATTTGAATGAAGACTCTATCGATTTTATTGTCAATAAACATGAAAAATGAATTTCGGGTAAGCGGCATGAGCTGTGGCGGTTGTGAACTGCTTGTGAAAGAGGCACTTCTGGAAATTGAAGGGGTCAGTGAGGCAGGCGCCTCGCATCTCAATGGTACGGTTGTTGTTGACTATGATCCTGAACGGGTAAGCGTTTCAACAATTAAAGCGGTTATTGAAGAACAGGGGTTTACAGTGAATACTTGACATCGTCTGCGTTTTTTTGTACAACAAAAGAGCGGAAAGTACCATGACAATTGAAAAAACGGAGCGTCTCGCCGTGCTGATCGATGCCGATAACACACAGGCGTCGATTATAGAAGGTCTCCTGGCGGAGGTTGCAAAGTATGGCACATCAAGCGTCAAAAGGATATATGGAGACTGGACGTCCACAGCCTTGAGAAGCTGGAAGGAGGTGCTGCTGGAGTACTCCATTCAACCCATTCAGCAGTTTGGGTATACAAAGGGGAAAAATGCTACCGACAGTGCCATGATTATCGATGCCATGGATCTTTTGTACACAGGAAAGTTTCATGGTTTCTGCATAGTTTCCAGTGACAGTGATTTTACGAAACTTGCCTCAAGGATCAGGGAGTCAGGGCTCATCGTTTATGGCTTCGGAGAGAAAAAGACTCCGGCAGCATTTGTTTCTGCTTGTGACAAGTTTATTTATATCGAAGTCCTGCGGGCAAAAATCAATGAAAGCGAATCGATTGCCAAAAAAACGATGGCCGAACTCAAGCGGGATACCCGGCTGGTGCGCTTGTTGAGGAATGCTGTTGAGGCCTCTTCAGACGAAAGCGGCTGGGCGCATCTTGGAACGACAGGGAACAACATTGCAAAACAGTCGCCTGAGTTTGATCCGCGTAATTACGGTTATATCAGGCTTGGGGAGCTGCTGGCTGCAACGAAACTTTTTGATATCGAGGAGCGCATTATCGGCGAAGGGCAGTCAAAAGTTATCTATGTGCGCGACAAGCGCAAAAAAAGCTGATTCATCACTAACCCAGGGAGTTGTTACCTATGAAGTCACTTAAAGCCATGTTGCTGTTTTTTTTCATCGTTGTTCTGATGCCGTTCGGAGAGGCAGGTGCTGCCGATCTTCCGGGTTCAAAAGATCATCCATTGTTGCGGCGTTTTGCCGGATCGGAAATTGTCGGGTATCAGGTGAAGCGTTTTGATGAGTATGAGCTGCAAAC
>JAAXWX010000051.1:6419-11905 GCA_013334755.1 Chlorobiaceae bacterium | reverse complement strand
TTTTCCTCAAATTTATAGCCGAGCCCTCGTACTGTTTTGATCATACGGCCTGTTGTGCCAAGTTTTTCCCTGATTCGCGTAATGTGGGTGTCGATGGTTCTCGTGTTGATCTCTTTATCGATATCCCAGACATCGCTGAGCAGCCTCTCCCGTGACTGGGCTTCGCCCTTTTTTTTAAGGAGCGCGACGAGCAGTTTAAACTCCATCAGGGTTACGACAAGTTCTTTGCCTTCAAGCTTGACGATGTGTCGCACCAGATCGACTTCAAGAGTTCCGGCCCTTAGCAGTTCTTCTGTTTTCCCTCCTTGACGGCGATCGCGTTTGAGGATTGCCCGTACACGGAGGTTCAGCTCACGGGGACTGAAGGGTTTGATGACATAGTCATCAATGCCGAGTTCAAAACCGAGGATCCGGTCGATTTCCTCACCCTTGGCTGTTACCATGATGATGGGTATATCCTTGTAGAGCTGATGCTGCCTTATTTTCCGGCAGAGCTCGAAGCCGTCCATTCCCGGCAGCATGACGTCAAGCAGCACAAGGTCAAAACTTTTTCGTGAGAGCTGTTCAAGACCATCTTCAGCAGTTCCGGAAAGATGGCATTTATAGCCGGCCCGATTGAGATTATATTCAAGCAGTTTTGCAAGATTCTGGTCATCCTCGACTACAAGAAGCAATGGTTCCAACATAATGTTCTGATTATTGTATTGCTTGACGTCTGATGACGCGGAGAGACTGGCCGTGTTTGTTTGTGCGTTCTTTTACAGACTCACTCAGCCATGCAATTTTCCGGATTTTTTTTGCAATGTCGGTATTGTCGTAAAAACCCTTGAATGCTTCAGAACCCCGGCCTATGGCAAAAACCTGAACAGGCATTGCCGTATGGGCATTGCTGCTCCAGCCGATTCCAGCCCTTGTGTTCAGGATGGCAGTTATGGACGGAGAAAACGAATCGTTGCTTTTGGTTCCGGGAGATTCGTTTTTCATGGTCGTTGTGTATGCTTCCTGCAGCGCGTTCCGATCCTTGGCTGACAGTGCGAGTGCTGAGTCGGGATGAGTGAAGCTGAGTCCGTAATAAACCTTGATACTGTCGAGTGCCATAGGAAACGTAACGGTGCCGCGTTTTTGCCATGCGGCGACTTTTTCGGCAAACCGCTGTTGTGAAATGTGCTGCTGTTTCAGAATATCAAAACGGCTTTTGTAGCCGTTTGCTGCGTTACCAAGCGCAAGACCGCCGCATTCGTGATCAGCGGTAACGACAATGAGGGTTTTTCCTGGGTGGCGGCGGTAAAAGGCGAGAGCTTCCTTTATGGCTTTATCGAATGCCTGCACATCCTGTGCTGCTGCAGCGGCATCGTTGGTATGACAGGCCCAGTCAATCTTTCCTCCCTCAACCATCATGAAAAATCCTTTGGGGTTGTCGAGCAGCCGGATCCCTTCACGGGTAAATTCAGCAAGATCAATCTCTCCGGTAGAGCGATCCAGGGCAAAATTCATGGCACCTTTACTGTCATATCCGGTGTACGCCCAGCAGCGTATTCCCGGTTTTATGGACTCAAGTTCCTTCTTGTTATGTGCAATAACATAATGAGCTGATTGCATGAGATCGGCCACATCCCCACGAAATGTTTTGCTTTTTGTGCGGTTTTCAGGAAAGTTTCCAAGACTGTATCCTCCACCGAAGTAGTCAAAACCGCTTGACGCCATCTGAACAGCAATGTCGTACAGGTTGCTGCGAGAGGCATTGTGCGCATAGAAACAGGCGGGGGTTGCATCGTCGATGCCGACGCTTGAGACGATACCTGTTTTCATTCCTTTTGCTTTAGCCATTTCAGCAATGGTTCTCAGTGTGTCGAGATGGTTTGCGGCCATGGAAATGGTGCCGACGGTGGTTTTGCTTCCGGTTGCGATTGCTGTGCCTGCGGCTGCGGAATCAGTGATAAGACGATCTTCAGCATGAGTAGTTGCCATACCGAGCACGGGAAAAGAGGTCATGGCAAGTGATTGATCCTCCTGAAGCAAAGTGCTTGAGAGTTTTACCTGGGCAGGTCCCATGCCGTCTCCAATAAAAAGAAAGAGGTAGCGGGGTGCTGTGCTCCTTTTTTTAAAAGCGGCCTGCAGGTCCTTGTTTGAGGGAGCAAAAAGTGAAAGAGATATTATGATGATCAGTCCCAGTGCACATTTCAGTGATGTGCATATTGTGCGCTGTTTCCGATATGGCTCCTTCATGGATCTCACGTATGAAAGGTGGTTGAAAGCTTTGTTTCTTTATATACTCATTATCTGAATGTTAATCCAGACAGTCACTGTTACAGGAGTGTTAAAACTGAGAAGAGTGCCCGGTATGGTAGATCATGGCTGCTCAACAGGTCAGATAGGCATGCAGAGAACCACGGCAGGAGAGAGTTATCTGCTTTTTTCAAGATGTGAGCGAAGTTCCTCCCAGAGATTTTTATAGGCTTTTGATGCAAGTGAGCCGGGCAGAACTGCATTGAGCGGTGCCCGATAGATGCCCATTTTTTCAACCTCGGAATTATAGGGGATAGTCTGGGTGAAAAAATCCGGAGCATTCCTGAATTCTTCGATAATGTCGCGGTGCATTTTTTTTTGTTTCTCCACCATAGTGAAAAAGGGACGAATTTTCGAGCTGTCGAGTTTATTGTCTTTAAAAAAATCGGTTAACTGAATGTACGTGCGAATTGACAGTGTCGTGGGAATCAAGGGCACCATAATCACATCTGCGGCAGCAAAAATACTTTCTGAAAGAAGTGTCAGGTTTGGTGCACAATCGAAAAAAACATAGCGGTACTCTTCACCCAGCTCTTCCAGGTTTTTTTTGAGTTTTTTTAGAGGCTTTTTCTCTTCAGCGAGTTCTATATCAAGATTCCGGTATGAAATATCTGAGGGAAGCAGGTCAAGGTTTTCAAAATCAGTTGCCTTGATATTGCGGTATATTTTTTTGTTCCCTTTAAGAAATTTATCGCTGTTGTACTTTTTCGAGGCGGTAATCCTGAAATAGAAGGAACTTGCTCCCTGCGGATCGAGATCACAGATCAGTGTCGGCGGAGAGAACAGGGAGGAGAGGTAGGAGAGGTTGACAGCCGTAGCAGTTTTTCCTACCCCGCCCTTGATGCTGTAAAGCGCTATAGTTTTCATTTAGGTGTACTCAGAAGATCGTGAAACAATTGACTGGTTTCTTCATGGTCAAATGACCTGAACGTTTTGTGGAATTTACTGCGTGTCTCTTCCTGTTTTTGAAAAAGGGTTGCCATAAGCCCTCCAATTGAAGCGGCGAGCACGTTCTGCTCTTTGCCGGGTGGTATTGATAGCAGACGTTCTTGAAGAAAGTGGTGCTGAACAGAAAAATCCACAAAATCGCCGAGATTATCCTGAAGTTCCTTCAGTTGCCGGATAACAGGAAGAGTGGTTTTCTGAGGAAAAATCGAGGAGAAGAATTCAAGCAGATAGCGAAGCTTCTTACAGTCAATGCGCAGTGCATGAAGCTCGGTATCAGTGGTTTCCCGGCTGATCTGACGTCCGTGGCGGACAACTTTTTTCCATGCTTTTTTGATGCTCTCTACACCAATACTCTTGGTGAAAAGAGTGGCATTCGGGGAACGCTCAGGATCCGGAATTGATAGCCGGTTTGCAAAGGCATCCCACTCTTCAAGAAAGGATTGGTAGGCAGTGGACTCAAGATAGCTGCAGAACTGTTTGTGCAGTCTTCTCCGGGATGCTGCAATATCGGTGAAAAAAAGTTTGAGTGATGGCTGGAGAGTTGATGGAAGATAATGGAAATAGGTTGCCTGCTTGAGAAGATAGACATCCATATCCCGCAATTCGTTTGTTCGTTTTCCGAGATCTCTGAACAGATTTAGATAATAGGCGGTTTCCTCAGAGTCAAATACACCTTTGAGCTGCTTCAAAATTGAGCGGGTGCGGCGTATGGCAACACGATAGTCGTGCAGAAATTCGGAATCGATGTTTTTTTTAATCCCTGATTCATTGGCACGCATGATGGAAAAGGTGAATTGAAGCAACTGCCGGGCACTTTCATAAATCGGAGCATCTGCATCAAGATCAAGCCGGATTTTCGAAGAGTAGTCATGAATGTTCCGTCCAGCAGCATTCATGATCAACAGAAAGAGCTCTCTGAAATCAAGAACGGTACCCACATCGTCAGACAATGCTTTCTGAATCAGTTTCATCTCATCTTCATATCCCTTGAAGGGCAAGAGGGAAAAGAGATGTATGAACGGTTCCGGTTGCTCTTTGTCAGCAAGATAGAGTGATTCCGATGTCAGGGTTGCGATTGTTTTTTCGTTATCGTCAAGGATGCGGTATGAGTGGATAATTACGTCAATTGAACAGAGCTTTATGAATGCCCTGATTTCCGTGCATGAAGAGAGAGCGTTTTTCAGATCACCGGACGGTAGAGTGTCGGAGAAAAAAGAGGATGGGTTTCCCGGTAAAGAGAGGGAGAATGTTTCATGGCCGCTATTGAGATCTGCGAGAAAAAGCTTTTTCTTTTTTTTTACAATAACAAACCCTTTCTCAAAAGCTTGCCATTCGAATGTATCATAGAACTCCCGCCGTTCTTTCCAGGATGAAAGAGTTTTTAGCTGCAATCCGGGAGGAAAGATGTTCTCAGGCAGCCACTCCCTGGAGGCGGCCTGATTCAATTTGATAAACAGCATTTTATGGGTGGTGTGCATCCGTGGCTTGCTTAAATGGAACTGTCTGATATGAAATCAGTGCTTCAAGCTTTATCAAGATAGAAGAGTTTATATCAAAATAAAACTATCAATTCTATCACCAATGCTTTTCAAATGAATAGAATTGTTCGTTCGTTGAAAATATTGTTGTAATTGGGTTTCAAGAAAAAGGGTGGGGAAATTTTCATGAATGTAACAGAATTTCTCTTGTCTGGTCAGTGAGAATTCGGTAGACTTTGCATGCGGTAAAAAATGTTGCGGTAAGTCAATCATGTACTTTTTAATGTAGACGATTAACTTTAAAAACTAACAATACCTACCATGGCAAGCAAAAAAAACGAAATAACTGTTGAGACCCCGGAATTGCGCGAGGAAGAGATCAGGCTCGCAGCATATTATCTGTGGGAAGAAAAAGGTGAAAACCACGGTTCAGATATTGAAGACTGGTTTGAAGCGCAAGAGTCTGTTAAAGAGTGATGCACATTGCCATTTAGCCAATTTAAATAGAGGCTGTCCCATAAGACAATTATGAGACAGCCTTTTTGCTTTGAAAAAATCTGAATATTGCGGTCAAAAGCTGTTATTATTTTTATGATCAAATTTATACACTATCGATATAGTTTCCTTTGATCGAACAGGCAGTCCGAGCCTGCTCTTCATTAAATATCTCAAGATTTCCCCCACAAATAAAATCTCCGCCAACTTTCTTCACTGCTCCATCAAGAGATGTCAACTGGTTGCGTGAACAATCGAAATATCCTTTAACCTTTTTAG
>JAAXWX010000051.1:1819-6319 GCA_013334755.1 Chlorobiaceae bacterium | reverse complement strand
CCTTTAACCTTTTTAGAAGAGCCTTTGAGGGAGGTTAGATGGTTTCCTGAACAAGAAAAATCTCCACTGACTTTATGAGGAGCACCTTCAAGTGTTATCAACTGATTGTTTGAACAATCAAAATCACGTACTTCCTGAGGAGCTCCTTTAAGTGAAGTCAACTGGTTCCCTGAACAATTGAAATTTCCTTCAACTTCTTTAGGCCCCCCCTTGAGTGAATCCAGCTTATGGTTGGAACAATCAAAGTTTCCGTAAACAACTATCGGTCCGCCTTTCAGAGATACCAGTTGGTTGCCTGTGCATGAAAAGTCACCAATAATAAAATTGGGGCATCCTGAGAGTGAGGTCAGTTGATTATGTGAACAATCGAAATCTCCATGAGCTTCCTCAGGGCTTCCTTCGAGTGATGAGAGCAGATTGTTTGAACAATCAAAATCACCAACTTCTTGAGGAGCGCCTTCAAGTGTCGTCAACTGGTTATCCGAACAGGAAAAGTCTCCGCCAACTTTACGTGGGGCGCCATTGAGTGATGTGAGCAGGTTATCTGAACAAGAAAAATCCCCACCAACTTTTTTCAGAGTACCCTGAAGTGTTGTAAGCTGGTTTCCTGAACAATCAAAATTTCCCGGCACCTTCTTTGGAGCGCCTTCGAGCGAGGTCAGTAGATTGTGTGAACAATCGAAATCTCTTTGAACCTCTTCAGGGGCACCTTCAAGTGTTGTAAGCTTGTTATTCGAACAAGAAAAATCTCCACCAATGTTATGAGGTGCGCCATCAAGGGTTGTCAGATGATTCCCTGAACAATTGAAACTTCCCGCTACTATTCCCGGACAACCCTCCAGTGAGGTCAGACCTTTATTTGAACAATCTATATCACCTTTCCCATCAATATGGCCCATAACATCGGCAAATATTACTTTTTTGACTATTGCAGCCATTTTTATCTCTTTAAATAAATGATAGATATGAACGGTTTGACCAGTGAAGGTATATACCCTTATTTAGAAAATAATCCAATGTGGCATGTTTGTTGACAAATGTTAAACAGTGTCAAAAAACTTGTCAAATAATGAGCGCTATTCTATCATTTAGAGCAGGTATTACTAAAAGATATCTATCTGGTAATCTTATAAGAGATTATGATTAAAGTTTTTATGATTCATATCCCAAAGAATATCACTTAAAACGAAATCTGCATTTCGACCCATTTTTTAGTGCTTACACCTGATATTTGTTTACATACTTGTAACAAAAGCACATTGATTTCTAACGTTAAAGCTCATAGATTAGGATCATTAAATTTTAAACAGACGAGAAATCGGCAGTCAGATAGCCGGGTCAATATTTATGAATGGAGAATTCTTTCCGTGAATTGGTTTTTGTTGAAAATGAATCGTTGTAATACTAATAGAAGATTCAGATAACTAAATCATTTCACGATTATGGTTTATCATACAAGTCATATAGCCGGTAATGTGATTTATTGTTATGATAGCATAGCCCTGCGAAAAACTTATAAACTCCACACGAGAGTGACGATAGAAGCTTTTTATGCCGACAGGAACTGAAAACTACGGTAAAGGGGAGTCGCTTCCGGATTTTTATGATCCCTCATATTATATCAACAGGGAGTTGAGCTGGATCTATTTCAATCAGCGAGTGCTTGAAGAGGCACTCGATCCTGAAGCGCACCCGCTTCTTGAACGCGTAAAATTCATTTCGATATTCAGTTCAAACCTTGATGAATATTTCATGATCCGTGTTGCCGGCATCGAGGATCAATTTGAGGCGGGCATTCAGGATCGGACAATTGATGGCCATTCTCCTTCCGAGCAGCTCGAAAAAATCCGCACGATGGTTCTTCAGCAGCTCAGCCAGCGGAACAAGTGTTTTTATCATGACCTTGTTCCTGCACTTCAGCACGAGGGTATCGAGTTTCTTCGGGTTTCAGAATTATCTGCAACGAAGCAAAAGGCTCTGAGTCACCATTTCCGCAAGGAGATCTATCCGGTACTGACCCCGCTGGCTTTTGATACCGGCCATCCGTTTCCTTTCATGTCCAACCTTTCACTGAACCTTGCTATTGAGCTGGAAGACGAGGACGGCAGAACACTCAAATTTGCACGTGTCAAGGTTCCGAGCATTCTGCCCCGACTTTTGCAGCTTAATGAAATCAAGGGTATGGACGATGATGACGGTGTCATACGCCTTATCTGGCTTGAAGATCTTATTGAAAACAATCTGGCGCAGTTGTTTCCGAAAATGAGGATCACGAAAGCGCATCTTTTCAGACTGATCCGTGATGCTGATATTGAAATTGAGGAGGATGAAGCGGGAGATCTGCTTAAGACTATCGAAAAGGGAATCCGTTCCCGTCGTTACGGAAAGGTCGTCCGTCTTGACATTACCCCGGCAATGCCTCTTTCGGTCAGAAAACTACTCATGAAAAATCTTGGTGTTGCTGAACGGAACGTCTACGAAATAGATGGTGCTCTTGGATTCGGCTCTCTCATAGATCTTCTGAAAATTGAACGCCCTGAATTGAAAGATGAACCTTTTGTGCCGAATAGCCCTATTGACGAGCAGTTCGATACCGATATCTTCAGCGCTATAAAAGCAAGAGATCAGTTACTGTATCATCCTTACGACTCGTTTCAGCCGATTGTCGAATTAATAAACCAGGCTGCTCTTGATCCCGATGTGCTTTCGATAAAACAGACGCTATACAGGGTCGGCAGTAATTCGCCGATTGTCAAGGCCTTGATGAAGGCTGCTGAAGCGGGTAAACAGGTTGCCGTGCTTGTTGAACTCAAGGCAAGATTTGACGAAGGAAATAACATTATTTGGGCCAGGGCGCTTGAAGATGTCGGGGCTCATGTTGCTTATGGCTTGCCAGGGCTGAAAACCCACGCGAAGCTTACCCTGATTGTTCGTCGTGAACAGCAGAAACTGAAGCGCTATCTGCATCTTGGGACAGGAAACTACAACCCGGCCACGGGAAAACTCTATACTGACTACAGCTTATTTACAACTAACGAGCAGCTTTGCAACGATGTCGCCGAATTGTTCAACGCCTTGACCGGATATTCTAAACATACAGAATACAGAAAGCTGCTCGTCTCACCGATCAATACCCGGAAAAGGATTATCGAGATGATAGAAAGGGAGGTCGAATTGAACCGGAAGGAGAAGAAGGGAAGAATAATCATGAAAATGAATTCTCTTGTGGATACTAAAACCATTCGGGCACTGTACAGTGCATCAGGCGAAGGGGTGAAGATCGATCTTATCATCCGGGGAATCTGCTGCCTGAAACCGGGAATCCCGGGAGTCAGTGAACATATCAGGGTCATCAGCGTCATCGGACGTTTTCTTGAGCACAGCAGAGCATACTACTTTCATAACGGTGGAAAGGAGGAATTATATCTTGGAAGTGCAGATATGATGCCGAGGAACCTTGATGATCGGGTTGAAACGCTTTTTCCAGTGTTAGACAAGGATATCATCAGGGCTGTCAAATCTGATCTTGATCTGATTATGAGCGATAATGTCAAGGCCTGGGAAATGAACGCCGATGGCGTCTATTCAAAGATCAACAATGAATCCCCGAAAGTGAACAGTCAGGTTCTCTTTTTAACTCGTTCTACTCAGAAAAATTTCATGACACAATGAAATAACGTCAGTAGTAGAGCTTTTTATTTATTCACTTTATCCTGGAGGCACGGTATTGTCATTTGTTCCAACAAAAGTATTTTTCACCAAAGGTGTGGGACGCCACAAGGAATACCTCTCATCATTCGAGCTTGCCCTGAGAGAGGCTAAAATCGAGAAATGCAATCTGGTTACCGTATCGAGTATTTTCCCTCCCCATTGTGAGCGCATAAGTGTAGAAGAGGGTGTTGAGCTGCTTTTTCCGGGGCAGATCACTTTCGCGGTCATGGCCCGCAACTCAACCAATGAATATAACCGTCTTATTGCCGCATCGGTCGGTGTTGCCATTCCTGCTGACGATACACAGTACGGCTATCTGTCGGAACACCATCCTAACGGGGAATCTGCCGAACAGTCGGGTGAATATGCCGAAGATCTGGCGGCCACGATGCTTGCAACCACCCTTGGCATTGAGTTTGATCCAAACAAAGACTGGGATGAGCGTGAGGGGATATACAAAATGAGCCACAAGATTATCAATTCGTACAACATAACTGCGACTGCTGAGGGCGAGAATGCTCTTTGGACAACAGTTATTTCCTGCGCAGTGTTCTTGCCGTAGTGTGATGCGCTATAAGCATCTAAAAGAAAAATCACTCAAACAGCGGAAATTGATTGGTTATTGATTTTCGATAAAACGTTTTTCAAAGGAGATAAAATGATTAAAAAAGTTACGTTTGCCGACGTCATGGGGGAGATTGATGGAAAAAGTGATATCGATTGTTCCAATAAGGGGTTAACATCTCTCGAAGGGTGCCCGGAAAGAGTAAAAGGTGATTTCAATTGCTC
>JAAXWX010000051.1:0-1719 GCA_013334755.1 Chlorobiaceae bacterium | reverse complement strand
GATTTCAATTGCTCCGCGAACAAATTGATATCACTTGAAGGTGCACCTGAGGAAGTTAAAGGTGATTTTGATTGTTCCGGCAATCAACTGACCTCTCTTGTGGGTTGCCCGGCTTTCATTATGGGAGATTTTTCATGTGCCGGAAACAAGTTGACATTTCTCAAAAGCGAGACCGATGAAGGATGTCCGGATGTGGTAGAGGGTGACTTCAACTGTTCGGGGAACCAGCTCACATCACTTGATGGTGCTCCTCAGATTGTGGGCGGTGATTTTATCTGTTCAGATAACCAGCTTGCAGGACTCAAGGGTACTGCTATGAAGGTGCAAGGTGATTTTGATTTTTCAGGCAATCAACTCACTATATTGTGTGGTGGTCCGGATGTTGTCAGGGGGAATTTCTTCTGCAGAGGAAACCACTTAACCTCGCTCAAAGGAGCTCCTCGAGAAGTGTGCGGCAACTTCGATTGTTCAACTAATCAGTTGACTTCTCTTAAAGGTGCTCCTCAAAAAGTAGCAGCATTTGTTTGTTCCGGTAATCAACTGACTTCTCTCAAAGGCGCTCCTCAAGAAGTTGATGCCTTTGATTGTTCAAATAATCAACTGGTTTCACTCAAGTGGGCTCCTGAAAAGGTCAAAGGCAATTTTGACTGTTCATGGAACAAGCTTGTGTCACTTGAGGGTGCTCCTAAAAAGGTCAAGGGTAATTTTGATTGCTCAGGGAATCAGTTGGCAGCACTTGAAGGGTCACCGAAAAAAGTTGGTGGAGATTATATTTGCGGGCATAATGTCCATTCCTTTAATGATGACGACGTCCATGCGGTTTTGAATATTAAAGGAAATATATTCCTATAACTGTATTTATATTTATGCTTTAGGTCATTTTTTCAAAGAAAGAATCCGGGACTCAGCCTCCGGATTCTTGCCTTATTCCTGAGTCTCTGAAAAAGGCGGTGCTATAGGAGCAAAGACAGTAACAGATGTATCGACCAGAGTCGGGGAGGGTTTAGCTGTCATAGACAACCTGACAAGGGACTTTGAGTATTTTCCCTTATGGTTAGCATATAGGGAATCAATGTGTCGGGATTTAATGACTGATTTTTCGACGGGATTAACAGACGTCTTTACTTTTAACCCCGATTGGGAAGGAGCTGAAATACTACTGATATTGTCCATATAGCTGAAACCGACTACTCCAAGAACTCCCACGAAAATACCGACGGTTAATGGCAGGATAGACTTCAGAATTTCCAGGGTTTCCCTGTTTTTCTTGTTCTTCCAGAACTTTTCCCTGGCACTGCAGTCTGTGTTGACTTTATTAACGTCTTCCCTGTTGGGTGCTCCAAGTATTTTAAGTTCCTTTTTGTATTCTTCAAGGAGTTCGCTGTTGTTGAGTCCCAGCTCACTCCTGTATTCTTTGATACAGGCATAAACATAGCTATTTGGCAGAAATTTGAAATTTCCATTCTCAAGTTGTTCCAGGTAATGCTTCTGAATCTTGGTCAACTGACTCACATCATCGAGAGAAAGTTTTTTTTCCAGTCTGGCTGTTTTAAGCTCTTCTGGCAATAGATCAAGTGAGCTGTAATTCGATAAGGGTTCTGTCATAAAACGCATGGAATTACTGAATATCTCCTTGAGGATCAAGATTCTGTAAGTCAATAATTTCTTATACCTGCAGCAAGGTATTCACAAATTTCCATTAAAAACTACTGCGTTCAG
>JAAXWX010000050.1 GCA_013334755.1 Chlorobiaceae bacterium | reverse complement strand
TTCAGGGCTGAACGTGCTATCGAGGCCCTCAGGGAAATGGCAGCTCCACTTGCAAAAGTAAAGCGTGAAGGACAAGAAGTTGTAATCAATGCATCGGAGCTTGTCCCTGGTGATGTTGTGATGCTTGTTGCCGGTGATCGTGTTCCTGCTGACGCAAGGCTGCTGCAGGCCAGTAACCTGCGAGCGGATGAAGCTTCACTGACGGGGGAGTCATTACCGTCCGAAAAAGAAGTTGCTGCGCTGATTCACGAAAATGCAGGCCCTGGTGACAGAAAAAATATGGTTTTTGCCGGTACATCGATCAGCTATGGCCGTGCCATGGCCATTGTGGTTGCAACAGGCATGCAGACGGAGTTTGGCCGGATTGCCTCCATGCTGCAGTCGGTTGAAACCGAAAAAACGCCCCTACAGAAAAATCTCGACAAGGTCGGATCGGTGCTTGCCCGTGCTGCTTTTGTAATTGTGCTGGTTATTGTGGCTTTCGGAGTGTTTCGTGGCCAGTCTTTTATTGAGATGCTTATTTTCGGTATAGCTCTGGCTGTAGCCGTCGTTCCTGAAGCACTCCCTGCCGTGGTGACCATATCACTTGCTCTTGGTGTTCAGCGCATGGTGAAACGTCATGCCCTCATGAGGCGCTTGCCGGTTGTGGAAACCCTTGGCAGCACGACCGTTATCTGTTCCGATAAAACAGGCACGCTTACCCGCGACGAAATGACCGTACGTGCACTCTATACCTCTGGTGTCCTGGTTGAGGTGAGCGGTTCAGGTTATATTCCTGAGGGCTCATTTACTGTTCCGGGAGGAGGGGATTTGCCGGAAAGCATGCACGAACTGCTTCTGGCCGGACTTCTGTGCAATGATGCCCGGATGGTGAAAAACGAGGATGGAGGCTGGAAGATCGCCGGAGATCCGACCGAAGGTGCACTGCTCGTGGTTGCCCGTAAAGCGGGTCTTCAGGAGCTGGAGCTCCAGCAGAAATATGAGCGTCTTGATGAGCAGCCATTCTCCTCCGAGACCAAACGGATGATTACCCTCCATCGGAGTGACAATACCAAGAAAGCAGTTATCAAGGGTGCTCCGGAAGTTTTGCTTTCCGGTTGTGACTTTGTTCGTACTGATGATGGCGTACAGGCGCTTGATGATGCGATGAGGGCACTGCTTCTTGCCGAGGCAGATGTACTCGGTAAAAGGGCGCTTCGGGTGCTTGCCCTTGCCGTAAAAGAGGGCACTGAGATTCGGGGAGCTGACGAAGGAATGACTTTTCTTGGCTTCGTCGGCATGATTGATCCGCCAAGGGCTGAAGCGGGAGAAGCAGTGCGGAAGTGTCTTGAAGCCGGTATTCGTCCTGTCATGATTACCGGTGACCATCCTTTGACAGCGCAGGCAATTGCCGGCGAGCTTGGGATTTTACGGGGCGGGAGGGTGGTGACCGGTGAAATGCTTCAGAAAATAAGTGATGAAGAGCTTTCTCGTTCCATTGGTTCAATCTCGGTTTTTGCGAGAGTAGCACCGGAGCATAAGCTTCGCATTGTTGAAGCCTTGCAGAAAAACGGTGAAGTGGTAGCCATGACGGGAGATGGGGTAAATGATGCACCTGCCCTAAAAAGAGCCGATATCGGGATTTCCATGGGCATAACCGGGACTGATGTGTCCAAGGAGGCATCAGCCATGATGCTGACTGATGACAACTTTGCATCGATTGTGGCCGCTGTGGAAGAGGGTAGAGGCATCTATGACAATATCAAAAAATATCTGACCTATCTGCTTTCCTCGAATATTGGTGAACTGGGCCTGATGGTCGGCGCAACCCTCATGGGCATTCCTCTGCCGCTCTCTGCGGTTCAGATTCTCTATGTGAATCTTGCTACTGATGGACTTCCGGCTCTTGCGCTTGCAGTAGATCCGGCTGAACGCGATATTATGCTGCGCCAACCCAACGATCCCAAAAAAGGGATATTTACACGTTCTATCCTTGCGCTGATGCTTACCGGAGGAATCTGGTCGACCATTGTCAATCTGTCGCTTTTTCAGTTTGCGATTGCTTCAGGCCGATCACTTAAGGAGGCCATGACCATGACCTTTGTTTCCCTTGTGCTTATCCAGTTTTTCAAGGCCTATAATTTCCGTTCTGAACAGGCATCCATTTTCAGGCGTCCTTTTGCCAACAAATGGTTGAATCTTGCAATTGTCTGGGAGCTGGTGATGTTGCTGGCCATCATTGCTGTTCCTGTTTTCCGTATACCGTTCGGGACATATTTTCTGACACTGGAAGACTGGGTAATCATTATTGGTTCAGCTGCAACGGTTGTGCCTGTTATCGAGCTTATCAAATGGTTTCTTCGCCGAGGTTTTTTTGGAATTGGACAAACATGATCTTTCCTGACGCCCGGATTATAACTTTTCCTGAATCGGTCGTACATTCAGAAAATGCGGGTTTAAGAACAAAAAAAATGAGGAGAGCGTTATGGCCATCGATTCAAAACTTCAGCTTGCCGTTAATGCTATTGAGGATGCAAAAAGACGCCTTGAGAGAGCAAAAGATGATGCGGATGACGATTATGAGATACGCCAGGCAATCAAAATTCTTGATGAAGGTGCAGGATATATTCGAAGTGCGATTTCGGAAATCTTGAAGTGAGCGGTGCAGACCATTCCCCTGAGGTTTTGCGTTATCAGACAGAAGTTTTTCACCCGGCAGACCGAAGGCTGCCGGGTGAAAGTTTTTCAGCGCGTTACATAAAAACAGGCGAATTTAAGATAACTTGTTTCCGGCATGGCAAGAAGTACAGGATGATCGAAAGGTTGTGAGTTTTTGTAGATCAGTCTGAGTTGGCAACCGGCAGCAAGAGCGGCCTGATGCACACTCTGCAGGAAGTCTTCTTCTGAAACATGGTGACTGCAGGATGCCGTAGCCAGAAATCCTCCATTTCTGAGTAACTGCAGTCCAAGTTTATTGAGTCTTTTGTATGCCTTGAGGGCACCCGGCAGATTTTTACGGCTTTTGGTGAAACTTGGCGGATCAAGAACGACAAGGTCAAATGCCTCTTTTGACTCAACCATCTGGTCAAGTGTATCGAAAGCATCAGCGGCAACGAGACTGTATTCAGAAAATGAATTCAGTTGAGCGTTGCGATCTGCCCGCTGCAGTGCATCCCTGGATGCGTCGACAAGAATGGCTGAACAAGCTCCTCCGTAAAGGGCGTTCAGAGCAAAGCCTCCGTCATTGGTAAAGACGTCCAGCACTTCAGCATGTTCGGAAAACTTTCTGATAATTCTGCGGTTTTCACGCTGATCAAGGAAAAAGCCGGTTTTCTGTCCCTCAAAAAGATCGACCTCAAAACTGATGTCGGCATCATATATAATCTGTTTCGTTGCAGAGTGATCACCCCTGACAACATCCTTGTGGAGTGTCAGTCCTTCAAGTTCCCTTAAAGGCGATTCGTTGCGCACGATAATAACGGCAGGGTTCAGCAGTTCCTGCAGGACATCACAGATAAGTGGCAGGTGAAGGTCCATCCCGGCCGAAAAGGCTTGCAGCACAATTGCCTGATTGAAACGGTCTACAATGAGTCCCGGCAGACCGTCCGATTCACCATGCACAAGCCTGTAAGCGTTGGTTTCCTCACTCTTGTAGATTTTTTCACGGAGTGTGAGTGCCTCACGAAATTTTTTGAGGAAAAAATCTTTATCCGGTTCTTCATCATTGCGGGTGAGCAGCCTTATCGAAATCAGAGAGTGGGGATTGTAGAAGCCGGTTCCGAGGAATTTTTTGTCGTGGGTGAATAGTTTTACTGTTTCACCGGATGCGATATCCCTGGGAAGGCTTGCGAGTTCATTACTGAACACCCAGAGATGACCTTTCTGGATCCGGTGGTGTTCTTTTGGTTTAAGGTAGAGCGATTGCATGGCTTGAAAAATGTGATGTGGTTTTGATAGCTCTGCATTTTACCTTAAAATGAAATGTGCAAGGTTAAAATGCAATGGGTCCGCTCCTGAGTAAACGGCATCTTCTGCCGCGATGTATCATAACCGGAGCTTTTCGGTACTGATGCAATGTGCAGCAAAAGTGATGAATCTCAAAGGAAATAAATGTATGTATTGCTGAAGAGGTGAGAACTAATTTTAAAAGGGATGGAGAGATGAAGGGAAAGCGAATGTGGGTCTGGATGCTGTTTATGCTTTTGTTGGGTGGTGGTTGTACAGATTTCAGAACGGTTGGACGGCAGGAAATGCCTGCAGAGCAAACGGCTCTTATTGCCGAACATTCCGCTCTGTATCGGGAAGTTGCTGAGGCATCCCCATTCATAGAGTCACTGGATGGATACGCTGATGTCTGGATAAAAACGCCGAAACGGCAGAATCGGGTTTTTTGTAATATCCTGATAAACCGGGGAGGTGAAGCAAGGATGATTGTCAGTGCAGGTATCCTCGGATGGCCGGTTGCCGATCTGTTTTTCAGCAGGGATTCGCTTTATGTGCACGATATGCTTAACAACCGGCTTTTTCAGGGAAGTAACAATGAGTTGAATCTTGAAAAAATTCTTGGAGTGAATTCAGGATACAGGCTTTTGTCGGAGTCCCTTCTGGGACTTGTAAAAATTACTGAGCCGTCAAGTGCGATCAGAACAGTTAAAAAAGGTTCCGGAAAGCTTTCGTTCACGCTTGCGACCCGAACGGGAACGAAAGAGGTGGTTATCGACCCTTCCAACAGGACACTTAGTGCGCTTCTCTTAAAGGACAGACAGGGAAAAACAACAACAGAGATCCATTTCAGGAATTTCGAGACGATCAGTAAGGACGGCCATACTGCGTTGGTACCGAAAGATATTGAGATGGTGCTTTACAACAGCAATGCTGATGGCACTGGTGATCATCAGCTGGTCATATCCTATGATGATCGGGTGTTTAATCAGAGGAATCGATCACTCAAGTTTTTGATGCCGAAAAAAGTCAAGGTAGTCAATCTTGATGATGCGCAGATTCTTCCCTGGATGTGATGAGGCGGTTTCACGGAATCGTTATAAACTGAACCGGGGAGGTGCTTTCTGTCATCAGCCCTCCCCGTTACAGTTGTTGGCAATTTTTTTACTGTGCCGCGCGGAAATTTTCAGCAGCAAACTCCCAGTTCAGCAGATTGTCGATTATTGCAGCGACATAATCGGGACGGCGGTTCTGATAGTCAAGATAGTAAGCGTGTTCCCATACATCGATTGTAAGGATCGGTTTCTGACCGCTGGTTGAAGGTGTCTGTGCATTTCCGGTTTTAACTACCTTCAGAGTATCTCCATCAAGGACAAGCCATGCCCATCCGCTGCCGAACTGAGTAGCTGCAGCACTTTTAAGCTCGTCTTTAAACTTGTCGAAACTGCCGAAATCATTAGTGATTTTTGCGGCGAGCTCTCCGGAAGGTTCGCCTCCTCCATTTGGTGTAAGGCAGTTCCAGTAGAAGGAGTGGTTCCACGCTTGTGCACCATTATTGAAGATGCCGATTTTTTGCGGATCTGCGGCGGTAAGGGTAATGACTTCTTCGATGCTCAAACTCTCCAGTGCTGTACCGGCTACAAGGTTATTGTAGTTTGTTATGTATGCCACATGGTGCTTGCCGTAATGAAAGCTGAACGTCTTTGCTGAAATAAATGGTTCCAGTGCGTTTTCTGCGTATAAAAGTGCTGGTTGGTGATAAGCCATAACGCTATATTATTTAGAGTTTAAAAAGAACCTGTACGTAGGGTTTAAAATGGTTAAACTGATTTCTTGACGATTTAGTTTCTCTTAAACCTGCATAATCTGCTTTTGCCGTCAAGAAGCTTGTCCATATTTGAATAAAGGAGTTGTCGGAAAATGAAATTCAGTGCTGCCTTTCGGAAATCTTTTTTTTGTTTTGTTATCTGTTGTTTGCTGTCAGGATGCAGTGAAGATACCCTGTCCCGTCTTGATAAGGATGATATTCATTTTGCCGGGTTTTACAGTGATTATCTTTTAAAATCAGGCGTTGTGACCGATAATGAAGATATTGTGCTTGCTGCGCTTGATGCCGCCGATATCAATGAGCTCCTTGTGCGACACGCACTTACCCGTGAGAGCCTGAAAAGCAAGATAGAAAAGTACAAAAAGAATCCTGAACTCTGGCGTTTGGTGCTTGTGCAGGTTCGGGCAAATATTGTAAAAAAAACCGATGCAGGACAATGATGCGTACCTATCCTTATCTTGTAGGAATAACCGGCGGACTTGGCAGTGGAAAATCAATGGTATGCTCTTTTCTTTCGGAGATGGGTTGCGCTCTTTTTGAGTCTGATCGGGTGGCAAAGGAGCTCCAGCTTCATGATCCTGAGGTGATAGATGGAATTCGTGTGCTGTTCGGTGCAGGGGTGTATTCCCTTGATGCATCCGGCGATATGGTGCTGGACCGAAAAAAAATAGCCTCGGATGTGTTTTCCTCTTCTGAAAAACTTGAAGCGCTTAACAGGCTTATCCATCCAAAGGTGTTCGGTGAATTTCGCAAAGCAGTGCTTGACGCCCGGAAACGCGAAACAAAGATTCTGGTGAAAGAGGCGGCTATTCTTTTTGAATCAGGAGGAAATGAGGGGCTTGATGCCGTGGTTGTGGTGGCGGCCGAGATGCCGGATAGAATCGAGAGGGCGGTACAGAAAGGTATGGGTACTCGTGATGAGATCATACGTCGTATGGCAGCACAGTGGCCTCAGGAAAAGCTGATCGCAAAGGCCGATTATGTGCTTTTCAACAAAGGCTCTCTGAATGAACTGAAAACAGAGACAGCATCACTCTACCGTACGCTGCTTGCCGCTGCCGAATCAGCCTGCAATCACCTCTGAGAGTGCCGGAAGCGAAATGCTGTAGCGGTAAGAGGTATTGCTGTGTGAATCCATGAACTCTTCATATCGGTGAGCTATGCCGTATTGTTTTGCTTTGTTCGAGAAAATCCTGTGACCGAACTGAAGATTGTATTCGTCAAGTGTCCCGCAGTCCAGGAACAGCAGGTCAAGTGAACGAAGTGCTACGCGATACTTTTCTGCTTCAATCATCTCTACAGGATCAAAGGTTAACCACTCCTTCCATACCTCTTCAATTGTTTCGCAAGTATGGGGGTTGAAAGGCAGGCGCATGTTTTCAGGAGCACATTTGCCGGGATCGGGAGAGTATGCTGCAGCCATGCCGATCAGGTCAAGCAGGGCAAACTCTCTTTGCGGTTTTTTCAGTGAATTTTCATAGGTGGTGAGAAAACTGGAAACGCTTCCTTTGTATTGTTCAAGGATTTTTGCCGCCGCAGGGAAATTTGGTTTGTAACATAGCTCAAAACCCATATCGCCGCTGTGGCATGCAACTGCGGTAAACTGATCAGGATGTTTCATGGCCATGCGGAGTGCGCCGAATCCTCCCGATGATTTTCCGGCTAAAGCCCTGTGTTTTCTTGATGCAAGCGTGCAGAGTGTCCGGTCTATGCAGGGAACGAGTTCATCGGCAAGATAGGTTTCATAATTTCCTGTTGCCGCCGAGTCCACATACTGCGAACCTCCGTAACGAGTCATGCAGTCCGGCATGACAATGATCGTCTCCTGCATTTTACCTTCGGCAATAAGCGACTCTGCCATCTCCGGTACACGTTGGCGTCCGAAACTGTAGTTCATGAAACTTGCACCTGTCGAGGCAAACCCGGCAAGGAGATAGATCACAGGAAATCGCTTCTTATCGTTGTAGGATGGGGGAAGATAGACAGGAATGCGGCGTTCGGCCGGGTCATCCAGCGGATTTCCGGTAAGGGTGACGCCCGGCACGATAATCTCTACAACTTTCGGGTATGCTATCCTGTTTCCTGTCATGACTTCAGAGCAGCATTGTTGCGGTTGACACGGGCGGAAATCAGGATGCTGAGTTCATAAAGGAGAATCATAGGGAGGCCTATGATAAGCTGGGTGACCAGATCAGTTGAGGGAGTCACTACGGCAGCAACAATCAGCAGAACAACAATGGCATGTTTACGGTAAAACCTCATGAACGCAGGCGTCAGCAGCCCTATTTTTGAAAGAACGTAGGAGATGAAGGGCAGTTCGAAAACCAGTCCGGCAGTCAGGAGTGTCCCGATAAAAAAGCTGACATAGTCCTGGACTGAAATATTATTTTTAATCAGGGATGTTCCAAAGCCTGCAAAGAACTGCAGTGAAATCGGCAGAAAGACAAAATATCCGAAGGCAATCCCGGCAAAAAAACAGAGAGAGATAAAGAGTATGGAAAAACGGCTGGCTTTGCGTTCATGCTCATGAAGGCCTGGAGCAATAAATTGCCATATCTGCCAGGCGATAAAAGGAAAGGAGAGAATGAATCCTGCAAAAAAGACTACCTGAAAATAGAGGGAGACCTGTCCGTATGGGACGAGGTTTTGAAGCACCAGGCCTTCACTGCTTCTTTTGAGAGGGCCGATAAGAATTTCGTTGACCAGAAAGTCGGCATAAGTGGCACATAAGGCTGTTACAACAAGCAGTGCTATACTGGTCTTGATCAGCCGCGACCGTATCTCCTCAAGGTGGCCGATAAAGTTCAGCTCGCTTTCCGGTTCGGACTCGGTAATCCTGGAGCTTTGATCGTGATCTTCAGGAAGTTCCTTTGATGTCGTCGTTTCTGTGTCTTCAGGCATTTGTCTGATAAAGGCTGGGTTATTGCTGCGTTCTCTTTTCGGAACGATAAGAACCACAAAACATAGTAACAAAGATGCACGTAGCCAAGAAAATGTTTTAACGGTTTCTGATTAAAGGAAATTCTCGTCAGCGATCGTGCGTTTGTGATGATGTTTTATTACTCTGCAACAACAGTCATTTTCAGCCAATTTTTTTTGCTCCTGGAAATGTTATACTTTTCATTCCATTTCAAGAGTTTCAGCAGTAAGGGGAGCTTGTCACGTAATTGTCCGGGGAATTGGTGAATATCAAGGATGTTGTTGCATCGGTAGCCGATGAGGTAGCAATTTTTCAGCAGAGGTACAAAGTAGTGCTTCATGCGCAGAATACGCTTGTCGACAAGGTGACCCGCTATGTACTCAAGCAGCAGGGAAAACAGATTCGTCCGGCAATGGTGTTACTTGCCGCACAGCTTTGTGGCGGGGTGAATGAATCTTCCTATCGCGCGGCTATTATGGTTGAGTTGCTCCATTCAGCTACGCTGATTCATGATGACGTGGTGGACGGCGCAGAGATGAGGCGTGGTCTGGCATCGATTAATGCATTATGGAAAAACAAGATTTCGGTACTTATCGGTGATTATCTTCTTTCCAAGGGGCTTCTGTATTCTCTTGAATACAAGGACTATGGTTTTCTGCACATGGTTTCGGAAGCGGTACGCCGCATGAGCGAGGGGGAAATTCTGCAAATCCAGAAAACCCGCAGCCTTGACATTTCTGAAGAGGATTATCTAAGCGTTATTGCCGACAAAACTGCTTCACTCATCTCTTCGGCGTGTGCCATGGGCGCCATGAGTGCAACCTCTGATGAGGGGCGTATTGCCGCCCTGAAGAGTTATGGTGAGTATCTTGGTCTTGCATTCCAGATCCGTGATGATCTGCTTGATTATACCGGGGATTCGAAAAAAACGGGTAAGCAGATGGGGATTGACATCAAGGACAAGAAAATAACGCTTCCTCTCATTCATGCCCTTCGCCAGGCTCCGGTTGCAGAGCAGAAAACTATTCGTTCCATTTTGAAGAGTTCGCGTAAAAGAGCGGTGAAAAGCGGCGAAGTCATAGCGTTTGTGACAGAAAAAGGAGGCCTCATCTATGCAGCAGAAGTTGCAGAAGGATTTGCTGCAAAAGCGGTTGCATCGATCAGTACTTTTCCGGACTGCGCGGCTAAAACATCATTGCTGCAGCTTGTGGATTTTGTCATGAACCGGGAATATTAGAATCCTTCTGTGTTACAGTCGAGTCTCTTGATTGAAAAATAATCGCAGAAATAACTGTTAACAGCGAGATGAAAAAAGCAGGATTGATCGTTCTTTTACTCATTGGGTTTGTTGTGATCTTTGACAAGATTATTATGCCCTTCTATATCTCACAGGGAAGTGTCAAGGTTGTTCCAAGTGTTATCAATCTGGATTACAACGAGGCGGAGAGGCGATTGGGTTGGGCTGGTTTTGAGGCGGTAAAAAGTTATCACGTAAAATACCTCAGTAATGTTGATTCCAATATTGTTCTTTCCCAGATGCCTGAAGCAGGAACTGAGGTCAAGCCTGGAAGAAAAGTTTATCTGGTTGTCAACAAACGTGAGAAGCCGAGTTTTGCCATGCCTGATCTCTTGGGAAGGCCGGAATTTGATGCCCGCCAGTCAGCTGCCCGCATGGAGATAGTTATTCAGGATGTCCAGGTCAGCTCGGTTACCAATCCTGAAGAGGATGGACGCGTGCTGAACCAGTCGATTCCTGCTCAGGCCATCGTGAAGTCAGGTACACCGGTGTCCATCATTATCGGCAAATATGAGGCTTCGCCAGAAGGAACGAATAAAATTGTTATTCCTGATGTTCTTGGCATGTCTCTTTCAAGAGCAGAGCAGGTTGTTGCCAATGCAGGCCTCAAGCTTGGAACTGTTAAAACCGAATATTCAGCCCTGCTTGTGCCCAATACGGTTATCAGCCAGAAGCCCGCTGTTGGTTCTTTTGTTTCGCCTGATCAGCCGGTTGAACTGACTGTGGTAACCATGGGTGAGTAGTCCTCGTTACCTGTAGTTGGCTTTTTTATATTCATCGCGAAGGTCTTTAATACCTGTTGTCCGGTCGTTGCCATCGCTGATAATGCCGAAATATTCAAGAATGATGCGCACAACCAGCCATATACCGGCAAAAAGAATAGACAAAGATCCCCAGACGGTCGAGATGCTTTTTTTTACCATAGCAAGAGTTGATAATCATACAAAAAAGGCCACTCCTTGAGAGAATGGCCATGAAGCATTGATAAAAGCAATTTCGATTCAGTCGGTCAGGGTGTCTTCCGCTTCAAGCCAGTCATCGGAATCTGAACCGTGATTTTTCCCTTTCTGTTCCCACCGATAGTATGCAGCAAGCCTTATCTGTTCCTCACGCATCTCCGGGGTCAGTGCGGGTTCATTTTTTTTGCTTTTTTTTGATGGAACTTTCTCTCCACCCTCTTTTTCCGTTGTTTTTTTTGCCATTGTAACGGTGTCTTGTTTATTGGTACGATTTAATACAAAGATCTTCAAGAAAGATAAAAAAATATCCTGTAACAGGGTAGAGAGTAAAGCTTATTTATTTCATGCTTGCTGGATTCGCCTTCCGAGAGCACTGAATACAATGACCAGAAGGATAGTGAGGGCTTCAATGATCATGAAAATATCTTTTGGAATGTAGGCATTGACTGTCAGTCCTCCGTACTCAAGCACTCCGAAAAAAAACGCTGAGAGAAGGATCCAAAGAGGATGTGCACCGGCCAGAAGTGCGACGGCAATACCTGTAAAGCCTATTCCACCGGTCATTCCCGATTCATAATAGTGTTTGTAGCCGAGGACAATGTTTGCCGCTCCCAGCCCGGCAGCTGCACCGCCGATGCCCATTGCTGTGAGGGTATGCATTCCTGCCTTGATGCCCCCATATCGTGCTGCTTCAGGCTGCAGCCCGGCAGCTCGCATCTCATAACCGTATCGTGATTGAAACAGAAGTACCTGAAAGAGCAGCGCAGCGGCAGCAGCAAGAAGCGCGCTGAGATTGGCCGGAGATTTGGCGAACCAGCCGGTAATGGCATCAAATGCCGGTATGTTGGCAGCATCCGTTATCGGGGCTGTATGGACTGTAGAGGGTATTGCAAAGTGCCAGGTCAGCAGATAACCGGTAATGCCCTGGGCAATGAAATTCAGCATGATGGTTGTAATCACCTCATTGACTCCGAAACGCACTTTAAGCACTCCAG
>JAAXWX010000049.1 GCA_013334755.1 Chlorobiaceae bacterium | reverse complement strand
GCTTCATTCTTCCCCGGCATAAGCCTTACCGGTTCCGCCGGGTTCGCCAGCGCCAGCCTGTCGGATCTGTTCGTGACCAGCTCGAACGGTGTCTGGAGCTTCGTCCCGCAGATAACGCTCCCGATCTTCCAGGGAGGCAGGTTGCGCTCCAACCTCAAACTGGCTGAAACCAACCGGGATATTGCCGTCACCCGATACGAAAAAGCTATCCAGACTGCATTCCGTGAGGTCGCCGATGCACTGGTCGCCCGTGCGACCTACACCGAACAATTGCAAGCCCAGCGAGCTCTGGTCAAAGAGAGCGATCAAGCACGGACCATCACGAAAGCGCGTTACGACCTTGGTGTCGACAGCTATTTCGCCATGCTTGACGCCCAACGATCCCTCTTCGAGGCTCAGCAGAACGAAATTCTGATCCATCAACAGACACTTGCCAACCTGATCGACCTGTATAAAGCCCTCGGAGGCGGGTGGAAATGACAAGAGCCGGCAGTTGAGCCTTCGGCAAGCTTAGCCGGACAGTAAAGATGAGCTGTTTTTGAAATCAGCCTGTTTGAGCACGATCAAGATATGTAATCCAGATATCGGCAATATCCTCAAAAACGAGCGGTCATGTAATGATGAACGGCATCTCCTTAATCTGCCTTTGCCTACATCCTCTCGAAATCGATAAACCCGCGTTTGACATCGGCCAGTACAAGTTTCACCTGAATCTGCTGACCAACCTTGATTTTACCGATCTTCCTCATCAGTCGGCCTTCTGCAGGCAGATTCAATAACCTCACCCATGTACCCTTATCGGAATGGCCGGTAACGATGGCGTCAAAATGAGAACCAATCTTTGGGCCCAGTAATAAGGCCGCTTCAGACTTGCTCACACGGCGTTCCACTTTTCGGGCTGCATCCTCCTGACGCGTACAATGTGCAGCTAAATATTCAAGCTCACTGACTCCGTAGGGGGCCGGAGTGTTGGTGAGAATGGCCTTCATCATTCTCAGTGTAATTAAATCAGGGTACCGTCTGTTCGGTGCCGTCGAATGCGTATAGTCGCGCTCGGCCAGGCCGAAATGCCCGATAGATTCCTGCCCGGGAACTTCAACAACATATTCCCCAGAACCCATCAGCTTGATAATAACCAAAGAGAGATCAGGAAAACGTAACGGGTCAGCCTTATGCCTTGCAGCAAGGAAACCTTCGAGCGCCTCTGCGTCAGGTTCACCGGGTAATGCATAACCATATTCACTTGCCACTTCTGCTATTCGCATCCATCGCTCAGGTGACTTTACAATCCTCCGAAACGACGCGACACCTCTTTCAGCCAGAAAATTTGCGGTACAGGCATTGGTGGCAATCATGAACTCTTCGATTAACTGCCGCGCCCGGTTCTGCTCCTGCTGTTTGATTGCAACCACACGTTCGCCTTCAAAAACCGCATGAGGCTGAAACGTCTGAAATTCAAGAGAACCTTTACTATGCCTATGTAAACGCAATTTTTGCGCCACCGTATCCTGACAGCGCAACTGCTGCTCCATACCCGGCACAACCGATGCCGCCAGTGGCAGTTCGCTTTCGCCTTCAATCCAGGCCGAAAGGGCGTCATAGGCAAGCTTTGCCTTATTCCTTACCAATGCACGTTCAACCGTTGAACTGATCACCCTGCCATGAGTGTCTACTTTCATGGTGGTGACCAGTGCAAGCCTGTTTTGATCGGGATTAAGAGAGGTGAGATCTGTCGAAAGACGCAGTGGCAACATAGGAAAAACATGTGCCGACGTATAGACAGAGGTGGTATTGTTCCGTGCATGATTATCTATCGGTGACCCTTTTTTTACCAGGGTATCAACATCAGCTACCGCCACATAAATGATGACCGTCAAGTCCGCCTGCGCTTCACATGCGGTTAACTGATCGAGGTCAAGAGAGTCATCATTGTCGATTGAGCACCAGAGCAATGAGGTAAGATCACGTATATCCGGATTGCTCTCATTCCCCGGACCATCAATTAATGCTATCTGTTTCTCTGCCTGGAGAGAAAAATCCGGCTCCAGTCCATGCTGCAGCATGGCATCAAAAGCGATTCTGACAATATCGGACTTGCCAAACTTTCTGTGCATACTACTACCCGGTTTGTTAAAAATCATGTTTACTGCAGACACAAGCCCATGTGCAGGGAGCTCTTGTGTATTGGGAAATATATCAAAAACGCTTATGGCCAGTATGCTGTTTTTTGCAACCAGTCTGTTTGAATGGATAGGACTGCGGCTCAGCTCCAGGCATGAACGCAGTGTTGATCAACCCTGTGTGTGCAGCGAGATGAAGAAAGTCATGCACTTATCTCCGGTTATGATTGAAGGTTCAGGTCGTCAGGATTTAAATATTTATTTTACTACGTTGAAGGAATAAACGATGCTTTCTCATCGCCCATTTAAATGTCTGCTGACATGAAACCATCTGATCCCCTGCAGCAACCGCTTTCGCTGGAAGAACTTGGCCAGCTGGAAAGCTTTCTCCTCTCAGATTTGATGCCTGAAGACTCTTTGTCGTCGATTGAAATGGTTGACGGTTATATGACCGCACTGATTATCGGGCCTGATGTGGTACCGCCCGAGATCTGGATCCCGTATATCTGGAATGAGGAAAAGAGTGATGTGCCCTGTTTTTCTTCAGAAGCTGAAGCGGACATGATCGAGGAGTTGCTTGTCCGCCATATGAACACCATCACGCTGCAATTCCTCAACGAGCCCGATGAATTCCTTCCTCTCTATGAAACGTTCAGCTACAGCGATGATCAGGAGCAGGAGCTTGCGGTTGAAAACTGGGCACTGGGTTTTACGATGGGGATGGAGCTGACCCACAAATCATGGTCGCCGCTCTTTGAGGATGAAGATACCGGCATGCTCGCAATGCCGATGTTGATACTCAGTAAACTCACTGATGATTACAATTCCTTGTCTGAAAAGGATCTTTCGGATATGACCCAGCTACTGCCCACTTTCGTTATTAAAATCTATAAATACTGGAAGCAGTATAAACCTTGACACTCTTTCCCGGCACTCATCAACAGAACTGCCACAAGCTTCGTGGCAGCAGATTTGCCGGGGTTCTCAACTGGCTTTAACTCCAGTATCGTGAAAACACCATACAGCTTTAATACGATAACTGATTTTCTTATCTCCCAGCCGTTGACCATCGATGTTGAAATTGATGATCAATATTCCGGCTGTTTTTCGGTAAAGGGAATTGAATTTGAAGCTACGGTGCTTTATGCAGGCATCTCCGACTTTGCGCGACTTTCCATTGATCTTTCTCCCTCGGAAATGCTCATCTACCTGAACATGTTTCTTGTCTGGATGCGGGAATCCTCACACACAGAACAGTTCTGCGTACTTGAAAGATTTCTTGACAATGCGATTGTTCTGCTTTTTTCGAAACGCTTCGGTTCCGAAGACCCCTTTGTGGATGCCCTTCAGGTTGCTCGCTGGATGGGGGATCATGATGCCATGATGTTCTGCCCTGATATTGGAATAGCAAGCGGTAAGGTTATGGCTGGTTTTACGAGCACACCAAGAGAGTATTCTGCTTCGGTTTTCGGACGGCCGATGATTCTTGCTGCAGGATGTGCCAGGCTCAAGCATCGGGGCAATGCAGCTTCGGTCATAACATTTCCTGCGGAAGAGTGGAGAACTCGCTCCCTTGCAGATCTGTTTAAGCCGATCGAGTATGATGATCCTGTAAAAGGAAAGGTTAAGCAGCCGCAGACATGGATTCTTGGTGATCCAAGAACAGTTGATTTTCCTGGTACAGGCAGTTTTGCCCTTCGGGACATAGCCAATTTTATCCATTCAACGCCTTCACTATCTGCAGAAAAAAAGGCAAAAGAATGGGTTGAGCTTATCAGGGCTAAAGGCTTTTATAAAAAACATGACTAACCCGGACTTCCCGCATAACGCATTTTTCTTTCTTTTCCCGATCCATGTTGCAGCTGAACAAGACGGCTTGCCTGCCACACCTGAGTCACAATGAACTCCAGAGTCCTTCCATCCTTCACAGACCCCGCCGTATCAAACATTGACACTCTTTATATTGCTCCGGAGCGCTGGAAAAAGCGGAAATGGGCGTCACATGAAGTATAGATCATCAAATAACGAATAAAATAATTCAAAAGATTGCACCATGAACAAAGCTTTCAGTTGGCGGATATTTACAAGCTTCGGGCTATTCCTCTCTTTTCTCATGCTCCTTTTCTCGGGAGTGATTCTCTATATTTTTCCTGGCAGCAGAGGTTCCGGTATTGTGTGGGAGATGGTCGGAATGACAAAACCTGCCTGGCAAAACCAGCATATCATTTTTGGCTTTTCCTTTTCCCTGCTCTCTCTCTGCCATCTCTTTTTCATTAACTGGAAGGCATTTTTCTCCTATCTGAAAAGCAAGACAAAAGAGGGACTTCAAAGTCCGAGAGAGCTTGTTGTCATTTTAATTCTTTCTCTATGCTTTGGCTTCGGCACCTATTTCAAGATCCAGCCATTCTCGGGGATACTCGGCCTTGGCAAAAGCATCGCGAAATCTTATGAAGGCAAGCAGAGCCAGCCGCGGGGACTTCAGATGAGATGAGTTCCGTTTTCCCGATATCCTGATTAACAACCCGGTGAATATGTTTACCGGGTTGAACCAATTATCCTTTCGCTTCCCAGTAGCAGCGCTTCGGGGAAACAATCAGCTCTTCATCTTTCAGCACCTTCATCGCCTTATCGACCTCTTTGCGTTCCAGCCCGCTGATTTCGGCAATCTGACCGGCACTCATCGGATTGCCTTCTTTTTTCAACACCTCCAGCACGATCTCTTTCGCTTCCATAAGGGTATTCCTTTTGATTTAAAAAAACTGTTCAACAATCAACGCAAAACATCGTTAAAGTACATATTTTGTCAACGTCTTTGATTTCTCTTGAAAATAATTGTTCTTTTATAACGCCTGTTTGATGATCAACCTATAAAAGAACCATATCATGTTTGAACCACAAAAAGAAAGACTGCAGGAGATCAATCGTCGCCTGGAACAGTTACGGGGGTATCTTTGACGTTGATGAGCGTAAAGAAAAAATCTATGATCTTGAAAAAATCTCTCTGAATCCATCCTTCTGGAACGATCAGAAGGAGGCAAACAAGATATTAAAAGAGCTGAATGAGCATAAATCATGGACGGACGAGTATGAAAAAATCGCCTCGAAGGCGCGCGTCTGTCAGGATGAGTTCGACATTGCCCTAGAACTCGACGATGAATCTTTCGCCGAAGAGCTCACAACCGCCATAACTGAAATCGAGCAGTATATAGCAGCCATCGAATTCAAAAACATGCTTTCGGGCAAAGATGATGCAGGCAACGCTCTCATCACCATTCATGCCGGGGCAGGTGGCACGGAGGCCCAGGACTGGGCGGAAATGCTCTATCGAATGTACATGCGGTGGGCGGAACGCAAGGGGTATAAAATCTATACCGACGACTACCAGGAGGGTGACGGAGCCGGCATCAAAACCGCAACACTTGAAATCCAGGGCCCCTATGCCTACGGCTACCTGAAAGCTGAAAATGGTGTCCACCGGCTTGTTCGCGTTTCGCCTTACGACTCGAACGCCAGAAGGCACACCTCCTTTGCCAGTGTCTTCACCTACCCGGAAGCCCCTCCCGATGTTGAAATAGAAGTCCGCAAGGAGGACCTCGAACTTTCCACCTTCCGCAGCGGCGGCAAGGGAGGCCAGAACGTCAACAAGGTGGAGACCGCCGTGCGCATCAAGCACCTCCCGACCGGAATCGTGGTCGGCTGCCAGGAGGAGCGTTCGCAGTTCCAGAACAGGGAGCGTGCCATGAAAATGCTCATGGCACAGCTCTACCAGCGGCAGCGGGAAGAAGAGGAGTCCAAAAAACGCGAGATCGAGGGCAAAAAGAAAAAAATCGAGTGGGGAAGCCAGATCCGCAGCTACGTGCTGGACGACCGGCGCATCAAGGATCACCGCACCAACTACGAACGGTTCGACGTGGAAAACGTGCTTGACGGAGACCTCGATGAATTCATGGAAAAATATCTCTCCGAATTCGGCGACTGATGTCACGCTCTGACAACGACCAAATGGTCCGCTTCGGTATTATCACCGACATTCATTTTTTGTCGGAGAGCGAAGCGGCGTCAACTATGGAAACGTCCGCAGACCTTCTCAGCTGCATGCATTGCTGGCAACGTAACAATGTTGACTTTCTGCTGCAGCTCGGCGACCTGATCAATGGAACCGATGCCCATAAAAACGAGGAGCTCGCTGAAGTTCTCGCCGTCCTCAATACATTTCCGGGCACCATCCGGCATGTCCTCGGCAACCACTGCCTTGCAATACCACACCGGGAGATGATGGCTGCTCTCGGTATGCAAAGGGCTTTTTATACTTTTGCTGAACAGGAGTACCGCTTTATCGTGCTTGACGGCATGGACCTCTCAGTACTTCGCGAACCGGAAACGGAAGAAGATCGTCAGACCCTTGAGCGCTTCCTTTCCAGGCCTGAACTGCACACCTACTGCGGCGCAGTTGGATTGAAGCAAAAAAAATGGCTGAAGGGAGAGCTTGAAAAAGCGGAACAGGCTGGAGAGAAGGTGATCATCATATGCCACTTCCCGCTGCTTCCGGAGACCACCGATCCGAAACATGGCCTCCTCTGGAACCACAGTGAGATTACTGATCTCATCACATCCTTTTCTGCGGTCAAGGCCTGCCTCAGCGGCCATTATCATTTCGGAAGCTATGCGCTGCATAAAGCCATCCACTTTGTCGTAATGCCGGCCTTCATGAATCGAAGAGTACATCCGCACTTCACCTGCGGCACGGTGGAACTGCAGAACAACAGGATGACAATACGAAATCAGCTTGATGAAGCGCTTTACGATCTCCCCCTGAACTAATCCTTTCCAGTCATGAGCATGATCCAATGCCTGATACTATCCTTTACGCTGAATGATGCCATGCGGGTAACCATAGCCGGCACATCAAGAAAGCATTGGAGTTCTTTTCCGTAACGGTAACAATCACTTCTTCGTAACCCGCCCTCTGGCTCATTGAACGACAGCAGGCCTGCTCATAGAAAGCCAAGGTTCCTGTCGAAAACATGACAAAGTCCGGCAGTTATTCCCTGCTGGTACGAACGGGAAAAGAAGAATACAAAATCTCAGCTCACGCATGCTTCGACTGACCGTAAAATCCAACGATAACACTCGATCAGCCAAAACAGGAACTCAAGACAACTGAGACAAAAAAAAGGGTGAAAAACACCTTACAGATCGGAAGCCCCTAAAAATACTATACCGCTCACTTTCTCAAACACGTTCCGTACCTTACGCCAGTTATTTCAAGCCTGAAGCACTCCTGAAACAGCGGCCCGGTTGAGAGCTAACACCAGTAAAAAGCATGGAAAGAGGAGAAGTTTTACGGACAGGCACGGTCTGAGAAAAAAAGAGTGCCGAAACAGGGAAGGCCATCAGCAGAGCCTGACTTACCGGCATCTTCACCAGGGGATTTATCTTTATGGCACCAGTGTAGATCCGGAGCTTTTTAAAGAAAAAATATATTGACAGAAAAAAGAGATAAAAAAGCACATTATGCAGTAATTTTTATGTCTATTCCCTGCAAAAAAAACACGCTTATTACATCCATCTAAAGGTTTTACTGCTTGAAATAAAAAATACTTTGTATTTTACTAAAGTAATAAAAAGCGCAAATAATTGGGCTGCTTCACTTCAGACAAGGTCTACCTGAAGGCGATTTGATGGTTTTCAATGCAGCGAACAAATACGGCATAGAAGTATAGAAATCAAAAGAATGCCATTAGTAAGTATAGCCCCCTGTATTCTCATTGTTTGAACGCGCAAGGTTGACATCTTAACATATCCCTCTTTTTGTACTGCTTGTAAAACAAGCGTGTGCGGCATTATAGTGTCAAATTGAAAATGGAAACCCCCGCCATATGAATGTCATCAAAATTTTAAAATCCTCATTCAGACAAGGAACCCAGATTTCGCGCTTCAATTTAGTTGCCGCATCTCTTATAGGAGCTTCCGGACATTTCGTTCTCTACTTCGTTTATAAATATATCTTCCATAATGATTGGGAAAATCTTCCAGTCCGCCTTGTTGGTGTAGCAATCTGTATCGGATCACTCCTGAAAATCCGGAACCCCGATTTTCTCGGCAAGTATTTTACCTACTACTGGCATACCATGCTGATTTATGTCCTCCCTTTCCTTATTACACTCTTTATGCTCAAGAACAATTTTCATGACCCTTGGCTGAACTGGGAAATATTCATGATTTTTGTTCTGATGTCCTTTGTGCCGAACTTTATTGTCTTCCTTGCTGATTTATGTATCGGAGTGGCAGCTGCTTATGTAGCCTTTTTGCTGATACCCCCGTATACCGTGCTGGAAGTGCACTTCAATGTTGCCCAGTATGCCATTGTCGCGGGATTTTCGATTATTTCCGGCTTTTTGTTCAGTTTAAGCAACATTAAAGGTCTCGTAGCTCAAGAGAACAATACGGTACTGCAGATACTCGCTTCAAGTATTGCCCACGAAATGCGAAATCCTCTCGCACAGGTTAAATTCAGTTTTGAGAGAATATTGCAGGAGCTGCCAATCGAGCATTCTCAAAAGAAAATGGAAAAGATTTCTTCCGAGAGTCTTGATCAGGTCTACCTAAGTGTTGCACAGGGAAAGATGGCTGTTACCCGCGGGGTACAGATTATCGATATGATCCTGAATGAAACAAAAAACAAATCGATTGATAAAACCCGCTTTGCCTACTGCTCGTGTTTCAGTCTCAGCCGGAAAGCTCTTGATGAGTATGGTTATGAGACCGATTCTGAAAGGGAAAAGCTCTCTCTGGAACATGATGAGGACTTTTTCATAAGAGTGAATGAGACACTCTATATCTTTGTGTTGTTCAATCTCATCATCAACGCTTTTTATTTCATAAAGGCGTATCCGGATGCAAGAATTTCTATTCGTCTTAAAAAGGGCTACCCATATAACAGAATTTATGTGAAAGATACAGGGCCCGGCATACCTGCAGAAAACCTTGAACGGCTTTTTTCGCCCTACTATACGTCAGGCAAAAAAGGTGGTACTGGCCTCGGCCTTGCTTACTGCAAGAGGGTAATGCGTGCTTTCGATGGCGATATTGTGTGTAATTCCGTTCATGGCGAGTATACCGAGTTTATGCTGACCTTTCCTGTCATCAATGAACAGGAAATAGCCGAATTCAAAAACAAGACAATCACCAATCATCTTGAGATTTTCCGTAATAAAAGGATTCTTCTGGTCGACGACGAAGTTGCTGACAGGAGTGTTGTCAAAAAATATCTGACCCCTTTTCAAGCGGACATTGATGAAGCCGATCATGGATTGGATGCGATAGAAATGGTGATGGGGATGCGTTATGATGCCGTATTGATGAATTTGAACATGCCCGTCATGAATGGCTATGAAGCAACCGAAGCGATAAGAACCGGGAAAGCCGGGCTGCTCTCAATGCATATTCCTATCATAGGATACTCCACGGCTCTGCCCTATATCGCCCGCGCCAAAACAGAAAAAGTGGGGATGCAGGGATTTATTGCAAAGCCAGTTCAGGAATTAGAGCTGATCAAGAGTCTTGCTTTTGTACTGAACCACCCCGATACCAATGGTGCTGTATCTCTAACCGGCCGTACAATCATGATTGTTGATGACACAAGAGTCATAAGACTTTCACTCCGGTGGATACTTGAAAAACAGAATGTTAAAATAATTGAGGCTGTAAATGGCAATGAGGCGCTTGAACATTTGAAAAAAATAAGCAATACATGCGACCTTATTCTTATGGATCTTCAGATGCCCGGTCTTGACGGATTTCAAACAACACGACAGATTCGCAATAGTGATACTCTTTGCAGTAGTGATATTCCAATTATCGGTATCAGTGGAGAATCAGACGAAAAGGAAATTGCAAAATTATTTGAAGCAGGAATGAATGATTACATGCAGAAACCTTTTGACAACCTGGTGTTGATAAGTAAAATAAAGCAATTGATCAAGGCTCAATCAACTGATAAAAAAAGCATAATGCATGAAAACACCTTAACGTAAAATTTTATCTTAACTTATACTGATTGAAAAAGAGAATAAGTGTTTGAGTAGCGACTTAATCTATTGGCTGGAATTGAAACCGTGTCGTGAGCTTTTGTCAGATTGACCGAAATGTTACCAAGCCGATGGCTGAAAAATTATATAATCATCCTCCTCACAACGATTTTACAACATGGGTACAAAACAAATCTACCGGAGTCTCTGCAATATCCGCAGTGTAATCTACACTTTATCGGAAACTGCTTTACTTGGTAACCTCTTATTTTTTTCACAGAAAAGTAAAGGAGTATTCCTATGGATTTCATAAAAAAGATCGTTGAAAAAAAGGGACCGGAAATATCAGATTATCAAGCTTTACACGTTGAAATCGAGCGTATCGGACGGCTTCTTGAACAGCCATTATCCGATATCACATACAACGATCTGCTTGATATTATCATGCCTGTTTTATCTGTTGAGACTATGCAGGGATTTGCTTTTCATAAGCCCCACGGCTATTCGGGTGATTATGAAATAATTGACAAAATCTACAGGATATGGAAGTCGGAAAATGAATTATTCAGCCGATGGGATGATTTTTTTCATGCTCAGGAAGCAACAATAGCTGTAAGGAACAGGAAAAAATTCTTTTTAAAGCTGCTGGCATCATCTTTGGAATCCAATGCAAGTCTGCATGTACTGAATGTCGGTAGCGGGCCGGGAAGAGATATGCTTGAGTTTTTTCAGGACAACCCGGATACTCAGGTTTTCTTTGACTGTGTTGATTATGATAAAGCGGCCGTTGCCTATGCATCTGAATTATGTTCACCACATCTGAACAAGATCAATTTCTTTGAAAAAAATGTATTCAGGTTTATGCCTGAACGAAAGTATGATATAGTCTGGTCAGCCGGTGTATTTGATTATCTTGATGACAAGCAGTTTGTTTTTCTGTTGAAAAAATTACGTTCATTTCTTGAACCTGAAGGCTCTGTCGTTATTGGTAATTTTTCCACTATAAACCCTACAAAAAAATATATGGAGCTGTTCGGAAAATGGTTCCTTTGTCATCGAAGCAAGCAGGAACTAATTGATCTGGCAATAGAGTCAGGTGTCGAGAAAAAGCATATCAGCGTTGTCAGTGAACCGTTAGGAGTCAATCTTTTTTTACGTATCAAGTAAAAAATCTTCACAGCACGCCTGCAAGTTCCATCAAGGTTCTGCTTGTCGGCATTATTCGATAACTCCTTTTTCCTGAAGCCTCCCTTAATAGCTTCAGGATCAGAGAAAGTATTTTTTACGACCACTTATGACAAGCGATCCATCAAGCCAGAATGAGATTTTCTTGAAAGAGTCGCGTAACTGACCGTGAACCAGCTTGTACAGGTATTTCCTTAAGGAATCTGTACCGACCCAGCAGGCAAGCTCCTGAAAATACCAGACACAGGAAACGTTGAACCCACTTTCCAATTTTTGGTCACTGTGATTACTGAACATCTTGCAACCAGTCCAGCGATCGAGGCCAGCCTCACTGGCTATTATCACTACGGCAGCTATGCGCTGCATAATGGCGTACACGTGCTGCAGAACAACAGGATGGCAATATGAAATCAGCTTATTACAATCTCCTCATCCAGCAGGCAGTGTGAACCTTAAATCCATAGTTGAAATGCAAGAGTGGCCGTTGCAACCTGAAGCGCATCCATCTTAACCAGAAATTGCCCGCCTTCTGCAGGGATGTAACCTGAAGCGTTGGCAGGAGTCGAGGTATTAATCGAATAGGATATTGTCGGCAGACTGGATGACCATTTAAATGTGTATCCTGACAGACTGCCGCCCCACGATGTAGTAAGCTGGGTAACTATCTGGCTTGTCGTATACGTAAATCTCGCCATTTCTGCGAACAATTAATGGGGGTTAACTGTGTCAAAATCAGATTTATTAATAAGTTAACCAACTGATTAGAATAATCAAACAAAACCAACCCATCTTTGTACGTGATATACCGATCTAACTCTCATTATTTTTGTAAAATAACTCAGCCCACGACACCCTTGTCTTCATATCTTCACCGCACAAGCGCTCCGCATAATCGAACTTGAACACA
>JAAXWX010000048.1 GCA_013334755.1 Chlorobiaceae bacterium | reverse complement strand
TCGTAACCGAAATAGCCAAAAACTCCCGATGTAATCATCTGGGGTGTACCGTTCTTTTTTCTTGGTATCTCTTCGGTATCAAACGCAGCAAGCGCACTGTCAATCTTCAGGCGAAGATTTTTTTCCTCAGCGGCAATCCGGCCAAGATCGCTGAATTTTTCATCAAGAATTTCAATAGCAGCCGGGCCGTCCACAAAACCTCTGAGGATAGCGACCGGGTCTATGGCAATATAGGAAAAACGGGCAAGCAGCTCTTCACCCTCCACCGATTCAAGCAGGCATGAAAAGGGTCTGCGCAGTTTGAGATAAACTGAAACCGGGCTTTCTGTATCAGCATGTACCTCCTTGAAAAGCGGCTTAAGACAATAGGGGGCATGCCTTTGATATTCTGGCATAAAAGCAGTGAGCTGAATTGGTTATTGTTTACCTTGTTACCATAAAGCAGTAACAATGAAAAATATTTAGTATCGTAAAGAAAGAACAACGGGAGCATTCTCTGGAAACGGAGAAAACCGGAAAGCAATCATGACCCTCCTATTTCCCGAAAAAAAATTCCTTATAAACTGGCTGAAAGCACTTATGCTCTCCCCCGGCATTCTCTTCCCCGCGGGATATCTGTTAGTCTATCTTTCCACCAATATCTACCTGAATACCGATTTCAAAAAGAATCTTTCCACATCAGTCAACCAGTCAACCGGTAATACCTGGCATATCAGCATCAAATCACTGAAATCAGGCCTGGTTTTTAACTCGGTTACACTCCATAATGTTGAACTCACGCCAACGACAGCAGCATATCATGAAGGTGATCAAAGTAGCACTCATTCCATTACTATCAAAACCCTCGAAATAGCCTCCCCTGAGCTCGATAAACTTCTCTTCAGCCCCACAGCAAGACTGTTGTCGACAAAAGCTGTAAGCGAAAAAATTCTTGCCGACAAACATTTCGTTCAGTGAACCATCAACCCTGGCCGCGACCAACGGATAGAGGCAAGTTTGCCGAAGGGATCAGTAAGCAATGACAGGTCAGGATCCCATGACCAGTAGACAATCAACGGTTGACCGACAAGATCCTTTTCCGGTAAAAAACCCCAGAAACGGCTGTCAAGGCTGTTATCACGATTGTCGCCCATAGCAAAGCAGTAGTTTTCCTGAACGGTATATTCCTGAACCAGAGAACCGTCAACAAAGACCTCCCTGCCCTGCAGACTTACAGTATGTCCTTCATCAGCAATTAGCGAACTATAAAGCGGGAAGGTTGCTGCTGTCAATCGTATAACGTCTCCTTTGCGAGGAATACGTATCGGGCCATAATTATCCTTGTTGAAATTTGAAAACTGTGGGAAAATCATGTAATCACCGGCTCCGGCTGGTTCAAGCTGTCCGATAAACTGTGCATGTTCGGGCAATGCAACCGGTTTTCTATTGATCGAAAGCTGCTTGTCATGGATCTCAAGGGTATCACCGCTGACAGCAACACAACGCTTGATATAATTCAGTGAACGGTCTTTGGGAAACTTGAAGACAATGATATCTCCACGGTCAACCTTCTTGACACCAGGCAGGCGAATATCGGTGAAGGGCAGTTTTGGCCCGTAAACGTATTTATTGACAAAAAGAAAATCGCCTGCAAGCAATGTATTCTCCATCGATCCGGTTGGAATACGATAGGATTCAACGATAAAAACACGAAGAACAGTTGCGAATATGGCAGCAATAATCAGGGCTTCAAACCACTCCCGCGAATGTTTTTTTTCCGGCTTACCCTTCTCTGTATTCAATGATATGACATTTTAATCGTTATAAAGTCTGCTATTCATCAATATTCAACAATGCAAGGAAGGCTTCCTGCGGCACCTCTACCCTGCCTACCTGTTTCATCCTCTTTTTGCCCTCTTTCTGTTTTTCAAGCAGTTTACGCTTTCGGCTGATATCACCGCCATAACATTTGGCCAGCACGTTTTTGCGCATCGCCGATATGGTTTCGCGTGAAATCACTTTGCTGCCGATAGCCGCCTGTATAGCAACTTCATACATCTGCTTCGGAATAATCCCTTTCAGTTTCAGGCACAGTTTCTTGCCCCAATCATAGGCTTTGGAGCGGTGAACGATAATCGAGAGCGCGTCAACTGTTTCACCGTTCAGCAGTACATCAAGTTTGACCAGATCAGAATCACGGTAACCGATATACTCATAGTCCATTGACGCATAGCCTTTCGAAATTGATTTGAGGCGGTCATGAAAATCAAAAACGATTTCAGCCAGAGGGAACTCAAAATGCATGATCACCCTGGTCGTATCAAGATAATCGGTATTCTTGTACTCGCCACGACGTTCCATACCAAGCTTCATGATATTGCCGATATAGTCGGAACGTGTAATAATCTGCATGGTTACATATGGTTCTTCAACCAGACTGATGCGCCCCGTCTCGGGCATCTTGGAGGGATTGTCAACAATAACAACATCAGAGTTGGTCATGACTACCCTGTACTCCACGTTCGGAACCGTGGTGATGATATTGACACTATATTCCCGCTCAAGACGCTCCTGGATAATTTCCATGTGGAGCAGACCGAGAAAGCCGCATCTGAAACCAAAACCCAGAGCTACCGAGGTCTCAGGAGTATAGATCAGCGATGCATCGTTCAGTGCAAGTTTTTCAAGTGATTCACGAAGATCCTCAAATTCATTTGAGTTAATCGGATAGAGGCCACTGAACACCATCGGCTTGACCTCCTTGTAGCCTGCAAGACGCTCGCTTGCGGGATTATCGACAAGAGTGACCGTATCGCCAACCTTGGCATCCTTGACATCCTTGATGGAACAGATCAGATAACCGACGTCTCCGGATTCAAGAGTGGATTTCGGCTGTCGCTTCATACTCATGGTTCCGATCTCATCAGCAAGAAAAACCTTATTGCTCGCAAAAAACTTGACTTTGTCACCCTTTTTAAGCGCCCCGTCAACAATACGAAGGTAAATCACCGCACCACGGTAAGCATCAAAGACTGAATCAAAAATCAGCGCCCGCAGGGGGAGGTGGTTGTTGTCGGCCGGAGCCGGAATACGTTTGACAATAGCCTCGATGAGCTCATGGACACCAATACCGGCTTTGGCCGATACCTGAAGAATATCCTCACGTTTGATACCGATAAGATCCATGACCTGATGGGCCACACCCTCAACATCGGAAGAGGGAAGATCGATTTTATTAATAACCGGAATAATATCAAGGCCTGCATCGAGGGCAAGATAGAGATTGGCAATGGTCTGGGCCTCTACTCCCTGGGTGGCATCAACAATCAGAAGAGCTCCTTCGCAGGCGGCAAGCGATCGTGACACTTCATAGCTGAAATCGACGTGACCCGGAGTGTCGATAAGGTTCAACGTGTATTCAATACCATCCTCAGCCGTGTATTTCATCTGGATGGCATGGCTTTTTATGGTAATACCACGCTCCCGCTCCAGATCCATATCATCGAGAACCTGTGCGGAGGCCATCTGGGTGCGGTCAAGGGTATGCGTTATTTCCAGCAGGCGGTCGGCCAGTGTGGATTTTCCGTGATCAATGTGTGCGATAATGCAGAAGTTCCTGATGCGGTTAACTTCTGTACTGGACAAGGCCATATAAAGAGCGTTTGATTCTGGTAAAAATTCAAGGTGGGCTAATATAATGAATTAATACGATTGTGACATGACCGAGCCCCTACACAAAAAACGAAGACTCTTCGTCGTGGCGGAAACCCCTGAGAAATTCAACTGCTTCCATCGTTTTGCGGCCTTCAAGCTGCAGCAGCAAGAGTTCAAGCCAGCCATCGGAACCTTTTGCATAGAGTCGTCCCTGATCGACAAGAACCGTACCCGGAGGCGCTGACGGGGTTTCGATCGAACGGCCAGCCGGTGCAGCCCTGAATATCTTCATTGTTTTACCCTCGAATGTAGTCCAAGCCGCAGGCTTCAAAGCCAGACCCCTTATAAAATCATTGATAACCGCAACAGAATGTGACCATGCAATACGGGTATTGTCACGGGTAAGTTTTGGGGCTCTTGAGGCGAGCGAATCATCCTGGTTTGACACCGCCACACTTTCGGTCGCTATCTGATGCAGGGTGTCAACAACTACGCTGGCACCGATCACCGACAGGCGACGGGCAAGATCAGTTGCATTTTCATCCGGGGCTATCGCGGTTTTTTCCTTAAGGATAATATTGCCGGTGTCAACTCGCTGCTGAAGAAAAAATGTTGTAACGCCGGTTTCACGTTCCCCCCGGATAATGGCCCAATTGATGGGCGCAGCCCCCCTGTATGCCGGCAGCAGTGATGCATGAAGATTAAACGCACCCAGAGCCGCCTGTTCATAGACTGCTGGAGGTAGAATTCGGAACGCGGCAACAACAATGACATCTGCTTTGCAGGCTGCAATAGTTTCAGCAAAATCAGGGTGGGTGACATCATCAACTTCATGAACCGGAAGAGCAAGAGCAAGAGCCGCTTTTTTTACCGCAGTTGGTTCTGGATCGGCATGTTTGCTTCTGCGAGGCTTGTCAGATCCTGTAACAACCAGAACAATGTCAAACTTATTCTTTTCAGCAGCTATAGCCTGTAATGAAGGAACGGCGAACTCCGGAGTTCCCATAAAAATAATCCGCATGGCGCTCAAGCGTTTTTGGATAACGTTACATGTTCACGTGAAACAACAGGATACTCGGTATCGACTATACCTGAAGCCAGAGCATCAAGCTCCTTCTGTATTTTTTTTCGATCCCGCTTCTCCATCCTGTCAACAAAAAGGGTTCCGTCAAGATGATCGATCTCATGCTGAAGTGCCCTGGCAACCATACCGGAAAACTCCCCCGTTCGCTCCTGAAAATGCTCATCACGATATTTTAACGTGATAACCGCCGGGCGGACAACATCCCCCTGAACACCAGGAACACTTAAACATCCCTCTTCCATATCATTGTACCCTCTTACCGAAAGAACATGAGGATTAATGACCACCATCGGATTTTCATGCTCATATTTGCTGACACATGAGAGATCAAGCACAAGCAGCCGAATTGAATGGCCCACCTGGGGCGCCGCCAAACCAATGCCTGAAGCATTATGCATCGATTCGAACATGGCTGCCACTAACTCTTCAACCCTACTGTCAATGCCCTTAAGCGGCTTGGCTTTCAGCCGAAGAATATCATCACTATAAATATTGATTGGTAATATCATACTGTTTACTGTTAAAAGGGAATAATGACTCCGTAACAAAAGTCGCCGAGTCGCTATCCCGCCCGTCATGTCAGATCTTTTTATCTATTGTCGTAATAGGTAACGACCAAGCCATATACAAAAACAAGTGCACTCCTCTTCAGATTGTGATTAAATATATGATCAACTTTCTAAAAACAAGGCTCTTCCATTCAGATTATCAACCTATAGTCTGCCCCGGCTATATGTTTGATGACCCGTTTACCGATGAAACTGCAAACTGAATGATTGTGAACAACAACATATTCGTCATGCTCCTAACCAGGAAAAAGTTCAAAAGGTTTACCCGGATATTTGTGACCCGACTAAAATCACGTACTTGCCAGCTTGCCTCTCTTGCCAGGAGTCGAGAGCAGATCAATGAACTGGCTCGAAAAGAAGTCTCCCCGGCAGAAACAACCTGGAGTGAACCACAGCACCAGGGCGTCATTGTACAACCACGGATTTCAGTATCTGGATGGACACATCCGTGCGCTAATCTGAAAACGCACAAACCCCGCCAATGCGGGGTTTGTTGCGGAGAGGGAGGGATTCGAACCCTCGATAGCCCTATAAGAACTATGACGGTTTAGCAAACCGTTGCCTTCAGCCGCTCGGCCACCTCTCCAGAGTGGTATGGCGGAGGATGAGGGACTCGAACCCCCATGGGCGTAAACCCGGCAGTTTTCAAGACTGCTGCCTTACCAATTAGGCAAATCCTCCATATTAATAGTAAAGAACAGGATTTGAAGATAGTGAATCCTTGTGAAAATTACAGAAAAAAAGCTATAAAGATTTTCCGGCCAGTTCTACAAAGAGACTATATGCTTTAAATAATATAAGTTACAAGCTTTTTTCAACAGATTTTCCTGGCGGAGAGGGAGGGATTCGAACCCTCGAGGGCTGTTACACCCTACCCGCTTTCCAGGCGAGCGCACTAGACCAACTATGCGACCTCTCCCTAATAATAAAAGGCGTGTAATTTACACTCTATTTTAGATTTTCAAAAACATTCTGTTACCGACAGGCTTGCAAAAGCCGCTTTATTCATCCTGATTTTTCGATGCTCCTTTTTCAGATTGATGTTATCAGCGATTAACGTTGTCATTCTATGATCACTTTTTGTAAATTGGCGAAATTGATTTTGCAGCAATCCACTAACCTGCTCTGCCCATGACGAAGATTCTCTATGAAGCGCTGACATTTGACGATGTTCTTCTAATTCCTGCATATTCCTGCGTTCTACCCAAAGAAACAACAACTGAAAGCAGACTTACAAAAAATATTGCGTTGAAAATACCCTTGGTCAGCGCAGCAATGGACACAGTAACGGAATCAGGACTTGCTATAGCCCTGGCTCGTGCCGGTGGAATCGGCATTATCCACAAGAACCTGACTATCGAAGAGCAGGCTCGTGAGGTTGCAAAGGTTAAGCGATATGAAAGCGGCATCATCAGAAATCCATTTACCCTGTATGAAGATGCTACGATGCAGGATGCACTTGACCTCATGCTTCGCCATTCCATTTCAGGTATCCCGGTTGTTGCACGACCTGAATTTGAAGGCAGTTCCGAAATGAAACTGAAAGGAATTGTCACGAACAGAGATCTGCGTATTAAACCGGAACTTGATACAAAAATCACCAGCATCATGACCAGCAGAAACCTCATTACCGCGCGTGAGGATGTTGATCTTCAGAAAGCTGAGGAAATTCTGCTTTCCAACAAGATTGAAAAGCTGCTCATTACAGATAATGACGGAAACCTTAAAGGACTGATTACCTTCAAGGATATCCAGAAACGAAAACAGTTCCCTAATGCCTGCAAAGACAATCAAGGGCATCTGAGAGTCGGTGCGGCTGTTGGTATCAGCGCCAATACACCTGAAAGAGTCACTGCTCTTGTTGAAGCCGGTGTCGATATCGTTGCAGTCGATACAGCCCACGGCCATAGCAAGGCTGTGCTTGACATGGTTAAAAACATCAAGAAAACATGGCCTGACCTGCAGGTTATTGCCGGTAATGTTGCGACTCCTGAAGCGGTCAGAGACCTTATCGCTGCAGGAGCAGACTGCGTAAAAGTCGGAATCGGACCTGGCAGTATCTGTACAACCCGCATAGTCGCAGGTGTCGGCATGCCTCAACTGACAGCAATTATTAATTGTGCGGAAGAAGCAGCTAAAACCAACACACCTGTCATTGCCGATGGCGGAGTCAAATACAGCGGTGATATTGCCAAAGCGCTTGCTGCAGGAGCGGATTCCGTCATGATTGGAAGCATTTTTGCCGGAACCGATGAAAGTCCGGGTGAAACGATTCTCTATGAAGGAAGGAAATTCAAAACCTATCGCGGAATGGGTTCTCTCGGTGCAATGTCGGAACCTGAAGGAAGCAGCGACCGTTATTTTCAGGATGCATCAAGTGAATCGAAAAAATACGTTCCTGAGGGAATTGAGGGTCGTATTCCTGCAAAAGGACTTCTTGATGAAGTAGTATACCAGTTGATCGGTGGATTAAAATCTGCGATGGGTTATTGCGGAGTAAGCTGCATAGAGGAACTGAAGACCAATACACGGTTTGTACGCATAACCTCTGCGGGTCTCAGGGAGAGCCACCCGCATGATGTCAAAATAACCAAAGAGGCTCCAAATTATTCGACTGCAATGTGACGAACAATCCTGCCGATTAGTTGGGTTTTTCTTCAACCAGGTTCACAAGCCCCATAAGTTCACAATAATTCATATGAACTTATGGGACTTATAGCTTCTCTTCTACACATCATCCGTCATCCCTTCAAGCCGATCTTCAAGATCAGCATAGATCTCCTGCAGTTCATCAATCATATTCTGGTCAGCTTTCCACATTCCGCGGCCGTGAGCCTCCAGCATACGACCGACAATGTTTTTGATCGCCTGCGGATTTAGCGTTGCAAGCCGCTCCCTCATATCGGGATCAAGCGCATAAGTCTCGGCGGTCTTTTTGTATACCCAGTCATCGACGCTTTTGGTTACGGCATCCCAGCCAAGCATATACGTAACCCGATTGCTGATTTCACCAGCCCCGCTGTGGCCGTGTTTGAGCATACCTTCAAACCATTTCGGATTAAGGAGTTTTGAACGGTACTCAATGCGAAGTGATTTTTCAGCATCGTCAACCTTGATATCAGAGGTAAAGGACTCAACATAGTTGAGCTTGATATCGTTACCTTTCGTGTTCCGGCGCCGGGCTGCAAGCTGCAGGGATCCGGATGATGAAAAGTAATGGTCGATATCGGAAATACCGAACTCGGTGGAATCAACCTGGTGCACAACCCGGTCTACCGATCCGAGAAGTTTCTGCAGGATTTCCGTCTCCTTCTCCCCTTTTCTGCCACCGCCGTATGCACTGCTGTTGCGTCTAATAAAGAGGTCGTCAAGATCGTTTTCAGATTCCCATGCGGAATCCTCAATCATGTCGTCCACATAGGTTCCGTAGGCGCCTGGAGACTGGGTAAACTGGCGGGAGGTAGCACTTTCGAACGGAACTCCGGAAGCAACTGCTTCATCAACATGTTTTTTGACGAAGTTCATCTCCACAGGTTCATCGGCATTAGCTGCCGCCTTGACAAGCCTGTCGAGCTGGTCCATAAGAAGACCGAAGGCATCACGGAAAATCGGACTGAGCTGCATGAGCACATCAATACGTGGTCTGCCGAGCTTTTCAAGCGACACAAGGCTGTAGTGGCTGATTTTACCAAACGCATCGTAGGCAGGCTCTGCTCCAAGCAGTCTGATGACCACGGCAACTGCTTCACCCTTTGTTTTGATGGTGTCGAGTCCCCAGAGCACCTGGGCAATGGTTTCAGGATAAACTCCGTCATTTTCCTCGATATGCTTTTTCACAATACTGTCAGCGATGAGCGTTCCCCGTTTGAAAGCCATTGCCGAGGGAATTCTCCACGGATCAATGGAGTGGATATTGCGACCTGATGGAAGTACGCTGACACCGTCGCGAACAAGATCGCCACCAGGACCGGAAGCAATATAGCGCCCGTCAAGCACCCTGAGAAGAGCCTCCATCTCGCCGGTATTATCACGAAGCGCATAAAGAAGCTTTCCTCCATCTATGGTAAGCTGCTCGATAAAAGGCGCATATTCGGAAGGCAGCTGGGTACCACCGGTGATCGAGGCAAAAACAGCTGCAGCGCCTTTCTTGTCAAAAAATACCTGCTGCACAAAATCACGGCAGGCCTGCTCCACCCATTCGCGCAGAATAATAGCCTCTTCTTCGCCCTTTCTCGACATCAGACTCAACTCTTCATAGCTGCTGTAGTGGCCGTTTTTACCAGATGAGGACATCAGGATATAGGGCAGACTCTTGCCGTTTTCACCGCGATTCTTGAGCGTTTCAGTAACGGTGATGATCTGCGACTCAAGAGGGCTGGCCTCACCAAAAACATGCAGTGAATTGGATATAAGCCGGTTTTCAAGTTCAGCAACATAACTGTAAAGCCTGCTGACAAAATCACCAAACCCTTCTCCCTCCCTGCGTGGACAGTCATCGGTGAGGTTCAGCAGCTCCGCCTTCTGCATGATGGCCTCCTCTATACCTGAACCATCAGTTGTTCCTTCGTGGGCAGTGCCCAAAAACCGCTCGCGATAATCAACAAGCAGCTCTTTGAGTGCGGGAAGTTCCTTGTAGAGACCTGCACGGGAGAGCGGCGGCACCACATGGGAGACCATGGTGGCAAGGCCGCGCCGTTTGGCAATGGTCGACTCACTTGGATTATTGATCGGGTAGATATAGAAATGAGGTACCTCACCGAGCAGAGCGTCTGGCCAGCAATCACCGGTAAGACCTGTCTGCAGTCCCGGCATCCACTCAACCGATCCATGCATACCGACATGGACCAGGGCATGCGCCTGAAACTCGCGGCTTATCCAGCGGTAGAACGCTATATACTGGTGATGCGGCGTATTTTCCTTGTCGAAAAGCAGGCGCATGGGATCACCCTGAACCGCCATTCGTGGCTGTACGCCGATAAAAATATTGCCGAATCTTATGCCTCCGACAAAAACTTCGTCTGTTCCCATGGGTACAATGTCACCTGGGAAACCCTGCCACCGTGCCTCAATACGTTCACGCTCCCTTGAGGAAGTCATCTCCCTGAACTTGTCGTAATTGACTTTAATCGCATCAGGCTTGTTTTGCTGATACTGGTAATCGGTTGCCCGGTCCAGTGCGTGAAAGAGTGCATCTGGACTTTCCGGAAGCTGGCCGACATTGTATCCCGCCTTTTTGAGGCTCTGTAATATGGTAAAAAGTGTTCTTGGAACATCAAGCAGTGCAGCACTTGCTTTTTTGCCGAGTCCCGGAGGGTAATCATAAACAACAAAAGCCAGTTTCTTGTCGCGGTTTTTTGCCTCACGAAGACGAAGCCACTGCTTTACAAGAAGTGCGAGCCGTTCGAGACGCTCCGGAACAGTCTCTATCTTGCCATCCTGCAGAGCACCGAGAATTACCGGACAGACAGCGCCGTCCATTTCCGGAATGGCATAGGTAAAGGTCATCTGCATGGGAGAAACACCAAGTTCCTTCCATGACTCAAATTCCTGAGTAAGCAAAGGCTGTGATACAATATACGGCACATCGAGCTTTGTCATGATCTCGTGACGCGCCTCTGCAGCAGTTCCGGGCTTGGTCGAGCCTGCAGGACCTCCAACGAGTCCGAAACCCATCATGTTGACCAGCAGATCAATATTTTCCTTGACCAGCCAGTCACGAACAAGCACATGCCCTTCAACACCCATGACAAATGCCGGAAAAACATGGATACCCTGTTTTTCAAGCACTCGTATCGTGTTGTCGATATAGGTTTTTTCCTGAATAAGGTGCTTGCGGAAAAAGAGAATGCTGATTTTCTGGCCTTTATCAAAGTTAATACCGCGTTTTTTTGACCAGTTCTTGAAACTCTTGACATCCTTGAAATAAGCCGGAGCATCTGGATGATAAAGCCCCATGTTCGGTATATCAACAATCGCTCCGACAGTCAACTGCTCATTGAAATATTCACGAAGAATAAGACGGAACATATTGGCAATGTTCTCCGCAGTCGGCTGCATCCAGTATGAGTAAACCAGTAACCAGTTCTTGAAATCCTTTGCCTTGTTAGGCACAAGAGGCAGAATGGTACGCATGATCTTCATGAGCTTCATATAGCCATACAGGGCATCCTCATCGCGCCCTTTAACCAGCATTTTTGCCACTTTTTTCACCATATCAGGCATACCGGCCTTTCCATCTCCGACGGCATAACTCCCCACCTTGGTCAACGCCATGGCTTCGGGCATGGACTCAAAAATAAAGACGGTCTTCTCATTGGTTGCCTGATCAAGCTGTTGTTTAAACCAGTCGATCTGATCTTTGAAATTGATCATGCTCATAAACACGCAGTCCGCTTCCTGAATTGCTTTCGCCGCTTCAGGATGCTTTTTTTCAAGATCAATATCGCTTAACTGGGTCAGTTCAGCTTCGCCTGAAAGAAGCCCCTTGATCTTTTTCCACAGACCAGCGTTATACTGCTCAAGACCAACAATAGCTACAATTTTACGATGATTAGACATGATGTAAGGAGTAGGTGCACATTAGAATATCACTTCTATAGGGACGCAAAAATATACGGCAAATATATATTTGAAATAAAAAGTATACCTCAAATATATAAAAGATCATTAAAAGTATGTCTTTAATGTATAAAAAAAGATGCGGGATAACCCATAAAAAGACCTTTCCGGTACAGTTGCCGGAAAGGCCTTCGGAGATTAAAAGCTCAATGCCGCTTCAACAATCTGCTCGGCTTTTGCATTCGGCAGGTAAAAATAACGTCCCCCGAGTTTCTGGGCAAGCTTGGGTGCTTCACCTCTCGAGAGATAGTTCATCTGAGTATCAATAACAATAGAGGCAACTCCGTCAGACTGAATGGAAAGAGAGAGCGCCTCTATCTCCTTTTCAAGTTCTTCCTTTGGTAATTTCTCAGCATCAGGATTAAAGGTAGCCTGCAATCCTATATTGCCGCGGCCATCGGTGATCAAAACAAACATGATCTGTGAAATACCTTTGGTTCGAGCCTGTTTCGCAGTCTCCCATCCGAGATAAAGCGCAGAGGCAAGCGGTGTACCGCCACCCGTAGGAAGAACATCAA